>JAUYFI010000182.1 GCA_030691075.1 Sulfurisoma sp. | reverse complement strand
GGAGGGTTGCTGTGTATTCGGGCGTCTGCGGCGTTGCGAGACTTGGCAATGGAATAACCATTGCCCGCGTCTCGCGCCTTGCATCCATCCCGAATACACAGCAACGTATGTCCAAGTTATTCATTTACGAGCCCTTAAGTTATCCTCGCGCGGTTTCAGGCGGCGTAGCCGCACATGGCGCAGCAGTACATAGCCCGCCAAGGCGGCGACCAGGTGTTTGAGGGTGTGTCCGCTCACGCTCCCGGTCAGCTCGAAAATGGGCCGGTCCAGCCATTCCAGCGCCAGCGCCAGGACGTAGAGCCCCAGCACCGCGAGCAGGTCGCCGCCGCGGGTATAGCGCGCCGGCATCAACCACAGCAACAGCGGCACGATCAGCATGGGGGTGAACTGCACCAGGCCATAGGCGCGCAGATCACCCGCCCCGGCCGCCTCGGTCGCCGCCCACCAGAGCACCGCGGCCGGACCCGCCACGAGCAGTGCCGGCAGGGCGGCCAGGCCGCAGCGCAAACCCAGCCGTTCCGTCAGCACGGCGGCGGTGAAGCCGGAGAAAGCCACGCTCATGGCCAGGCGATCCCCTGCCAGCCGCGTATCGGCTGGCTCCAGGTGATACCAGCCGGAAGCGAGGCCGGCGAGGACGAGCCCGGCGAAAAATACGGCATACGGCCAGCGCTCGCGCGGGTCGGCGAACACCCCGGCGGACAGCCGCGCCAATCCCGCCGCCCCGATGACGAGAAACAGCGCATTGGAAGCCACGTCGAGAAAGTTCGGCACCCCCAGCCAGACGCGCCGGTCGGCGAAGTCGTGGTACCACTGCGGCTGGGCAATCGGCGGCACGAAGGCGAACACCGCCGCCACGATGCCGATGGTGAGCGCGGCGAGCAGGGAGATCCGCCCCAGCTTACTCATCCGCCCGCTCATGCCCATTGCCCCCCTCAATATGCCGGTTCAGAAACCCGGCCAGAACATTGACCCATTCCGCGCGCATGAAAATGAATCCGTCATTGTGGCCACCAGCCAGGGGCAGAAAAACCTTGGGTTCCGCCGCCGCTTCGAACAGCGTTTGGCCGTGACGGAACGGGATGATCTCGTCGTTCGGGCTGTGTGCGACCAGCACCGGGCAGCGCGCCTCCGCGAGCGCGGCGCGGGTGTCGTAGCGCATGCGCAGCAGCCAGCGCGTCGGCAACCAGGGATAGAGGTCGGCGGCGAGTTCCGGCGCCGAGATGAGAACCGAGGATAGCACCAGCGCGCCCGGCCGTTCCCGCGCCGCCAGCCAGGCCGCCATGGCGCCGCCGAGGGATTCGCCAAAAATAACGATGCGCCCGGGAGGAATGCCGCGCTGCCGGGTGAGGTGATCCCAGGCAGTCTGGGCGTCCCGGTACAGGCCAGCCTCGGAGGGTTTGCCGGTGCTGCGGCCATAGCCGCGGTAGTCGAAGATCAGCACGCTGTAGCCCAGGCGATGGAACATGACGATGCTGTCCATGCGGTGGGAAAGATTGCCGGCATTGCCGTGCAGGAAGAGCACCACGCCCCGTGACCGTGGCGCCGGCACGAGCCAGGCATCCAGCCGTTCGCCGTCCGGCGTGGCCAGGCTCAGCGGCTCGTAGTCAAGGCCGTGCTCGCGCGGGGTGGCGTAAATCTCCCGGCCGATCTGCGGGTAATAGGCCAGACTGTCCTGGAACAGGAACAGCAGCGCGGCCAGACCGCCATAAGCCAGCGCCAGGGTGGTCAACAGGCTCGACAGCATCTTGCCCATCCCATTCAATTTGAGCGGCGGTTCATATTGCTAGGCCGCCGATGAAGGCGCTTGCAACGATCAGTGGTGGCAATGAAGTTCCGGGCATGGGGGGCGGGAAAATCTGGTGTGTGATGGCTATGGTAACATTGAACCGAGAAAGCAAATCCTGGTTTCCCTGGCTATCATCCAGAGAGAGGACAGCGATGAACTTTGACAAGGCAATCCATTGGAAAGTGCACGGGCGCCAGAGGATAGGGCTGATTGCATCGGGCCTGATCTGGATACTGCTGTCCGGGCTCGCCCATTACCTGACAGGTCCGAAATACGAGTTTCACATCGTCTTCCTGCTTCCCGTGGTGGCTATTTGCTGGTATGTCAGCATCAAAGCCGGGTTCCTCACGGCATTGCTCAGCGCGGCGGTGTGGATGGCGGCGGATTGGATGGCGGCACCCCCTGGCGCCGATCTCCAGGCCTTGCTTGTCAATGATGCCGTGCGGCTGAGCGTGTTTGCGCTGGTCATTGTGCTGGTTGATCGGCTGAGAAGGGCGCATGACCGCGAGTTCGCCCTGGCCAGGGTGGATTTGCTCACGCAACTGCCGAACCGGCGGGCCTTCCATGAGCACGCTGCTGCCGAGATCGTGCGGGCGCAACGTTACCGGCACCCGCTTAGCGTTATCTCGCTGGACCTGGATAATTTCAAAACGGTCAACGATCTCGATGGCCATGACGCCGGAGACAGGGTGTTGCGCACGGTCGCCGGGACGCTGCAGAAAAATACCCGCGCGACGGATGTCGCCGCGCGGCTTGGCGGAGACGAGTTTGTGATGTTGCTGCCGGAGACCGGGCGCGAAGCGGCCGGAGCAATCGCCGCCAAGCTGCAACAGCAACTGGCACACCAAATGCAAAAGGGCAACTGGCCGGTAACGGGCAGCTTTGGCGTGGCCACGTTCATGACACCCCCGGAAAGTATCGACGAATTGATGAAACAGGCGGATAAGCTGATGTATGGCGCGAAGCAGAAAGGCAAAAACAGGGTCTTGCAGGAGATTATCCAGGCGCGGCAAGACGATCCGGCGTGATGAGTGAATGACGAAAGGAATCCGAATGATGTTTGCCGTGAAGCGGATAGTGGCGGGCGCCGACCTGTCCTGGTACGCGGGCCGTGCCGAAACCCGGGCCGCCATGCTGGCGCGCGAGCTGGGAGAAAGCACTGCATTGCGGTCACGCCTTACGGAGGTGCAAGAATGAACTCCATAATGAGATATGTTCACGATGTAACCCATAAGCGTCCACAGCATGATTTATTGACGTTTTCGTTTGCCAACCCATACCCAAATCACTTATGACAGAATCGGCCAATCCCGCTCCCATCCATCACTTGTCACTACAAGTGCGTGAGATCGCGCAGTTGTTTAACTCGATGGACCCGACGCCGTTCCTGAACAAAGACCTTGATCCAGCAGCAGAGACCTTCATCGAAACATGGGCGTCGGAATTTGCGCCGGGCAGTTGCTTCCATATAACCATCCACGTTGAACAGTGGCCGACAGATGGCGACCCCAGCGAGATGGTAAGCGGAGCGATACACAACCACTTCTGCTACAAGGCCGAGAGTACGCGCAGCGCCTTGAGGCATTTTCTGCGGCAAGGCCGCATGAGCCTGGTCATCGGTATTGTCTTTGTCACCCTGTGCCTGCTTGCGGCAGATACCATTGGAAAGCTTGGCATCCAAACCGTCCACCATACCATTGCCCGCGAAAGCCTTACGATCGTCGGTTGGGTTGCCATGTGGCGCCCAATACAGGTTTTTCTGTACGATTGGTGGCCGCTCCAGCGGCAGATTCGTCTTTACCAAAAGCTGGGCAATGCTCATGTCCAGGTAATTCAAGGCAAATGACGATTAGCATGATGCCCACCCTCCTGCAAACCTGGCTACAGTTTGCCATCGTCTCCGCGGTGATCGTGGTGGCCGGTTTTTATCTCTCCCGCTACGGCGACGTGATCGCCGAAAAGACCGGGCTGTCCGGCTCGTGGGTCGGGCTGGCGCTGCTCGCCACCGTGACTTCCCTGCCTGAACTGGTGACGGGCATTAGTTCGGTGGCCGCCGCCCATGAGCCGGACATCGCCGTGGGCGATGTGCTCGGCAGTTGCGTGTTCAACCTGCTGATCCTTGCCCTGCTGGATGCCGTTTACCGCAAGGGTTCGATCTTTGCCGCGGGAAGGAAGGGCCATCTGCTGATCGCGGCTTACGGCATATTGCTCATAGCCATGAGCGCGGCGGGCCTGCTCCTCGCCCAGGCCGGGCGGATGCCTGCGCTGGCCCATGTCGGCCTGTACGCGCCGGCCTTCTTGCTGGTTTATCTGGCGGCGATGCATGCGGCGTTCCGTTATGAGCGGGAGGAGGTGGCGGAATTCGAGGCCGCCGGGGCCGCGCGTTATCCCAATGTCACCCTGCGCCAGGCCGGGGCGCGTTATGCCGTGGCTGCCGTCGCGGTGGTGGCGGCGGGATCGATGCTGCCTTTCATCGCCGCCGACCTAGCCGATCTGATGGGGTGGAGCCGCAGCTTCGTCGGCACCCAGTTCGTCGCCGCCGTCACCTCCCTGCCCGAGATCACGGTGACCTTCGCGGCGCTGCGCCTGGGCGCCATCGACATGGCCATCGCCAACCTGCTCGGCAGCAACCTGTTCAACATCGCCATCCTCGCGGTGGACGATGTCTTCTATCTGCCCGGTCCGTTGCTGGCCCACGTTTCGCCAGTTCACGCCGTTACCGCCATGTCCGCCATCGCCATGAGTGCGGTGGTGGTGATCGGCCTGCTGACGAGGCCGCGCAAGCGCGTCGGCGGGGTCATGAGCTGGCCAGGGCTGGCTCTGGTGGCGATTTATCTGCTCAATAGTTTCGCGCTTTATTAAGGAAACATCCGTGCAGGACACCAAACAACAGGAGCTATGGGCGGCTCCCTGCGAGGAAACGCTAACCCGCTTGGGCACCACCCTCCAGGGCTTGACCGAAGCCGAGGCGCGGCAACGGCTGGAACGCCACGGCCCCAACCGGCTGCGGGAAAAGCCGCCGCGTCCGGCCTGGATGAAGTTCATTGACCAGTTCAAGAACCTGCTGGTCATCGTGCTGATCGGCGCAGCCGCCTTGGCGGGCGCTATCGGCGACATCAAGGACGCGGTGGTGATCCTGATCGTGGTGGTGTTCAATGCCTGCCTCGGTTTCTACCAGGAGCACCGCGCCGAGGCAACGCTGGCGGCTCTGTAGATGTTGCTGGCGCAGCATGCGCGAGTGCGTCGCGGCGGCGAGGTGCTGGAAATCGCCGCCGAAAATCTTGTCCCCGGCGACATCGTGCTGCTGGAAGCGGGCGACCGGATTCCAGCCGACGCGCGCGTGCTGGCGGCGCACAACGCCGAGGTGGCGGAAGCGGCCCTGACCGGTGAATCCCACGCCGTGGGCAAGCACGCCGACGCCCTGACGCCGGGAGAACACCCGCTGGCCGAACGCTTCAACATGGTGTTCATGAATACCGTGGTCACCCGCGGTCGTCTCGAAGCCGTGGTCAGTGCTACCGGAATGCAGACCGAAATGGGGCGACTGGCCGGCCTGCTGGCCGAGACGGCGGAAGGCGAGACTCCCCTGCAGATTCAACTCGATGGCCTGGGCAAGCGTCTGGCCATCATCGCCACCGTCGTCGTCGGCCTGATGTTCTTCATGGGCCTGATGCGTGGCGATGAGCTGGTGAAAACCGCGATGACCGCCATCGCCCTGGCTGTTGCCGCCATTCCCGAAGGCCTGCCGGCAGTGGTGACGGTGACGCTGGCCCTGGGCATGCACCGCATGGCCAAGCGCAA
>JAUYFI010000152.1 GCA_030691075.1 Sulfurisoma sp. | reverse complement strand
GGGCGCCGATGATTACCTGGTCAAGCCCTTCAGCCCGCGCGAGCTGCTGGCGCGGATCAAATCCATCCTGCGCCGCACGCGCGCCCTGCCACCCAACCTGCGACCCGAATCGCAGCGCTGCCTGGTCTTCGCCGGCTGGCGACTGGACACGGCGACGCGGCTGCTGACCGCGCCGGACGGCGTCGCGGTGCCGCTGTCCGGCGGCGAGTACCGGCTGCTGCGCCTGCTGCTCGACCATCCCAACCGGGTGCTCAACCGCGACCAGTTGATGGAGCTGATCCATGGCCGCAGCGCGGAAGCCTACGACCGCGCCATCGACGTCCAGGTCAGCCGCCTGCGCCAGCGTCTGCGCGACGATTCGCGCGAGCCGCAACTGATCAAGACCGTGCGCGGCGAAGGCTATGTGCTGGCGGCGGCGGTGGAAGGCCGGGCGGAGTGCGGTCAATGAGGCGACTGATACCCAGTTTGATACCTTCGTCCCTGTTCGGCCGGCTGACGCTGATCCTCGTCGTCGGCATGCTGGCGGCGCAGTTCACCAGCATGTGGCTGCACATGGGCGAGCGGGCGCTGCTGATGCAGCAAAGCCACGGCCACCTGCCCGACCTGCCGAGCCGCTTCGGCACTCATCTCGTGCTGACGCTGGCGGCGGTGATCGCGGTTTCGCTGGTGGCCGTGCGCCTGGTGACGCGGCCCTTGCAGCGCCTGGCCGAGGCGGCAGACGCCTTCGGCGGCGACCTGGAGTCGCCGCCGCTGGCGGAGACCGGACCGACCGAAACGCGCCGCGCCGCCGAAGCCTTCAACCGCATGCAGGAGCGGCTGCGACGCCTGATCGCCGAGCGCGGCCGGGCGCTGGCCGCCGTCTCCCACGACCTGCGCACACCGCTGACCCGCATGCGGCTGCGCGCCGAACTGGTGGATGACGAAGCTCTGCGCGCGCAAATCAACGCCGACATCGACGACATGCAGGCCATGGTCGAATCGACGCTCGACTACCTGCGCGGCCTGCGCGAGAACGAAGCGCTGCAGTCGATCGACATGGAGGCGCTGTTGCAAAGCCTGGTGGCCGACGAACAGGCGCTGGGGCGCCCGGTGACCCTGAGCGGAACCGTCGCAGCGCCTTACGTCGGCCGGCTGTCGACGCTCAAGCGCGCGCTGCGCAACCTGATCGACAACGCGGTGAAATACGGTCAGTCGGCCCACATAGTCATCGAGGATGACGCCACGGAGTTGCGGCTCAGCGTCGAGGATCGCGGCCCCGGCATTGCCGAGGCCGACCTGGTGCGCGTGGTCGAACCCTATGTGCGGCTCGAAGCCTCGCGCAGCCGGGAGACGGGTGGCGTCGGGCTCGGGCTGACCATCGCGCGCGATGCCGCCGTGCTGCATGGCGGCAAGCTGCTGCTGGAAAACCCTGCCACGGGCGGCCTGCGGGCAACCCTAGTGCTGCCCCGCCGCTAACGCTCATGGCAGCGAGAGCCACCCGCCGATGATGAAACACGCGAAAGGCGAATTGAAGGCCCGCCCCTCCCATCCTCTCACGGGGAGGCTTCTGGCCAGCTCGCTTCGCTCGACTATCACCAGTCGCTCCGAACGAGTTGTTTCACGTTAAGCCGCCGGTTCAGGTACAACAGCCGCGCTGATCCTGAATCGGCGGGCAGGGCACCGTGCCGTAGGAACAGAACACGCAGCAGTCGCCTGGCTGCGGCTTCAGCAGCGCGTGGCAGCCCTCGCACTCGTAGAACCACTGGCAGGCATCGGTGGGCATGGTCTCGGTCTTGACGTGGCCGCACAGCGGACAGGTCAGCGTCGATTCGAGAATGATTTCAGCCATGTTCGTACCACCCCTTGCTGGAGTTGACCACCTTGACCACCAGCAGCATCACGGGGACTTCGATCAGCACGCCGACCACGGTGGCCAGCGCGGCGCCGGATTCGAAGCCGAACAGGCTGATGGCGGCGGCCACCGCCAGTTCG
>JAUYFI010000150.1 GCA_030691075.1 Sulfurisoma sp. | reverse complement strand
ATTAAAAAATTAGAAACTGCACCTATATGTGCCCCCTTCTTTTCAATAAATATCAGCGCAACAATAAAATCATACCAACCCTCATGCACCCACATTGATGCCTCGTTTTTTAAAACGGAGTCCGTTACTGAATCCAATGGGTATTCTCGTGCATCCGTTAGAATATATTAAGAAAAGATAATAATTGTAGCAATAAAAACGGGGCACGGATAGACTACACTGAGAAATACTTGCATAGTTTATCCAAAAGTCTTAAGATGCTAGAGGAAGACTAAAGATTACTAAAAGAGTGTAGCTTAGAATGTCTATGCCTCCTGTAACCAAGAACTTGAAAAATTCCGATGTGATTATTGATGGGTAACTGGATTATAAGGTGGAATTTTAATAAAGAATCATACATTCCTGGGGAATCTGCTCTGATTAGTCTCTGGCTAGAAAACACAGATAATACTTACCTTTATGTTTCAGAACTTGGATTGGAATTCGATTTCGGAACATACAATCTTGAGAATATCGGCGGTATGGTTCCTCCAAGAACTAATAAGTTTATAGCAATACCTTCGCCACATTGCTATATATAAGATAAGATGAATTAATTCTGGGATATATCACATGTTGTATTCAATAGAGATATCCCAGGAACTTGTGTGTTCAACGTTATTTCACGTCTTCAATGTTTAAAAACTTGTCTGAGTTCAGCGACCATATCTCAGTTGAATCTCATCGTTACAGCAATATTAGCCATGACCGGTCGAGTTACCATGCTCGGTATTTCTCGTTGGACAGGAGAAGGTGGAAGTTATCGTACTGTTCAACGATTTTTCAATATATCCATTGATTGGAAAAAGGTTCAATGGAGTCTAATTCAAAAATTTTTTCTGAATACTTCTGACACTTTTGTCTTAGCCGGTGATGAAACTACCGTGACAAAATCAGGCAAGAAAACATTTGGTCTCGATCGGTTTTTTTCATCCCTATTTGGGAAACCAGTTCCAGGATTATCATTATTTGTCTTTTCTCTGGTCAGTACAAAATGGCGAATCTCACTGCCGGTAATGGTCCAACAGATGATTCGTCCAAAAGAAGAAATAGATACTGAAAAAAATAGCGGTGAATCAGTGAAAAAAAGAGGGAAAGGGAGACCCAAAGGGAGTAAAAATAAAATCAAGGAGAATGTTGACTTATCTCCACATCTTAAGATCATCCAGAATCTGTTACGGCAAGTGGTGCAGCTAATTGGAAATAACATTCATGTCAAATATGCGGTGTTTGATGGTGCATTTGGCCATAATGATGCATTGCAAATGGTTAAACTCGGTGGATTGGATCTGATTTCAAAATTGAAAAAGAACTCAAAGCTATATTTTCGTTATGAAGGTGCATACAGTGGGAAAGGGGCACATAAGAAATATGGGGAACAAATTAACTACAAAAAGATTCCTGCCAAGTTTTTGAAAAAGAGTACTTGTGAAAAGTCGATTAAAACTGACATTTATCAAATGACAATGCTGCATAAACTATTCTCTCAACAGTTGAATATAGTGATTATAGTTAAAGAAAATCTCAAAACCAAAGCCAGAGATTTTGTGATTTTATTCAGCAGTGATCTGGATTTGGACTATGAGAAGTTGATCGACTATTACAAGCTACGTTTTCAGATTGAATTCAATTTCCGAGATGCAAAACAATACTGGGGATTGGAGGATTTTATGAACATCAAGGAAACACCTGTAAGAAATGCAGTCAACCTTGCTTTTTTTATGGTTAATCTTTCACATATTTTAATCAACGATGTTCGTCCACATAATGCGGAATTTAGTGTTCAAGATCTAAAAGCGTATTTTAGAGGCAGTAAATATGTCGATGAAGTATTAAAATTGCTTCCGCAAAAACCAGATCCAATTTTAATTCAGCAAATATTTAAAGAAATAACGATAATAGGAAAAATTAATACAGATTAATGGCGAAGGTATTGTATAATATCTTTGAAATTAATCGGACAAGAAAGATTATCACAGATCAATGATTTTTCACTTGATAGAGGATTGGGACTTTTTGCAGGATTGAATGTGCTTCCAAAATCGACAGCAATATCCACATATTCCTATTCGATAGA
>JAUYFI010000138.1 GCA_030691075.1 Sulfurisoma sp. | reverse complement strand
TAAAAATTCAAAGTCTTTTGTTGGCTTTCTCCATATACTGGCAAATCTTTTAAGATACTGAGTGATATTTTTTTAATATGTTCTTGCAGTTCATCAAAGTAGAAATGCGGTTTTTAAAGTTAGTTTGATTTCTTCAATCAGGTCATACCGAAAAAATAGGTAGCTTTTTAAGTCAAAAGGCTAATTGGATTTCTTCTCATGAAGAAATCAAACTAACTTTAAAAACCGCATTTCTACTTTGATTAACTGCAAGAACATATTAAAAAAATATCACTCAGTATCTTAAAAGATTTGCCAGTATATGGAGAAAGCCAACAAAAGACTTTGAATTTTTATCAAAATCACAGAATCATTGAAATCAGTTGATAGCCCCAGCTAATCAATAATCGGACTTATACTTATTTTAATGCAAACTAAATATAATTCTCGAAAGTGTGTGTAGATTTAACGCCATTCTGTAAATTAGTCAGCAGCAATAATTGATAAGCAACAAAGTTAAACTTTGAATAAAGCTCCTTACTCTCTTCCCGTACTCGCCTGACATCAAACTTCACTGTGTTTTTTATGTGTCCATTTATTCGTTCGCATTCCTTTCTGAGATTGTATGAATCCGGGAAGGTTTTATCCTTCAGATTCTGGTTTCTCAGATACATTCCAACTTGCTCTATCCTGCCATTTTCATACAGGAATCTGAGCTGGTCATCAATCTTCATTTGTCTTGAACCGCCAAGCTTCCACATTTTATTTGCCCAATGATCCAATCTTTCAACTTCACCTTCATTATTGATCACTGCATCAACTGGTAACGAAATTAATGGTTTAGCCTTCAATCTGTACCAAATATCAGCATGATTTTCAAAAGAATCATACCCACCATCAAGGCAGTATTCATCTATCTTTGCATTCATTTTTATTAGAGCGGCTATATGTACTGGAAGTTGAGGAGAGTCTCCTACAAGTCCATCAGTATAATTCATGAAAACTGGATATGTTCCGATCATCGTGATATGGGCTTTATCCATCTTACATTCATAATATGGGTTGAAATCGCTATACGCATCATATCTTGATGCTTCAAGAGGAGTTGAATCCAGTTTGGCATCTTTAGAGTCTATGAGTTTGATAATTCTTTCACCAACCATCTCCATGATTTTGTTAATACCTTCAATTGAAAGTCGATATTTCACGAAATGATGCAGCGTGCCACCTGATGGGATCAAAGTTTTACCGTATTTATCCTGAAAACCAAGCAGCCATGCTTCTTCTTCA
>JAUYFI010000113.1 GCA_030691075.1 Sulfurisoma sp. | reverse complement strand
GTCACCGCCACCGCGGATTGCCTGCTGGCGAAAATCGACCGCAAGCGCTTCCACTACCTGGTCTCGCAGACGCCGTACTTCGCCACCGAGGTGATGCGCGTCATGGCTGCCCGCCTGCGGCACTGCGACGAAATGCTCTGACGTGGCGGCCGCGAACCACGGCCGCTTCTTCCTGCATCGCGTCGTCGGTGGTCTGCTTGCCGGACTGATGATCGCCGTCGGCCTGGCGGCGGGCATCGCCGTCGAGTGGCAGGCGCGGCACCTGACGTTGCCCCAGTCCGAAGTCCGCGAACTGCGCTTCTGGATCGCCGGGACACTGGCGGCGGCCGTGCCGACGGCCATGCTGGTGGCCTGGGTCCTGGCCCGGCTGGTGTCGCGACCCCTGCGCGAGTTGGCCGCCGACGCCCGGGCGATCCGCGAGTTTCGCTTCGACGGCCCGGCGCGTCGATCATGGCTGCGGGAAATCGACGCACTCGGCCTGGCGCAGCATGAAATGCGCGGCACCATTCGCCAGTTTCTCGATATCTCGGCGCGGCTGGCCGGCGACCAGACCTTTTCCGGCCTGCTCCACAGCGTGGTCCGCGAAACCCTGGCCGCGACGCGCCTGCGCGCCGCCGTGATCTACCTGAGACAGCCGGATGGCAGTCTGGCGCCGGCGGCATGGCGGGATGTCGGGAACCGCGACGGTCTGCCGGCGCCGCACGCGCTGCCGGCGGAACTCGACCTCGATCATCCGCTGTTGGAGCCGGTGCGGCACAAGTGTCGCGGCAGCACCGTGCTTTCGCCGGCCGTGCCACCGGCGGGCCTGGAGTGGCTGACCGCCTGGTTTCCCGGCCGCGGGGTAAATCTGTTGACCGTGCCGCTGCTCAATCGCCCCGGCGACATCGTCGGCGTGCTGTGTCTGGCAAGCCCAGGCGAGGATGGCGCGTTTCCTTCCGAACTCGAGGCTTTCGTCGGCGCGTTGTCCGGAGTGATCGCCGTGGCCATCGACCAGCAGCATCTGATGGATGAGCGGGCGCGGCTGTTCGATGCCTTCGTGCGCGTGGTGGCTCACGCGATCGATGCCCGTTCGCCCCACACCGGCGCGCATTGTCAGCGCGTGCCGCTGCTGGCGGAGATGCTGGCCGACGCGGCCGAAGCGTCGGGGCGGTTGCACCTGTCCGAGGATGATCGCGCGACCCTGCGCCTGGCGGCCTGGCTCCACGATTGCGGCAAGATCGCGCTGCCCGACTTCGTCAGCGAGAAGCCGACCAAGCTGGCGGCGTTCCACGACCGCCTCCACGAGGTCCGCATGCGCTTCGAAGTCCTCAAGCGCGATGCCGAGATCGCCTATTGGCGCGACCGCTACAGCGGCGGCGACGACGCAGCGCTGCGCTCCCGTCTCGAGCGGGAATGGCAGGCGCTCGACGACGATTTTGCCTTTGTCGCCGGCTGCAACCTGGGCACGGAGGCCCTGCCGGACGGAGCGGCGCGGCGCCTGGCGCGTATCGGCGAACGGGTGTGGCAGCGCACCCTCGATGATCGCCTGGGTCTCGCCCGCGACGAGACCGAGCGCAAGGTCCGGGTACCGCCGCGGCCGCTGCCGGCCCCGGAGCATGTGCTGGCCGATCGTCTCGAACACCTGGTGGACTGGTTGCCGGGCGAGCCGTTGTCGCTGGCCGTGGCCGGCACGTGGTTGCGGCCGCCGCGTCACAAGCTCAACCTCGGCGAGCGCTACAACCTCGGTGTTGCGCGCGGCACCCTGACGGCGGAGGAGCGCTATCTGGTCGATGCCCACGCCAGCCGCACCCTGGCCATGCTGCGCGAGCTGCCGTGGCCGCGTCGCCTGCGCGGCGTGCCGGATATCGCCGGAGCTCACCACGAGCATCCGGACGGCAGCGGCCATCCGCGCGGCCTGCGCGGGGAAGAGATCGATCCCATGGCACGCATCCTCGCCATCGCCGACGTGTTCGAAGCGCTGTCGGCGCGCGACCGGCCCTACAAGACGGCGCGGAGCGCCGCCGAGGCGCTTTCGATCATGGCGGACATGGCGCGTGCCAACCATCTCGACCGCGAATTGTTCGCCCTGTTGTTAACTTCGGGCGCCTGGCGGCGCTATGGCGAACGCTTTCTCGCCGCCGATCAGCTCGATGCCGTCGATGCCCCGGCCCTGCTGCGGACGGCGGGGGTACCGTGAAAAGTCGGCGCTGGCGCCACGGCGTACTTGTCACATTTCGGTAGCAGTGCCGCAACCGGCGCCGAACATGATGGCCGGCGTACTCTCATTTTCCGGTTTCCATGTCTACCCTTCCATCGACCGTTTCCGGCGTTGCGCCCGCGTCGGCATGTCCCGAACATTGCGATTTCTGCCGTGCCGAACTCGAGCAGATTCTCGCCGGCGGGATGCTGTCGGTGCGCTTCCGCCCCGTGGCGTCGCTGGGCGAGTGCGCGGTGTTCGGCCACATTGGCGCCGTGGCGGGGCCGCCGGATGCGCTGCTGCATTCGGAAGCCCGGCTGTTCGAGTTTGCGGCGTGCGTCGGCGAAATCTCGCGCCTGAGTCGGCGGATGCTGACCACGCTCATCGGCCGCTACGCTCACGAGGGCAGCGAGGGCCGCCTGTTTCTGCACTTGCCGGCCCCCGCGGCGACCGTGCTGGGCGCGGAACTGATCGATTTCCTGGTCGATGCGCTCGAGCAGGCCGCCTTCCCGGCCGCGAAGCTCGTCGTGGTGCTGCCCTGGATGGGCTGGCAGGCACGGGCCGCGGAGTTGGGGCGCGTCGCGGACATCGTCGCCGGTTGCGAACGGCTGGGGCTGGCCGTGGCGAGCGGGGTCCTTGGCTGCACGGTGGAGGAGCGGCATCAGTGGCGCGAACATGCACCGCAATTCGTGCTGCTGGAAGAGGGTCAGCTCGACGGCGTCGATGCCGATCTGATCAAAGGCAGCCGGCTGGCCGGCGCGCTGGCGCAGGCCCTCGCGCGCGGCAGCCGGATCGTCGCCCAGGGCATCTGCGGGCGGCGCGAACTGCGGGTGGCCGAGCGGCTGGAGATCGATCTCGTGGCCGGCGACTACATCGCGCGCGCCAACCCCTTGCCGGCCCAGGTGCTGTCGGCCGCGGCTTACAAGCTGATCCGCCAGTCGCGGTCGGAGAGCGAGCCCAGTGCGGCGGATCCGGTCCATCTGCTGCAGCGGCTGAAGATCGACATGTTGCCGGTGACGCCCGATACGCCCGCGGAAACCGTGTTCGCGATTTTCGAACGCAACCCGCGACTGCGTGCCGTGGCGGTGGTCAGCGACGGCATCCCGGCCGGCTTGATTTCGCGTTACGACATGATCGACAACATGGCGCGGCCGTACCGCCACGAGATCTACGGCCGCAAATCCTGCAAGCGTTTCATGGACTCCGCGCCGATCATTGTCGATGCGCATCTGTCGCTGCCGGAACTGACCGATATTTTCGTTCATGCCGATCCGCGCCACCTCGTCAGCGGCTTCATCGTCACCGAAGGCG
The DNA here is from genome assembly GCA_030691075.1 of Sulfurisoma sp. Classification (GTDB taxonomy): domain Bacteria; phylum Pseudomonadota; class Gammaproteobacteria; order Burkholderiales; family Rhodocyclaceae; genus Sulfurisoma. The sequence goes on along the minus strand of JAUYFI010000113.1, from coordinate 1,116 downwards.
GTCGTTACGCCGGCATGGGTTCGGTGCAGGACCTGATGCGCGAAATCACCAGCATGCAGATTGAGGCCGCCCGCTACGCCAATCCGCTGACGCAACTGCCCGGCAGCGTGCCGATCAACCAGTATGTCGGCAATTTGCTGGCGGCGCGCGAGCCGTTCGCCATCTGTTACTGCGATCTCGATCATTTCAAGCCCTTCAACGATGTCTATGGCTATGCCAAGGGCGACCAGGTCATCGCGCTGACGGCGCGCATTCTCACCGAGTGCGGCGAGCCGGACATCGACTTCGTCGGTCATGTCGGCGGCGACGATTTCATCCTGGCGATGAAGAGCCACGACTGGGTCGCCCGCTGCGAGCGGGCGCTCAAGTTGTTCGAGGAGGAGATTCTCGGCTTCTTCAATCACGACGACATCGAGCGCGGCGGCTACGTGACCGAAAACCGCAAGGGCGAGCTGGTGTTCCATCGTCTGACATCGCTGTCGATCGGCGCGGCGGAGGTGGCGCCGGGGCAGTTCGTCAATCACCTGCAGGTTGCCGGCATCGCCACCGAGGTGAAGAAGAAGGCCAAGGCCATCGTCGGCAACAGCCTCTACGTCAATCACCGCCAGTATGACGGGGAGGGCGAGGCGACGCCTGAGGTCTAGCCGAACAGCACCAGCGCCGACGCGGCCATGCGGCGCGAGGCCGGGAAGCCCATCCTCGACGCCATGCGCGAACTGCGCATTACCGACCAGAACATCTACCTGCGCTCGGCCTCGATCAACATCTTCAACGGCATGGTCAGCCTGACCTTTTCCTGCGACGGCTCGCACTACATGAGTTGCGACGAGTTCCTCGATCGCCAGGGCGATTTCTGGTCGGCCATCGGGGGTTAGCGAGGGGGTGTTGTAACAAAAGTTTCACGCGGGCGCGCATGACGCTGCCGGGAGCCTCTGGTAGAGATACGGCCTTTGCATTCCGACAGCAGGCACACCGTGGTTTTTTTCGAGCTTTTCACCCGCGACCCCGATCTCATCAAGCTGCAGACTGGAGAAATCCTGTTCAAGGAGGGCGATACCGGCGAACATATGTACGTCCTGGTCAGCGGCACGGCCGACATCGTCGTCAAGGGCAAGC
>JAUYFI010000109.1 GCA_030691075.1 Sulfurisoma sp. | reverse complement strand
TTACACCGCCATCGCCATCCTGCTCGGCGGCCTGCTGTCCTGGCTGCTGGTGCGCACCATGACACAGCGCCTCAAGCTCCTCTCCGACGCGGCGGATGCCATCGCGGAAGGGAATCTTGGCGTTTCGCTGCCGGATTCCGTCGGCCGCGATGAAGTTTCACGCCTCACGCATGATTTCAACCTGATGGCGCGCGCTCTGGAACAGGACCGGGAGCAGCGCAGCCGCTTCGAGGAGGCCCTGTTCGCCGAAAAGGAACGCGCCCTGGTCACGCTTCACTCCATCGGCGACGCCGTCATCACCACCGACATCAAGGGCCTGGTGGAATTCCTCAACCCGGTGGCCGAGGAACTCACCGGCTGGAGCACGGAAGAAGCGCGCGGCACCCCCCTGACCCAGGTGTTCCACATCATCAACGAAAACACGCGCGCGACAGTCGAAAATCCGGTGGAAAAGACTCTGCGCAACAATGGCATTGTCGGCCTCGCCAATCACACCGTACTGATCCGCCGTGACGGCCGCGAGTTTTCCATCGAGGACTCGGCCGCCCCGATCCGCGACCGCGATGGCATCATCATCGGCGTGGTGCTGGTATTCCACGACAACACCCAGTCCCACGCCATGGCGCGCGAAATTTCCTACCAGGCAAGCCACGACGCGCTGACCGGGCTGGTCAACCGGCGCGAGTTCGAGCACCGCCTCAGCAGCCTGATCAGCAACGCCATGGCTGAACGCCAACAGCATGCACTGCTCTATCTCGACCTCGACCAGTTCAAGATCGTCAACGATACCTGCGGCCATGCCGCGGGCGACGAATTGCTGCGCCAGATCACGCTGGTACTGCAAGCCAGGGTGCGCGAAAACGACATGCTGGCACGCCTCGGTGGCGACGAATTCGGCGTGCTGCTCGAAAAATGCCCCCTGTCCCGGGCGCAGAGCCTGGCGGAGGAGCTGATCGAAACCGTGAGGAATTTTCATTTCTGCTGGGCGGACAAGGTTTTCAACGTCGGCGCCAGCATCGGCCTCGTCGCCATCACGGAGCACAGCCAGGATTGGGCCAGCCTG
>JAUYFI010000107.1 GCA_030691075.1 Sulfurisoma sp. | reverse complement strand
AAACGGTCGAAACATTCCTCCACGAAAGCCAGCAGCGCTTCGTGGTGCGCCTCGTCGCGCAGAGGCGCCGATAGTCCGAGCGCGGCATTGACCGCTTCCCACGGGGCCAGGATTTCACTTACGGTCTCGGTTGCACTCATTGCCAGTCTCCTTTGTCGTATTCGCGATGCGTCAGCACCGCCTTGACAAACAATCGCTGCGTGGCGAACTGAATGGCGGCGATCAAACGGAACTTGTTGCCGCCGATATCGAACACATACCGCTCGCCCACCTTGTCGACGCTCGCGAAGGTCGCGCGCAAGGCCGCGAAGTTCCGATAGTCACCCCGCTCGATCAGCCTGCGGAAATCCTGCAACGGCCCCTCCGCGTCGGGATGGCGCACCGCGAACTCGCGCAACGCCCGATTCGATATCAACTTCATCGGAGCACTTTATAGCAATCTGCTATATATAGCAAGTTGCGATATTCGCTTGGCCCAATGCGTCGCAAAAGTCGGCGCCCCAAGGGTACCTGTCGAAAGCGATCATGAGCCACATGGGCGGCGACATCGCTCTCCACAATGTCGGGGATGGCGCGGAAGTGCTGGGATGTCGGTTGCCACGCCGGGGCGTCCGGCGCACACTGCCGCCCGATGAACACCATCTCCCCCGCCGCGAAGCCCAGGCGCATGAAGGCGGCCTTCATGGGCTCCTTCGCCGTCGCCCTCGTCGTCATCATGGGCGTGTTCGCCACGGCGAGGAGGCCAGCGAGCTCGGCGATCTCTGGCACCTGAAGTGGGTCCGCACCGGCCATCTCGGCCAGCTCGACGACGGCTATCTGGACCACACGCGCTTCGATGCGGAAAAAGCCAAGAATGCCGGCCGCAAGACCGATCCCAAGACCGGCGGCGGCTACGACGACAACAAGCTGGTGAACGGCAAGCCCGAGTTCATGAACAAGGACGGCAAGCCGGGCAACAAGGGCGGTACCTACTGGATCAAGGCGGAAGACAAGGTGGCGTTCGACGATGCCAAGTTCAAGCCCGGCGACGAGGTGGCATCGATCGTCGTCGCACCCTTCGTCGGCGACCGCGGCGACGTCAAGATCGCCGCAAGTGGGCGAAAGGAAAATGGACCTACGAAATCACTCGCAAGCTGACTACCGGCTCGAAGAACGACGTGCAGTTCGACGACCTGAAGAAGACCCATGGCTTTGGCATCGCCATGTTCGACAACGCCCAGCTGCGCCACGCCTTCGTGCAGGAACCGCTGATGCTGCAGTTCAAGTAAGCGCGGGCATCACCCAGCCGCCCGCGGCAGTGCGGGCGGCTTTTTCGATCAGCGAAAGAACTGCCAGACGTAGCCTGCCGCCATCGACGAGGATTTCTGCACCAGGCATCCTTATTGCGTACACGTCAGATGCGGCCTCGACGATGCACGTTGAAGTTGTCCAACCAGAGGAGACGATCATGAACGAAGGCACGATGTCCGGTTTTCCGAAATCGAGCGAATCGGCTCTGAAAAAGATCGGCTTGTTTGTTTGCGGTACCTGCATCTTCGGGTGGACCGCGCTGGGAGTAGCGGTCATCGGCGTGACGCTGGCGAAGATTTTCGGGTACTTCTAGTTCAGTGTCGCGTCAGCTATCGCAGAAAAAACTGCGTGACGTAGAGCAGCGCCAGCAGCGCCAGGATACCGGCCAGGCCGAGTTTGAGCGCGCGCTGCGGCACATGCTTCTGCGTGCGTGCGCCGGCGTACATGCCAGCCGCGCCGCCTAGCCCGAAGAGAATTCCCAACGCCCAGTCCGGTCGCGTCTCGATGCCGGCCGGCGCCGGCAGGAACTGGTAGAGCGCAACGCCGGCGATCGACGTAAGCAGCGTGCCGAACAGCGTGGCGCCGGCGATGCGGTGCGGCAACAGGCCGAACGCGGCGACCAGGAAGGGCGCCATGAAGGCGCCGCCGCCGATGCCGTAGGCGCCGCCAATCACGCCGACGACCAGCGCCAGCAGAAAGACCGGCCGCGCACGGAAGCCGGCCACCGTCGCCTCGCTTGCCGCATCGCCGGCCCCCCGCGCATCGCGCAGCAGCTTCAGCGCCAGGATCGCGAGAACGATGCCGGCGAAGAACTTGAAAGCGCGCGGATCGGCCAGCCAATGCACGCGCAGCCACCAGCCGACGGCCAACCCGGGCAGCGCGCCGGCGGCGATGATCCACGCCAGCCGCCAGTCCATGCGCCCCTCGCGCGCATAGCGCCAGACGCCGGCGGGAATCGCAACCAGGTTGAAGACGAGATTGGTCGCCGACACCGAGGGCGCAACATAGCCGAGCACGCTCATCTGGAAGGGCAGCAGCAGAAAGGCGCCGGAGACGCCGACCATCGAGGTGAAGAAGGAAATGGCGAAGGCCACCAGCGGCGGCAGCCAGAGCGGGACGGTAATGCCGGCGATTTCGAAGAACATGGCGGACGCGCCGGGCTGCTCCTACTGCGACTCGAACTCGGTGAAAGCGCGGTTCATGTTGGCGCGGTGCAGGGCGTCGTAGTTCTCCAGGTGGCGGAAGGCCGGCAAATCCGTGTGGCGTTTGAGAACCTCGTCCATCGGCTGCAGGTCCTTCGCCGAGGCCCCCACCGTGTTCGCGAGGAACTCGTAGTAATCGCCGGTATCCTGCTGCGCCTTCGCCAGGTCGCAGACCCGGCCATGGCCCGGAACGACCCGCGCCGGCTTGAGCGCGGCCATCGCGCGGAATGCCGTCAGGCCGCGCTGCACGCTGGACAACGGCATCACGCCGAGCATGCGGTCGACATAGACGAGGTCGCCCGTGAAGACGATGCCGCGCCGGGGCAGATGGACCATCGCATCGCCGGGGAAGTGGGCGTCCGTGTAGCGCAGGGTCAGCGTTTCTCCGCCCAGTTCGAGCGTCGCCTCGTCGCCCGCCAGCGTGCGGGTGGCCGGTCGGGGCTGCGTTCCCTGCAGCCGTTCGCCGAGGAAGCGTTCGAGCCCGGCCATCTGCTGGGCGGCCTGCTGCGCCTGGGTGGCGGCCGTCCGGGCAAGCGCGATGGTTTCCGCGCCGCGACCGGCGAAATAGTCGTTGCCGAGCCAGCGGTGGTCCTGGCCGCCGGTGTTGACCACCCAGCGCACCGGCTTGGCGGTGACGGCGCGGATGGCCTGCTCCAGCTTTTGCGCGCCGATGCGGCTGGCGCCGGAGTCGATCAGGATCACGCCCGAGGGAGTGACGACGAAGCCGAAGTTGGCGTTGAGCCCGTCGTTATCGGCGCTGCGCTGTCCCAGCGGACCGACGATGGCATAGACGCCGTCGGCGACGCGCTCGGCCCTGGGGATGTATTCGGCGTGCGCCGCGAAGGAAGTCAGAGCGAGAAACGTGACGGCGAGGAGATGAAAGAGGCGAGACATCGTGGTGCTCCGTGAAAGTCGGCGCCGGCGGGACGGCGTCAGCCGGATCCACCGCGTTGATGGGGACGGCGCGGCAGTATAAGCGTGGCGCGCAAGCCTCCGTCCGCGCGGTTTTCCAGTTTCAATTCGCGACGGGCGCCGACCCGGGCTTGCCCGCCGGAATCGGCAGCAGCCGAGCACGGACAGCAGCACCATGCCGATCCCGACCAATGTTCTGGCTACCCCGCTAGAATGCATATTTTCCAACGCATCCGGCGAGCCCCATGAGCGAGACCATCACCCCCGGCACCAAGGCCAATATCCTCGGCGAGGCGCTGCCCTACATCAAGCGCTTCTTCGACAAGACCATCGTCATCAAGTACGGCGGCAACGCCATGACCGACCCTGCGCTGCAAGACGGCTTCGCCCGCGACGTGGTGCTGCTGAAACTCGTCGGCATGAACCCGGTGGTGGTGCATGGCGGCGGGCCGCGGATCGAGGAGCTGTTGAAGCGCGTCGGCAAGCAGGGCACCTTCATCCAGGGCATGCGCGTCACCGACGAAGAGACCATGGACATCGTCGAGATGGTGCTCGGCGGCCAGGTGAACAAGGAAATCGTCAACCTCATCAACCAGCACGGCGGCAAGGCCGTCGGCCTCACCGGCCAGGACGGCAACTTCATCCGCGCCAAGAAGCTGCTGCTGCCCGACAAGGACAAGCCCGAGGAGATGATCGACATCGGCCAGGTCGGCGAAATCACCTCCATCGACCCCTCGCTGATCGCTTTCCTCGATACCGGCGACTTCATTCCGGTGATCGCGCCCATCGGCGTCGGGCCGAAAGGAGAGACCTACAACATCAATGCCGACGTCGTCGCCGGCAAGATCGCCGAAGTGCTGGGCGCCGAGAAACTGGTACTGCTCACCAACACGCCCGGCGTCCTCAACAAGGCCGGCGAGTTGCTGACCGGCATCACGCCGAAGGAAATCGACGCCATGATCGAGGATGGCACGCTCTCGGGCGGCATGCTGCCGAAGATCGGTTCGGCGCTGGATGCGGCGCGCAGCGGCGTGAAGAGCGTGCATATCATCGACGGCCGCGTCGAGCATGCATTGCTGCTCGAGATCCTCACCGACGAGGGCGTCGGCACCCTGATCAAGTCCAAGTGACCGCCCGCGCGCCAAGAATCCCGGCCTGGGTCGACCTGAGGCTACAATCCGCGTTCGACCTGCCCCGTCACCCCGGACGACTCCGATGCGCGCCAACACCGACCCCAAGCTGAGCGAACGCAAGCTGCAGATTCTGCAAACCATCGCCGCCATGCTCGAAGATCCGGCGGGCGAGAAGGTGACGACCGCCGCGCTGGCCGCGCGGCTCGACGTTTCCGAAGCCGCCCTCTACCGCCACTTCGCCAGCAAGGCGCAGATGTACGAAGGGCTGATCGAGTTCATCGAATCGAGCCTGTTCTCGGTCATCAACCAGATCGCCGCCGACGAGGAATCCGGCCTCAAGCAGGCCGAGATGATCGTCGTCACGCTGCTGCGCTTCGCCCAGAAGAACAAGGGGCTGACCCGCGTGCTCATCGGTGACGCATTGGTGCACGAAAACCCGCGGCTGCAGGCGCGCATCAACCAGTTGCTCGATCGCATCGAGGCGACGCTGCGGCAGAGCCTCAAGGTGGCGGTGACCCAGGGCGCGCTGCCCGCCGCACATGACGCGGGCGCGCACGCCGACGCCCTGATCTGTTACACCGTCGGCCGCTGGCAACGCTTCGTCAAGGGCGGCTTCCGCGAAGATCCGCTCGGCAGCTGGCCGCAACAATGGCCGCTGCTCGCCGCATAATTGTTTTCAGGGAGGAAAAGAAGACCATGGCCAAGACCACAAAAACCAGCAAGGCCCCGGCGACCAAGCCGGCCGCCAAGCCCGTGGCGGGAAAACCCGCCATCAAAAAACCCGCCGCGCGCGCCAAGCCGGCGACGGGATCGGTGCTCGCCGAACTCAAGTCGCTGGCCAAAAAATTGAACGAGGCCGCGAAAGGCATCAGCCGCGCCACGAAACACGACCCGAAGGCCATCGCCGCGACGCTCGGCAATGTCGAACGCATGACCGCCGACGCCGCCACCCGCTCGCTGGCCGAAGCCGAGGCCGCCAAGCAGATTCTCGCCGCGACGCGCGACTCGCTCGGTCACGACTGGAACCGCAAGGAAATCGACGAGGCGCTGCGGCTGGTCTCGGCACACCTGACCCACATCATCGTCGCCCAGGAATTCCAGGATCTCGCCGGCCAGGCGATCCGCAAGGCGATGAAGGCGCTGGTCGGCGCCATCGTGGTGGAAGCAGTCGCCGGCGAGGACAAGAAGCTCAGCCAGAGCGAAGCCGACGCGCTGATGAAACAGTTAATGCCGTAGTTAATGCCGTAGACGCCGTCCCGCCAGCGCCGACTTTTTACTTCCGTAGCGCCGCGGCCGCCTCGATGGCGAAGTAGGTCAGGATACCGTCGGCGCCGGCGCGCTTGAAGCAGAGCAGCGCCTCGAGCATGCAGGCGTCGTGGTCGAGCCAGCCGTTGGCGGCGGCGGCCTTGAGCATGGCATATTCGCCGCTCACCTGGTAGGCGTAGGTCGGCACGCCGAACTCGTCCTTGACCCGGCGCACGATGTCCAGATACGGCATGCCGGGCTTGACCATCACCATGTCGGCGCCCTCGCCGATGTCGAGCGCCACTTCGCGCAGCGCCTCGTCGGAATTGGCCGGATCCATCTGGTAGGTGGTTTTGTCGCCCTTGCCGAGGTTGCCGGCCGAGCCGACGGCGTCGCGGAAGGGGCCGTAGAAGCTGGACGCGTATTTCGCCGCATAGGCGAGGATGCGAGTATGGATCAGTTTCTCGCCATCGAGCGCCGCGCGGATGCGCTTGACGCGCCCGTCCATCATGTCCGAGGGCGCCACCACGTCGGCGCCGGCGCGGGCGTGGCAGAGCGCCTGCTTTTCCAGCGCGGCCAGCGTTTCGTCGTTGAGCACATAGCCGGTCGGGTCGTTCGGGTCGATCAGGCCATCCTGGCCGTGACTGGTGTAAGGATCGAGCGCCACGTCGGTGATCACGCCGAGTTCGGGAAACTCCTTTTTCAGCTTCGCCACCACGGTCGGCACCAACCCCTTCGGGTTCCAGGCCTCCTCGGCGCCTTCGCTCTTTTTCGACGCATCGATCACGGGGAACAGCGCCAGAGCGGGAATGCCCAGTTTCAGCGCCTTTTCCGCCACCGGCAACAGCCGGTCCAGCGTCATGCGCTCGACGCCGGGCATGGAGGCGACCTTCTCGACCTTCTTCTTCCCCTCCAGCACGAATACCGGATAGATGAAATCGGCCGGCGTCAGGACGTTCTCGCGCATCAGGCGGCGGGAAAAATCGTCGCGGCGCATGCGACGCATCCGCGTCCCGGGAAATACACCCTTTGTTTTCATGGTCTTGGTCCGAAAAATTGCTGAAAACTTCGCTGGAACTTTGGCCGCCATTTTCTATCATAGGAAGCGGATGGTGTTGAGCCGTCCCCCGCTTACCCTCCCTGAGCGGGTGCCTTAATCCCCTTAAGGCAATTTCCGCCCCCGGCTCCGCCGGGGGCTTCTTCTTTTGGCGCAGCCAAAAGAAGAAGCCCCCACGGGGAAATCAGTTCGCCTCGGCTTCGCCTGACTCGATTTTTAGCCATGGAGCGATCACGGCCTCGGCTTCCTCCATACCGGTTTTCTTGAGGCTGGAGAAGAGTTGGACGGTGATGGGGCAGGCGTATTCGGCGGCGATCTTTTTCGTATCGCGCAGGACCTTGGCCTGTTCCTGCCGCGTCAGCTTGTCGGACTTGGTCAGCAGGCAGTGGATCGGCCGACCGCTGACGGCGAACCAGGCCACCATCTGCCGGTCGCGCTCGGTGAAGGGTCGGCGCGAGTCCATGATCAGCACCAGTCCAACGAGATTGGAGCGCTCCGTCAAATAGCGTTCGAGCAGCCCCCGCCATTCCCGGCGCACGCTCTCGGGTACCTGGGCGTAGCCGTAACCCGGCAGGTCGATCAGCGCCGCGCCGTTCTTCATGCGGAAAACGTTGATGAGCTGGGTTCGCCCCGGTGTCTTGGAAACGAAGGCCAGCCGCGTGTGGTCCACCAGAGTGTTGATAGCCGAGGATTTCCCCGCGTTGGAACGACCGGCGAAGGCAATTTCCGGGGCGTTGGACGGCGGCAATCCGTCCGGCTGGGCGACCGAGATCTCGAAAGCGGCGTGACGGAAGAGCGAAACAGGCGGCGCCATGGCGGCGGAGGGGTGCAAATCGGGGTGTGGGATGCGGAAACCGCAAGAGCTGGGTTAGAATATCACGATTGTGAATCCCGTCTGCTGTCCGGAATGATGTTAGGAGCTTTGAGATGACCCGCTTTCTGCTGCCGCTGATCGCCGCGGCTTTCGTCGCCAGTGCCGCCAACGCCTCTGATGCCGCCAAGGCCGCACCCAAGGGCAATCCAGCCAAGGGCCAGGCCATCGCTTCCACCGTCTGTATCGCCTGCCATGGTCCCGATGGCAACAGCCCTGCCCCGGCCAACCCCAAGATCGCCGGCCAGCACGCCGACTACCTGCTCAAGCAGATGAAGAACTTCAAGGGCGCCGACGGCAAGCAGCCCGAGCGCGTCAACGCCATCATGAACGGCATGATCGCCGCCTACGACGAAGCCCAGATGCGCGACCTCGCCGCCTACTTCTCGATGCAGCAGCAGAAGGGCGAGCAGGCCAGGAATCGCGAAACCATTGAATCCGGTCAGAAACTCTACCGTGCCGGCGACAAGAGCAAGGGCCTGGCCGCCTGCGCCGCCTGCCACGGCCCGGCCGGCGCCGGCATCCCGGCGCAGTACCCACGCATCCAGGGCCAGTACGCCGAATACATCGAGGCGCAGCTCAAGGCCTTCCGCGACGGCACCCGCGCCAACGATCCGGCCAAGATGATGCGCATGATCGCCATCAAGATGACCGACCCCGAGATCAAGGCGGTCTCCGACTACATCGCCGGCTTGCGCTGAACGACTGTCGGGACCAGTAAAAAGGGTGGCCTGGCCGCCCTTTTTTGTTCGTCGTTGTTCATCACGCGGCGCCGCTGCTCAGCCATTGGTAAAGAAACCACCCGCCAGCCACCATCAGCAGGTAGACAAAGGCGTCGGAGAGCGGGTGCCCCTTGCCGACCACCAGCCCCCCGCGAAAGAACAACAGCAGCACCCAGGCACCGCCGAGAATCACCGGCGTCATCAGCAGCGGATTGCGCGTCTCCGCTTCCCACACCTTGCCAATGATCTGTTCGGCCCAACCATCGTCACGGAAGAACTGAAACGACAAACCGACAATGCCGATCAGCATCAGCGCGAATGCGATGTAGCTCCATACGGTTTCGAGTAGATTTCTGGAATCGCTGGCCATGCCATTGGTCTCCACTGTGTGTTTCCCGGCGATCCTACCGCTTGCGGGCGGACGCGGCAAGCACTGCCCCACAACGCCCAACACTGCTGCCGCTCACGCAAAAAGGTTCGAGGTCATGGCGGCATGACCATCATGGGGAACCAAACGGCAGTTCGCCGGCCCAATCCGCGACCATGCGCATCCTTTCCTCCGAAATCACTCCGCCGCAAAGTTACTTCGATCGTCGAAAGTTTCTGAACGCCGCCGGCACACTGGCACTGGGCGGGCTGCTTCCCGCTCCAGCCGCCGCCCAGGCCCTGCCCATCCGCAAGAGCCCGCTATCCCTGCTGGAAACATCGACGCCGCGCGACGACATCGTCAACCACGGCAACTTCCTCGTGTTCGCCTCGGACAAGAACGGCCACGTCGAGCGCCCGCCCGACACCGTGTGGATGAAGGCCGTTCCCGACGAGTACGGCTTCTACGCCAACGTCAATCCCGAGGTCGACCACCCGCGCCGGAGCCAGGCGCGCGAGCGCCGCATCGGCGAATTCTTCAGGCGCGCCACCCGGCCCTTCAACGGTTACGCCGACCAGGTCGCCTCGCTCTACGCCGGCATGGATCCGCGAAAATTCTTCTGATGCGCCCCGCAGGAAGTACCCTTGGGGTAAACATTTCCGACCGCCAGCTCGCCGCACTCAAGCTGGCGCTGTTCCTGCTCTGCCTGCTGCCGCTGGGCCGGCTCGGCTGGGGCGCGTGGCGGGACACGCTCGGCGCCAACCCGATCGAGGCCATCCAGCGCGGACTCGGCAGCTGGACGCTGAATTTCCTGGTCATCACGCTGGCGATCACGCCGCTGCGCCGGATCGTGGGCTGGGCCTGGCTCGGCCGCCTGCGCCGCATGCTCGGCCTCCATGCCTTCTTCTACGCCGCGCTGCACTTCCTCGGCTACCTCTGGCTCGACCAGTTCTTCGACTGGAGCGCCATCGGCCGCGACATTCTCAAGCGCCCCTTCATCACCGTCGGCTTCGCCGCCTTCGTGCTGCTGCTGCCACTGGCCGCGACTTCCAACCGCTTCGCCCTCGGGCGCCTCGGCGGCCGCCGCTGGCAGGCGCTGCACCGCTCCATCTATCCCATCGCCATTTTCGGCGTCATCCATTACTGGTGGCTGGCAAAGCGCGACGTCGCGACACCCGCCCTTTATGCCGTCGCCGTACTGCTGCTGCTCGGCGTTCGTGCGCTCTGGCGCGAACGCGAGCGGCACGAGCAACTGGCCGGGAAATACGCCCCGCAACAGTCGCCGCCGGTCCGTGGCAGAATCATCCCGATCATTTCCCGTCGTCACTGAGCCACGCCGCACCCGCTTCATCCCGTGGCAAAGCGGACGATGGCGCGGCCATCCGGCGCGGTACGCGGTGCCGCCTTCCAGGCATGGCCATGAACGATCTCGAAGCTCGCCGGCAGCAGGCCATCGACCGGCTGCCAGGCACCGAACACCCTGCGCCACTCGCGCCAGCCCCGCGCACCGAGCAGGCCGTCGCGAACACCGAGATGCCGCTGATCGGCAAGGAAGTCGCGCGGGCGGCGATAGGTGAGGGTCATCATTTCCATGTCCATGACCGGGTCGGCGAAGCCGGCGTGAACGAGCATGTCGCCGATGTCGTGCATGTCGAGGAACCGCCTCGCCGTCCCGCTACCGCCGTCTCCGTGGATACCGCTTCGCATAACTTTTTTAGTGGCGACGCGCAGTTCCTTCAGCGTATCCGGGCCGAGCATGGAAAACATCAGCAGGCCGCCAACATCGAGCACGCGGTGCAACTCGGCGAAGGCAGTCTGGGGCTCGTCGAGCCAGTGCAGCATGAGGTTTGACCAGGCCAGGTCGAGCGAACCACTCGCCAGAGGCAGGGCGCGCACGTCGGCATTGACGGGACGAGGAGCGCGGCCGCGCAAGTGCTGCAGGAGCGGCGCCTGGCGGCGCACGGCATCGAGCATGGGCAGCGCATAGTCGATGGCGAGCGGCAGCGCCCGCGGGTAGCGTCGTTGCAATTCGCGGATGCCGTCACCGGTGGCGCAGCCGATGTCGACGATGCGCTTCGGGGCAATCTTCACCAGATCCAGCCGCTCGGCCATGCGCCGGCCGGTCTCGCGCGCCAGCACCGCCGCCTCGTCGTAACTGGCGGCGGCGCGGGCGAAGTCCTGACGCATGAGCGGGAGCCGTGCGCCCGTGCAGCGGCGGCCGGTCAGCCGCGCGAGAAAAGTGGCTCGACCGCCACGCCGCAATCCGGCATGGCGCGTGGTGCAACGACGCCAGCGGCGACGCACCGTCTCTCGGTGTAAGCGCCTGCTTCGCCGTGGGGACCGGTGCAAACTTCGACGACGCGCGCTTCGAGATCGACCAGCCAGACCTCGACGACGCCATGGCGGGCGTAGAGCGGCAGCTTCACCTCGCGGTCGAAGCGGGCCGAGGTATCGCAGACTTCGACCAACAGCAGCACGTCGTCGGCGCCCGGATGGGCCTCGCCGTAGAAATCGTCGCGGGGCTTGAGCAACATCAAATCGGGCTCGGGCTCGGAGTGCGTGGTCAGGCGCAGGGGATCTTGCACCTTGCAAATTGCCCGCCCGGCCAGGGCCGATGCAAAGAGATTATTCAGCCGCGTGACCGCGCCTGCATGCCGGCTGCCTATCGGTGCCATGTCCACCATCTCCCCGTCGATCAGTTCGACCCGGTCGTCCTCCATGAAGACGCCGCCGTCGACCATCTTGTAGAACTCGTCCACCGTGACACGGTGACGCACGCTGTCGAGGACCGCACTCATGGCATCTCCGTTACGCAAGGGGAAACATCGGCAATACTACACCTGCCCATCAGATTGCCGTCAGCCCCAGGCGCTCGAACAGCGCCTCGTCGCGCGCGGCTTCGGGGTTGCCGGCGGTCAACAGCTTGTCGCCATGGAAAATCGAATTGGCACCGGCGAGGAAGCACAGCGCCTGCAGCTCGTCGCTCATTTCCTGTCGGCCGGCCGACAGGCGCACGAACGCCGCCGGCATACTGATGCGGGCGGCGGCGATGGTGCGCACGAACTCGAAAGGATCGAGCGGCGGCGCGTTTTCCAGCGGCGTGCCGGGCATGGGCACGAGATTGTTGATCGGCACCGAATCCGGCGGCGGCTCCATCCTGGCCAGCTCGGCGATCAGCGAGACGCGGCTCTTGCGCGTCTCGCCCATGCCGACGATGCCGCCGCAGCAGACCTTGATGCCGGCGGTGCGCACGCGGTCGAGTGTCGCGAAGCGGTCGGCCTGGCTGTGCGTCGAAATCACCTGGCCGTAGAACTCGGGCGCGGTGTCGAGGTTGTGGTTGTAGTAATCGAGGCCGGCGTCGCGCAGCCTCTCGGCCTGGCCTGCTTTCAGCATGCCCAGCGTCACGCAGGTCTCAAGACCCAGCCCCTTCACCGCACTGACCATCTCGGTGACCGTGTCGAGATCCTTGTCCTTCGGCCCCTTCCACGCCGCGCCCATGCAGAAGCGCGTCGCGCCCTTGTCTTTGGCGGCCCGCGCGGCCGCGACCACCTCGGCCACGTCAAGCAATGACTCGCGCTCGACCTCGCCGTGGCGCGCCGATTGCGAGCAGTAGCCGCAGTCCTCGGAGCAGCCGCCGGTCTTCACCGAAAGCAGCGTCGAGCGCTGGATGGCATTGGCGTCGAAATGCGCGCGATGCACCTGCTGGGCGCGGAAGATCAGATCGGCGAAGGGCAGCGCGAACAGCGCCTCGATCTCGGTGGTGGTCATGGGGAGGGGTGGCCGTTGGAATGCGAGGGGCGAATCATCGGGGATGGGGTTACGCTTTGTCAATTTTCGGCGGTGCGCCGATCAGGGAAGCAGCCACTCGTGGGCGGGCGTCGCCAGAAACGCATCCAGTGGAATGCCTCCCGTGCCGACGACGATGTGCCGGCAGTCGCCAAAACTGCCGGAAAAGGCTTGCAGGCCGGCCAGGGCTCCCTTGTTGCGGCCGCTTTTCACTTCCATGGCGACCACCCTGTCGCCGTGGCTCACGATGAAATCGACCTCGCGATTGCGCTCGCGCCAATAAGTGACTTCCATCCCGGGCAAGGCCGAATTCACCAGATGCGCGCCGACGGACGACTCCACCAGTCGGCCCCACAGTTCGCCGTCGCGACGAGCCGCCGCGAAGTCCTGCGCCAGTTGCGAACTGATCAGCGCGGTATTGAGCGCCAGCAGCTTGGGGCTGGCGGCGCGGCTGCGGGCCGTATCGCCGGCGAACTTGTCCAGCCCCGCGAGCATCCACGCGCCGCCCAACAGGTCAAGGTAGTGGGCCAGGGTGGTGGTATTTCCCACATCCTGCAATTGGCCGATCATCTTCCGATAGGAAAGAATCTGCCCCGAATAAGCGCAGCCAAGCACAAACAGCCGGCGCAGCAGGGCGGGTTTGTCGATGCGCGCCAGTTGCAGTACATCACGCGAAATGGTCGGCTCGATGATCGCATCCAGCAGATGGCTCTTCCAGCGGAATTCGTCGTCGGTCAGCGGCGCGGCGCCAGGGTAGCCGCCGAACCAGACATAGCGGTCGACATCCCAGTCGAAGGCATCGCGCATCTCGGCGAACGACCAATGAGGCACGCGAATCAGCTCGAAACGACCGGCCAGGCTTTCGGTCAGACCCTGCTGCATCAGGAATTGCGAGGAACCGAGCAGGGCAACCCGCAGCGGCAGCCCGCTCATCCGGTCTTCGTCCCAGAGCCTTTTGGCAACCTCGGACCAGCGCGACGCCTTCTGAACTTCATCCAGCACCAGCAGGGCCGAGCCTTCGGCTCCACCCTGCGCCGCGCTCTGCATCGCCAGACGGCGGGCGATCCCCCATTGCTGCTCGATCCAGCCCACATCCGGCGGAGCCGGCAGATCGGCGCTGGCATAGTGAGAAGGCCCGGGAAACGCCGCCATCGCCTGCCGCGCCAGGGTTGTCTTGCCCACCTGACGCGGGCCGGCCAGAACCTGCAGGAACCGGGGCGGCTCCCGCAGACGAGCGATCAAGAGCGGCAATTGCGGTCGGATAAATAGCATTGATGTCAATTTAGAAGACATATTGAGCAATATTACTCAACACTCAATGCATTGTCCAGCATCATTGTTACGCACGGCCAAATCTCGCCGTCCCGCCGGCGCCGACTTTCCGGCAGGCGGCTCGTTAGAATGCGAGAAACGAAATATCGGGAAAGGGGTTGGCGTTGTCAATTTCCGCTTTGGCCGCACGGGTCGCGGCCGCGCTGCTGCCGCAAAGCTGCCTGCTCTGCGCCGCCGACAGCGGCAACGCGCTGTTGTGCCCGGATTGCGAAAACGGGCTGCCGCGCCCGCCTGCCAGCCTGTGCCCCGTTTGTGCCCTGCCCACGCCGCACGGCGAGACCTGCGGCGAATGCCTGAAGCGCCCACCGCATTTCGACGCGACCCTCGCTGCCTTTGTCTATGCCTTTCCAATCGACAAGCTGGTGCAGCAGCTCAAGTACGCGCACCGTCTCGCCATCGCCGACTTTTTCGCCGGCGAACTGTCGCGCCTGAATTTGCCGACGGCCGACCTGATGCTTCCGCTGCCCCTGTCGGCCAAACGGCTGCGCAGCCGCGGCTTCAACCAGGCCGTCGAGATCGCCGGGCCGCTGGCCCGCGCGCTGAAAATCCCGCTGCTGCTCGACGGCTGCGCCCGCGTCATCGACACCGCGCCGCAAGCCATGCTGCCGTGGAAGGAGCGGCGCAAAAACGTGCGCCACGCCTTCGAATGCTCGATCGATCTGACGAACCAATCGGTCATCGTCGTCGATGACGTGATGACCACCGGCGCCACGCTCGACGAATTCGCGCGGGTGCTCAAGGACCACGGCGCGGCGCGCGTGACCGCCGTGGTGGTGGCGCGCGCGCTGAAGAGCCCGCGGTAGCCTCGCTCAGTCACCCGAATTCATCCGCCGTGGGCGCGGGCGATGTCCGATGTCCGATGTCCGATGTCCGATGTCCGATGTCCGATGTCCGATGTCCGATGTCAGGCGCATTACAAGCTGGCGGCGGGCAGCGCGACGATTCGCTCGTCCAGTTGCCGCGGCTTTTCGTCGTTGTTGATGACGAGGCCCAGCGGACAGTCATGCGCCGCGACAAACTCGCGCAAGGCGCGCAGGGGACGCGCATCGGTCACGGCGCCGAGCTTGATTTCCACCGCCACGCCGATGGGCCAGCTGGCCTGCTTCATCGAGTTTCTCAACCTGACCGGGCTGTGGTCGCGTTGGCTGGAAAGCTGTCCGCTGAGCTACACCAGCCCCAACGCCCCGACGAAAAGCGACGTGCTGGGCACCTGGATGCTCTCGATGCTCGCGGGGCACCGGCGCTACTCGCACGTCACGACGATCCGCTGCGATGGCGTCAATCCTGGCCTGCTCGGCATGAAGAAGGTGAT
>JAUYFI010000101.1 GCA_030691075.1 Sulfurisoma sp. | reverse complement strand
GGGCGTGTCGCCAATCAATTTCAAAACTTACTCAAAAATCAGTATCGGAAAGGTTGATTTTGTGGTATAATTAAGCCATAAACAGCTTAAAAATAACACAAAATGTATGATGAAAATTGAAACTGCGGGAGTGAAATTATTCACTTCCACGGAAGAAGAAATTATTGAAAAAATAGTCAGAGAAGACCACGCGTTCAGGAAGTTAAGCAAGGCGGTTGATTTTGAAAAAACAGTTTTTCCTTATCGCAAGCTTTATTCCGATATGGGAGCCGAAGGCATAAATATTACAAAAGGATTCAAAGCTCTTCTAATTCAATTCTGGGAAGATTATTCAGACAGGGAAATGGAAAAAGTTTTGGAAGAAAATGTCGCGGTCAAATGGTTCTGCGGGTTTTCTCTTTTGGAAAAAACTCCGGATCACAGCTATTTCGGAAAATTGAGAAAAAGAATCGGGACGGAAAATATTGCCGATATTTTCAATGCCGTTAATCAAGAATTGAGGATCAAAGGATTATTCGGAGATGTCTTTAAATTCATTGACGCTTCCGCGATTGTGACCAAAACCGCTTTATGGGAAGAAAGAGACAAGGCAATTAAAGACGGGGAAGAAAAGCTGAACAATGCCAATGTTAAAAATTACGCCGCTGATAAAGACGCGCGCTGGGGAGCAAAATCTAAAACTAATATCTGGTTCGGATATAAAAGGCATCACTCCGTTGATATGCGTTTCGGCTTGATTGATAAACTGGCCGTTACCGCTGCCAATGTTTTGGATTTTCAAGTATTAAGCGAGATCTGCCCTAGAAATTGCATGGTTTTTACCGATAAGCTGTATGATATTAAAAAATCATATTCAATATTAAAAGCTAACAATTGCCATTCGGGAATTATTATGAAAAACAGCAACAAGATGAAAAACAGAGATTTGGATCGCTGGAGATCAAAAACCAGAATGCCGTTCGAAGGAAACTTTTCCAAACTAAGAAAGCGGGCTAAATTCAGAAGCGAGGTAAAAGTTTTGTTTCAATGCTTTTCCGAAGCTATCTGCCATAATCTTAAAAAAGCTATTTCCGTTCTTCCTTTTGAAATAAACACTGTTTGATTTTTCAAGGGTTCATCGCGCCTGAAATGTTTAAAAATAGAATGAAGGCAATAAAGAACAATAAAATATCATTAAAAAGCTGATGAAACTCGGCTAGAATTATTTGGGTTTCATTAATTTTTTAACAAATGGGAGTTTGGCGACAGAGCC
>JAUYFI010000142.1 GCA_030691075.1 Sulfurisoma sp. | reverse complement strand
CCCCCCCCCCCCCCCCCCCCCCCCCCCCCCCCCCCCCCCCCCCCCCCCCCCCCCCCCCCCCCCCCCCCCCCCCCCCCCCCCCCCCGGAACTCTGGGCTGTGATGGGATCCGCTCGGCTCCGGTTGGCACCGGCACCGGCTGTGATTTTTTGTCAGCAAAAATGGAGCGCTGCCTATTTTTTGAGCAAGCCGGTTAGCCTTCGGGCGGCTCGTTGGCCGCCCTGGGGGAGAGGTGGAATTATCCCCAGAAATTGGGGATAACCGAAACCGCGCTAAATTCCGCTTGCGTTTGTGATCGTCCAGGTTTCGCCCATGTACTCGAATTCGCTCATGTCGCCGCCGCATTCGCAATCGCGCGCGAATGCTTCGTAATCAATATAGTTGCGGACATTTTCCGGAACAGAATCGAGATAGCAGTCATCGAAAAGTTCGGTTGCCGCGTCCAGCAGCTGGCCGCGCGCCAGGCTCACGTCGTCAATTTTGCCCAACGCGTCGTCGAGCGTGTACCCGGCCTCGCCAACAAGCCACGCGAGCGCGACCTTCTCCCGGTCGCCCAGCGGTTCGATCTCGTCAAACCATCGCTCCAAATTGCCCTGATCGATGCCGCAAGCGCTAAACAGGGCGAAATCGTCGCCATCGACAAAGTCGATTTCGAATTCCTCGACCGGCGCGCCCCAGCGGTCGGTTAGTGCCTCCATCTTCTCGATAAATTCGCCGGCGGCAGCGAAATAAAAGCCAGCGGCGTCCAGGTTGTACGGGTTAGCATAAAAAGTGGTCATGGTCTCGTCTCCAAAAAAGCAGGTTGTTGTTAAAAATCTGCTCTTTGCTC
The DNA here is from genome assembly GCA_030691075.1 of Sulfurisoma sp. Classification (GTDB taxonomy): domain Bacteria; phylum Pseudomonadota; class Gammaproteobacteria; order Burkholderiales; family Rhodocyclaceae; genus Sulfurisoma. The sequence goes on along the minus strand of JAUYFI010000142.1, from coordinate 2,626 downwards.
GCTTCCCCCACCGGGGGACGGGAGGGGGAAGGTCTTTTTGGCAACGATTTGAGCGGACTTGCGCCCGCTCGTGTTTTGTTTCCATAACCTGCTCCCCGCTCGCATGGCATGGCGGGGCTGATTATGGGCACAGGGCGGGCGAATGGTCGCGATGTTGCGGGGTTTGCCGGTCGCCAAAATTGGCGGCACGAATGCTAGGCGAATGCTGGCGTGAGGGCTGATGGCGGGCGGGAGCTTGGCGAAGCCGTGCGGACTGACTTTTTGCCGTTGACGGCAACTTTAGTTGCTGTCAAAAGATGGTTTTATTGCCGTCGACGGCAACTTTAGGTGACGACGACGACCAAGCCCGCAGCAAGCGCGGCGAGTGATACGAGCGAGAGGACCCAGAACGATCCATCCGCTGCCGCCTGCCGTGCGGCCGCCGCATCGATCTCTGCCTGGGCGGTCTCAAGGTCGATTTCCAGCCGCCGGAGCCGGGGCGGATTGCGCAAAACAACGGGGGTGATCTGGTCGTCAGGCGGTGGGGCTTCGGGGACTGAATTACAACACCCATTTACAACACCCGGATCGGCTACTGGCGCGGGTTGTAGCCCGGTTTTACAACACCCATTTACAACACCATTTTTGATCGATTTCGAGAGATTCCCGGCGTTGATTTCAAACAGCCGTGCGACCTCGCGCACGCCCAGGCCGTCAGCAAGTGCGCGGGCGATGTACGGGTTATCGATTTTGCTCACAAAAACGAATCCGGCTTGCTCGTGCCCTTGTTCTCGCGTGCTGCCGCCGCCGCTTCCCGCGCACGCTGCATGTCGCGCCGGGTTTCGCCCAGCATCGCCTCCTGCGCCGCCTGCGCCGCCAGCATGGGCGCGAGATGGGCATCCGGATCGCGCACGATTTCGAGTGTATTAGTTAAAATCAGCGCCATCGCCGCGGTGCCGCCGACGACCATGATTACGATAAATCTTGCCGTCGCCTCCAGCGACTTTTTCGCGAATTCTTTGATTTTTAGCATGACCCTCTCCTGTCGATTTTTAGATGTGATCGCCGTTTTTCGGTGCCCCCCCAGCCCCGCCACCGCCCTTGCCGCCGCCCTTATCTTTGCCGCCACCGCCGCCGGTTTGGCGCTGCGGCTTGCCCACTGCGCCCTTGCTGCTGCTCACTCCGCCGGCGACGCTCGCGCCGACTTTCTGCTCGTCGCCGCCGTCCGCGTGGCCGGTTGTGTGTCCGCCGACCCATGTCATGACCTTGTCGGGCACGACGTGGATCATCGAAAACGACTTGTGAATGACTTGCATCATGACCGCCAAATAGATACCCAGGAATCCTAGCGAGCTAATGACGCCAGTAAAAGTGCCAGCGGCAGACTGAGTGCTCTCGACCAGCTCAAAATAAGTTGCGTTTACAAATCCGGCCAGGACGCCGGAAATAATCATCGCGCCGACAAATGAAAAAACCATCAGTACCGGCCTGAACACAAGGCTGACCAGCATCATGATGCCAACTTCGCCCTTACCGAACGCATCATGGCCGTCGGGATGCGCGAAGGCCAGCGCGAGAATCGGCGCGGCAAGAACGGCCTCGAAAGTGAAAATCAGCCAGCCAGCGACCGCAGAAATCCAGAGGATATATGGCACCATGGGCAAGTAAATTGCTAGCGTGATGCCGATGCCGAGCATTGCTGACATAAGCACCGCGACCAGCCCACCCAACAACGTGCCAGCCGCCATAAATGCCCCCACTCCGCCGACTGCGGCGACCGCGACATTAGTCGCGAGCGCACCCAGCGCTATAAATACCGCTGAAACCGCGAGCCATATCGCGACCGCGGAAATGATTAAGTCGTCGCCTAATTTTTTCATGGCCATGATCGGGTTTATATTGCCGCCGCCGCTGGCTTGGGCGTGCGCTTTGTCCATGCCGCCCGAAAAACGGTCGAGCATCCGCGCTTGCAATTCGTCCGTATTTCCGCGCAGCAGGTCCCATCCCATGCCACCTGTTTCGCCGATTGCGTCCACGATTTTTTCAACTTTTGACCCGTTGTACCACTCAGCGATTTTGTCGCCAACCGCGACAAATGTGTCGCGCACGCCGTTACCGGCCCCGCCGGTGAATTGGTGCTTGCCGTTAATTATAATTCCGCCGCCTGAGGCCGCTGGCGCAGCATTTGCAGCGTCCGACGCTGCGCTGGCAGCCCGTCCGGCGTGCATATATATCGCGCCAGCTGACATCCAGTTTTCGTTTCCAAGACCGCTAACAAATGATGCCATTTGCGTTTTTAGTCCAGCGCTCGCGTTGTATCCAGAGTTAAAATAATCGACGTATCTGTCGATTTCCGCTTTTGTCGCAGCCTCGATTTTTGCGTCAAATTCCGTCCGCCCGGCCTCGTCGCGATATCGCATCGCGTCCATGGCAGCGATCATTTGCAGCGTCGCGGTGTTGTGCAGGCGGACCGCTTCGGATTTTGCCGGCTGCATATCTTTTGTAATGGCTCTTTTCGCAAATCGTGTTGCTGGTCTCCGGAATGCCTTGCGGCACCGCGATTCCGCCGTGCTGGAGGCCCAACGCCACCTGTCCAGTCGCTACAGGGCTTCCGGGCCGACTCAGGGGCCTCAGCAACACGATTTGC
>JAUYFI010000082.1 GCA_030691075.1 Sulfurisoma sp. | reverse complement strand
GCGCAGCAATTTTGGTTGCAGCGCCAGGGACAGGTCGCCGATCTCGTCGAGGAACAGGGTGCCGCCGTCGGCGAGTTCGAGCAGGCCGCGCTTGGCCGCGACGGCGGAGGTGAAGGCGCCCTTCTCGTGGCCGAACATCTCGGATTCGAGCAGGCCCTCGGCCAGCGCCGAACAATTGAGCGTCACCCAGGGGCCGGCGACGCGCGGCGACAGATTGTGAATCGCCTGGGCCACGCGTTCCTTGCCGGTACCGGATTCACCGCGAATCAGCACCGGCACACGGGAAGCGGCGGCAATGCGGCGCGTGATCTCTACCAGCGAGTTGAAGGCCGGGCTGCTGCCAACCATGCCTTCGAGCGGCCCCGGCGATGTCGTGCGGGTGCGCAGACGCTCGACTTCAAGACGCAGGCTGCGCGTCTCCAGGGCGCGGCGCACGATCTCCTTGAGGTCGTCGAGTTCGAAAGGTTTGTTGAGGTAATCGTAGGCGCCGGCCTTGACGCAATCGACAGCGGTGCGCACTTCGGGGAAGGCCGTCATGACGACCACCAGCGCGTCGGGATCGGATTCGCGCATGGCCTTCAGCACCTCAAGCCCGTGCATGTCGGGCAGATGCAGATCGAGCATGGTCAGTCCGTAGGAACGCTTGCGGGAAAGCTCCAGGCCCTCGGTGCCGTCCTCGGCCAGGTCGACCTGGTAACCCTGCTTCTGCAGCACGTCGCGCAGCGTGACACGTATGGTCGTGTCGTCTTCGATGACGAGAATTCGTTCAGCCATTCATCTCTCTCCGGCAGCACACGGCCGCCGTTAGCGACGCCGAATTTATGTCTCCGTGCGCTTGCGCCGGAGACGGTATCCACACGGATGGCGCCGAAGCTGCGATCGGCCAGTCCAGCTCAAAGCAGGTTCCATGCCCAGGCGTACTTTCGACACGGATGTCGGCGCCATGCTGCAAGGTGATCTTCTTGACCACCGCCAAGCCGATGCCCGAGCCATCGGGCCGCGTGGTGAAGAAGGGATCGAAGATTCTCGCTTGCAACTCGGGGGGAATCCCCACACCCGTGTCGCGCACGCAAAAACTCATGCGTGGCGGGTTTGGCAACTGAGCGTTCTTGCCCTCCGCCGATTTCCTGCCGGCGCACATGCCGATTTCGATGCTGCCGCCTTCGGGCATCGCGTGGATCGCATTGATGACAAGGTTGAGCAACACTTGCTTGAGCTGCGCCGGATCGGCCCACAGCTCCGGTACCTGGTCGCAGCATGGCGCGTAGGCAACGCTGACCTTGCGCGAACGTGCTTCCTTGCGCGTCCACAGCACCACGTCTTCGAGGATCTGCTCCAGGCGACAAGGCACCGGCTTCATCTCCTGCGGCGCCGCAAATCCATGGAACGTCCGCAGGAAATCCGCGAGGCGATTTATCTCGCCTTGTACACGCAGCAGGTATTGGCGTTGCGCTTCCTCCAGCTTGTCTTCGAGCAGCAGTTGCACCACGGCCTTCATGCCTGCAAGAGGATTGCCGATTTCATGGGCCAGGCCCATGGCGATTTCGCCCAGGGTTGCCATCTTTTCCATCTGGAACATCTGGCGGTCGAGTTCCCGGCGATCATCCTGCAAATGCCTTTCTTCCGTGACATCGCGGACGACAAGAATGAAGCCATCCGGCTTCGCTCCGCTCATCACCGGCGCGATGCCCAGCGACAAGGTGCGCGCCTGCACGGCGAGATCGAAATTTCCCGCCGACCGCGTCGCCGGCGATTGTCCGGCGTACTCAGTCCAGCCGGGCCAGAATTCGCCTATCGAGCGACCGATAAGAATGCCGGTATCGTCGATCAGGTAGCGTCGTGCCGCATTGTTGGCCAGCACGATTATGCCTTCGGTATCGGCAGAAAGTATGCCGTCCGCCGTGTTGGAGATAACTGCTGCCAACTGGCTGCGTTCGCGCTCCAGATCGATGGTACGGGCCAGCACCTCCGCTTCCAGTTCGCCCTTGCGGTCCTCCAGCGCCTTGTAAGACTGTTCCAGTCGCGCCGCCATGGTATTGAAGCGGGCGCCCAAGTTCGCGATCTCGTCGTTGCCGCGAATTTCGACACGATGGGAAAAGTTGCCCCGTGCGATCTCCTCCGTCTCCGAACTCAGCAGCGTCATCGGCCGCAGGAGGTGGCGCGACAACACATAGCCCAACGCGGCCGCGATCAGCAGGCTCAGGGTCAGCACGCCGTAGAGGAGGTAGAGATTGAAGACCGCATGAAACAACTGACTGCGCGGGAAGGCCAGTGCAACCGTCCATTCCATCGAACTGTCGCTGCGATCGGCAAGCGTTTGGCCGATGGTGATGGGCGAATAGGCAACGATCCAGTTGCCTTCCACTTCGGTTCCTTTCTTGCCACCGACTATGCGGGCCAGCAAGGGTCTTGGCAAGAATTCGGCCAGCGCCTCGACCGACTGCATGCTGAAGGCTTCGCTGCCCGTCGCGTCGGCCGAGCGGGAAAGGTAAAAGCCGGAGCGGTCGAACAGGTAGGCAACACCGCCGCGTCCACCGGCCATTTCCTGGATCTGCCCGAGGATGTAGGCGGCATGGATGTTCACGATCAGCAGGCCGCGCTTCTCGCCCTTGCGATCGACGATAGGCGTGGCAAAGCGGATTACCGGACGTTCCGGCTTCTCGGCCTGGCCGCGCTCGACATTCAGGTCGAGCGGCGAAACATAGACCTGACCCGCCTCGTGGGCCAGACCTTCATGGACATAATAACGATCCGACTTGTCCTGAAGTTCGCCTGTCGGTACTGTCACCAGCTGACCGTCGCGGCGGTCGATGCGGACCACCTCCTGTCCATTGGCGTCCAGAAAGCGCACCTGGTAGATATAGGGATAGGCGCGGGCAAATGCCGCGTAGTCGCGTTCGAGTCGCTGTCGCGCAATGGCGGGCAGCTTTCCGTCAGCCGCCTTCGTGCTGTTGGCAAGGTCGTAAAGCAGCGACGAGCTAGCCAAGTAGAGAAGCTCGCTGGCCAATTGATCGAAGAAATGCCCCATCCCGGCGGCACGCGATTGGACCTCCTGCTCCAGATGATGCAGCGTCTCTTCGCGCAGGGTCGCCAGCGATAGATAGATGCCCACCAGGCCTGCCACCATGACGGGCACGCCGGCGGCGACAAGGAATGCAATATAGATTTTCGAAGACAGGCCCTTGAAGCGGGCGAAGATATTCACGAATGGACTTTGGGAGGCCCCGGTTTGGCGAAGAGATTCAGACAGCGGCGATTCTGGCCCCTATGCAAAGCCTGCGTCAATGGCTCCGACCGCTGGCGTATGGTCATTGCCCACGTCGGTGGGCTGACTGGTCGCTATCGAACGTACACCGGACCGTCAAAAGACTCGATTTGCACCTTTGTCTATGACCGGAACTGGCTGGGGGCTGCCTTTGGAGATAAGTGCCGGAAAGCAGTCGCCGGGCTATTCGACGGAATCTTGCCGCCGTCGGTTTCCCGGCATTGCGTCGAACTCAAACAGCGGCGTGTTGGCCTGGCTCAACTGAAAGCTTCATGCCCACGGCCTTCAACACCGCAAGAAGAGTTTTGAGCGTCGGATTGCCCTTCGGCGACAAAGTACGATAAAGCGACTCCCTGCTGATACCGGCTTCGGTCGCCACCGCTCCAAGCCCGCCGTAAGCCTCCGCCACAGTCCGCAACGCAAGAAGGCCGGCGGCACGGTTATCCGGATCGTCCAGCGATTCCATGGCTGCCTTGAGGTACTCCACTGCCAGTTCGCGATCTGCGCGAAGTTCAGCGACCTCACGGTCGTGATGAGAAACTGCTGCGGCCACTTTCCTGTTCATACTTGCCTCCGTTTCCAATCAGCCCAGTATTCCCTGGCTGTCTTGATATCCGTCGCCTGAGTCTTTTTCGATCCGCCACACAGCAGAATGATGATCGATCGTGCCGACCGAAATAGACCCGATACCCGGCGCCCAGATGCTCCCGTAGTTCCAGAACACCATTGCCCACCGGCTCGCAATCGCCGAAATTTCCGCTTCAATTCGCTTTAGGCGAATCCTCACCTTGGCTTGCGCTTGCTTGTCGCGCAGTGACTGAATCCACTCTGTGATCGGTTCATGGCCACTGGCGGTTTGGTAACGGAAAACTTCAATCGTGCGATAAATGTAGCTTACAAGCTACATTCTTACAAGCGCTTCTCTTTCGCGACTTTGGAGAGCAGCTGTTCGGACAGGAAGGCGAGTTTGCCGGCGAGAATGGCCGGCAGGTTGCTCTGTGGCACGACATATACCTCCGCCAGCCTGATATCGGTATCATCGGCGGTTGCGGTAAACCCGACCCCGAAACCCCTCGTTGACCGACCATGATCGAACTCCTGCTTAACCCCGAAGTCTGGATCGCCTTTTTCACGCTGACCGCGCTGGAACTGGTGCTCGGCATCGACAACATCATTTTCATTTCCATCCTCGTCGACAGGTTGCCGCGCGAGAAACAGGAGATGGCCCGGCGCATCGGCCTCTTCCTGGCCATGTTCATGCGCATCGGGCTGCTGCTGGTGCTGTCGTGGATCGTCGGCCTGACCGCGCCGGTATTCTCGGTGCTGGGCCAGGATATTTCCGGGCGCGATCTGATCCTGATTTCGGGGGGACTGTTCCTGATCTGGAAGAGTACCGGCGAGGTGCACCAGTTGCTCGAAGGCGAAGAGGGGGAAGCGTCGCGCAAGGTGGCATCGAGCTTCGCCGGCGTCATCGCCCAGATCATGGTGATCGACCTCGTCTTTTCGCTTGATTCGATCATCACCGCCGTCGGCATGGTGAGCGACGTCGCCGTGATGATCGCCGCGGTGGTCGCGTCGGTCGGCTTGATGATGCTGTTTGCCGCGAGCATCGGCCGCTTCGTCTCCGATCATCCGACGATCAAGATGCTGGCGCTGTCCTTCCTCGTCGTCGTCGGCGTCGTGCTGATCGCGGACGGCTTCGGTCACCATGTGCCGAAAGGCTACATCTACTTCGCCATGGCCTTCTCGGTCGGCGTCGAGATGCTCAACATCCGCATGCGCAAGAAGGCGGTCAAGCCCGTCGAACTGCGCGAGCCGTATGTCCGGGAGCCAGCCTGACTTCGCCACCCCGGAAACCCGCGCCGGCACTGATGTACTCAAGCTATTCCAATCTATAGTTTGTGTTACGTGTGGTTTCTGGATATTATAGAAACCATGTTTTCTAATGACGAAACTGCGCGCACCCTTGCTTCACTGGGTGCCAGGCTGCGGATGGCTCGCCTTGATCGCGGCGACAGCCAGGCAATGTTCGCCACGCGAATCGGCGTGTCGATTCCAACCTTGCGTGACATGGAAAAAGGTGTTCCCACGGTCGCCGTAGGTGCATGGATGGCTGCCTTGTGGATGCTGTCGCGCATGTCGGATGCCGACCGCGTGCTGGAGAAACAGGAGAGTCTGTTCGCGCGTGCCGCGCGTTCCCCGAAGCCGCGGCAGCGCGCGTCCAGGAAGCGGAGTACGGCATGAATCTGCTGCGCGTGTGGATCACTCTTCCAACAGGCGAGACAACGGCGCTTGGCGAGATCGCCTTCGACGCCCCTCGCCCGGACGGTACGGCACCCACGGCCTTTCGCTACGCGCGCAGTTGGCTCGAGCGACAGGATGCCTTCCCGATCACCCCGGACCCGCAGGTGCTGCCGCTTACTCCTGTCGAGTTCCAGGCCAGCAACCTCGGTCACCCGCTGCAGGGGTTCAATGATGCCCTGCCCGACGACTGGGGTCGACGGTTGATTGTCGTCGGGCATCGCTTGCCACGGCACCAACAGGGACCCTATTGGTTCATGCGTGCCGTTGGTGGTAATGGCCTGGGCGCCTTGTCCTTTTCCGAGGGGGAGGTTCCACCCGTCCGGCTCCGGTCATCGCACGATCTTGCCGATCTCGCGGCGGCTGCCATCGCTTTCGACGCCGGACAGGTGCTTGAGAATGCGGAACTCAATCGCCTGTATGCCGCCGGTGCGACACCGGACGGGCACACATGTTGTCGCTCAGCACCTTGTGCCGCGAGGCGGGCGGCATTCACTGCCAGTCGTACAGCGAACCGGCGGCGGTAATCAGAAAGTTTACGAACGATCCGGATGACTTGCCCCGCTTTTTCCGTCAAATGGTGTTCAATGCGGCGATCGGCAACACGGACGATCACCTGAAGAACTTCCTGATGATCCGTGATGATCGCGGATATCACCTGTCGCCGGCTTTCGACCTTGTACCCAACATCGGGCAGAACGGCGAACACGTCATGGCCATGGGCCACCAGTTCGCCACGCCCGGTGGCGATGATCTGGTCGAGGTTGGCAGGCAGTGGTTCGGCGATGGCACCCGAGCGAAACACATCATCGGCGAGGTTGTCGAGGCCGTTGGCGCATTCAGGGTGGTCGCCGAGGAACTTCAGGTGGCACCGGACAGCATCGATCGGTTTGCGACCGACATCGACAGGCGTCTTGGAGTTCTTCGCCAGCGACTTTTCAGTATTCCGCCGGCAGGTCCTTGAGTTCGGCCCACGAATACACCGGGCCCTTGACGCAGACATAGTCCTTGCCGACGTTGCAGCGGCCGCACTTGCCGAGGCTTGTCCATCGGGTTGGTGGGGGAAGCATTATCGGCATGCAACACCATCGTTGTTCGATATCCGATGTGAATCACCGGCATAATTCGGCACGAATGACAGACGGAAGTCACCGAAGGCATCTATTCCACCATGCCCAACCCGAGCTACAGCCCCCATCAGCTTGCGTACTTCGCCCACAAGCTGACCCTGAAAGCCGCGCCGGACTCCATGGACCGCATGGCCGGCGCGTTGCTGGACGCCCAGGTCGACCTCAACCCCCACCAGATCGATGCCGCCCTGTTTGCGACGCGCAACCCGCTGTCCAAGGGCGTCATCCTGGCCGACGAGGTCGGCCTCGGCAAGACCATCGAGGCCGGCCTGCTCATCGCCCAGAAATGGGCCGAGCGCAGGCGCCGCATCCTCATCATCGTGCCCGCCAACCTGCGCAAGCAATGGCATCAGGAGTTGGCGGACAAATTCGGCCTCCCGGCAATCATTCTTGAGGCCAAGTCGTTCCGTCAGGCGGCCAAGGATGGAAGCATCAACCCGTTCGACACGTCCCCCGACAACATCGTCATCTGCTCCTACCAGTTCGCCGCCGGCAAGGCCGAGGCCGTCAAGGCCATAGCATGGGACCTGGTGGTCGTCGACGAGGCCCACCGCCTGCGCAACGTCTACAAACCCGAGAACAAGACGGCGCGCACCCTGCGCGACGCGCTGTCGCATACCCGCAAGGTGCTCCTTACTGCCACGCCGCTGCAGAACACCTTGCTGGAGCTATACGGCCTGGTGAGCTTCATCGACGACCGGGTGTTCGGCGACCTGGACAGCTTCCGCAGCCAGTTCGCCCAATTGCGCGATGCCGGCAGCTTCGATGCCTTGAAGCAGCGCATCAACCCCATCTGCAAGCGCACCCTGCGGCGCCAGGTCGAGGCCTACGTCAAATACACCAAGCGCATCCCGCTGCTGCGCGAGTTCCGGCCCGGCGACGACGAGACCCGCCTCTACAACCTGGTCAGCGAATACCTCCAGCGCGACAGCCTGTTCGCCCTGCCCAACAGCCAGCGCCAGCTCATCACCCTGGTATTGCGCAAGCTGCTGGCATCCAGCACCTTCGCCATCGCCGGTGCCCTGGAATCGCTCATACGGCGCCTGAAACAAACCCTGGACGAAAAAGCAGCGCCAGCGCCTCTGATCGAAGAGCTGGACCAAGACTACGAATCGCTGGACGAGACCGCGGATGAATTGGGCACCGAAGCCGCCGAAGACGAGCAGGCAAGAACCGCGCAACAGATCACCGCCATTCAAGCGGAAATTGGCGACCTGGAAAGCTTCCGGCAATTGGCCGTCTCCATCACCGAGAACGCCAAGGGCATCGCCCTGCTGCAAGCGCTCAAGGTGGCCTTCGAGCGACTGCACGAGCTGGGTGCCGAGAAGAAGGCCATCATCTTCACCGAGTCCCGCCGCACCCAGGACTACCTGTTGAAGCTGCTCGCGCAGACCGAACACGCCGACGGTGTCGTGCTCTTCAACGGCAGCAACAACGACCCCATCGCCCGCCGCGTCTATGCCGATTGGGCCGAGCGGCACAAGGGCACCGACCGGGTATCGGGCTCCCGCACGGCCGATACCCGCGCCGCATTGGTCGATTACTTCCGCTTCAACACCAATCCCGGCGGCACCATCATGATCGCCACCGAGGCCGGGGCCGAGGGCATTAACCTCCAGTTCTGTTCCCTGGTCATCAACTACGACCTGCCCTGGAATCCCCAGCGCATCGAGCAGCGCATCGGCCGCTGCCACCGCTACGGGCAGAAGCACGACGTGGTGGTGGTGAACTTCCTCAACCGCGACAACGAGGCCGACCGCCGCGTCTACGAACTGCTCGACCAGAAGTTCAAACTCTTCGACGGCGTGTTCGGCGCCAGCGACGAGGTGCTGGGCGCCGTCGAATCCGGCGTCGATTTCGAGCGCCGCATCGCCGACATCTACCAGAACTGCCGCCACCCCACCGAGATTCACACCGCCTTTGTGCAACTCCAGCTCGACCTGGCCGGCGATATCAACGAAGCCATGCTCGGCGCCCGCAAGGCGCTGCTGGAAAACTTCGACGAAGATGTGCAGGCGCGCTTGAAACTGGCGCAGACAGACGCCAAGGCCAGCCTCGACCGCCTGGAACGCCTGCTGATGCGCTTCACCCGCGCCATGCTCGATGGCCATGCCGAGTTCGATGGCGATGAACCGGCCTTCACGCTCACCGTCGTGCCGCCGATCATCGCCAGTACGGGCGATGCCGGCGCCGAGCACATTCCGCTGGGGCGCTACGAACTACCCCGCCGCAGCGAAGAAGCCCACGTCTATCGCCTCCAGCATCCGCTGGCGCAAAGCCTGCTGTGCGTAGCCCAACAGGTGCCGCTCGAACCTGCCAGGCTGCGCCTCGACTACGACGCCCACGGATCGAAAGTCTCGGTACTCGAAGCGCTACGCGGCCGCGAGGGCGTGGCCGCCGTCCAGTTGCTGCGAGTGCAATCGCTTGGTGCGACCGAGGAATACCTGCTGGCCGCCGGCAGCGCTGCCGGCGAATTGCTCGACGCCGAAGTGACCGACAAGCTCCTCTCCCTGCCGGGCCGCGTCGAAAGCCGGCCAAGCGTGGCGGTGTTGCCCCCACCAGCCGGAATCGCTGTCGAACTCGCGCGCCAGCAGGCGGTCATCATCGGCAACATCGAGCGGCGCAATCTCGGCTTGTTCACCGACGAGACCGAGAAGCTCGACGCATGGGCCGACGATCTCAAGGTCGGCCTCGAACGCGAGATCAAGGAACTGGACCGGCGCATCAAGGAAACTCGCACCAAGAGCAAAGGCGCGGCCACACTGGCGGAGAAGCTGGAAGCGCAAAAAGAACAGCGCGAACTCGAAGGGCAGCGGGACAAGAAGCGGCGCGAGCTGTTTGTCCGGCAGGATGAGATTCAGGCACGGCGTGACCGCCTGATCGAGGAACTGGAAGAGCAGCTCCGGCAACAAGTGGCAGTCGTGGATATTTTGAGCTGCCAGTGGATATTATCTTGAGGTTCATATGGCGAATCATCCGCCTTTAGATGCATTCAATGAGCGTTTAATGCGTGAGATATAAATAAACATTTCAACACAATAGATGATGGCCTATATTAACGGCGTTAGTAACTTCGATAGGAGATGACATGTCTTCCGATTACTCCAAGAACGCCTTGATGAAATTCCTGGAAACCACCGCTGCCCAAGGTCTGATGAATGCCAACACTGCCGCCGGCTTGAAGGCGGCGTGCGCCAAGATACTGGACGATGTCGCGGACAACGGCGATGTGCGGGGGGTAGACATCAACATCGCCGTCATCCGCTATAACAACCGCAATCCTGGCGTTCTCGCCCCGAACAGCCTGGCCGAATATCAGCGGCGAGTTTCACGAGCGATTTCCGATTTTGTCCGGTGGGTCGAAAATCCGGCCGCTTTCAAACCGCGCAGCCGCGGCGCTCCTCCCAAGAACGGGCGAAAAGCTGCGGGGGTGGCAGACAAACACATCGGTAACGAAAATCAGGTTGTATCTCAACCCACGGCTCATGGAACGCCGCAGGCCGCGACCGGCTTGCCGCTGAGCTACCCGCTCAGGCCGGACTTCCTCGCCCAAGTGGTCATTCCCCGCGACCTGACCGCCGACGAGGCCAGGCGGCTCGGCGCTTTTCTGCTGACGCTGGCCGCGGACTTCCGGCCCGCGGGTTTCGGCGACTTGAGGTAAGGGGCGGCAAATGTCTCAGCTTATAAATGTCGTGTCGGCAGCCTCCATTGAACGTTGTATTTTCCCGTTGCGCGGCCATCGCATCATCCTCGGGGGCGACCTGGCCGTGTTCTACGATGTCGAGCCGCAGATGCTTTCCCAGGCAGTGAAACGCAACATGGACCGTTTTCCAGACGATTTCATGTTTGTTTTGACCGCCGAGGAGTGGCAAAACTTGAGATCACAAAATGTGACTTCAAGTTGGGGCGGCGCTCGCAGCACTCCCATGGCTTTCACCGAACAGGGAGTCGCCATGCTGTCCAGTGTCCTGCGCAGCGACCGTGCGGTGCAGGTGAACATCCAGATCATGCGCACCTTCGTACAAATGCGCCGGGTGCTGACCGAGCACAAGGAACTGGCCGCCAAGCTGACGGCGCTCGAGCGGAAATACGACGATCAGTTCAAGGTGGTGTTCGATGCCATCCGGCAGATGATGACGCCCCGATGGAAAAGAAACGGAAGATACGCGGCCGAAGCTGGAGCCGCGCATTCTGCTGGAGGATCCGGCGCCGAGTCATCACGTTGTTCGCCGTGTCGCCAGCGCCGACTTTTTTGGACAACCGGCCGGTCATCGGCGACACTCGATCGTCACGCGGGGGCATCATCTTGCCGGCACTGGCAAAATGATCGGCTTCCATAGTCCGCATCCCCGTTTTGGGAAAGTACCCCGATGAACACGAGACCCATTAGCAAGATCATCATCAAGCGCTTCCGCAGTTTTCCGTCGGCCGCTCTCGAACTGGACAACCCAGTGTTCGTGGTCGGCCGAAACGGCTCGGGCAAGTCCAATCTGGCCGATGTGTTCAGCTTTGTTGCCGAAGCGATGGCATCGCCCCTCCAGGCGGTTTTTGATGGCAAAGGCGGCATCGCGGCGGTGCGCAATCGCAGCTCCGTCAAGAGCGCCCCCCCGAACATGGGGCTGGCGTTCGAGTTTGGCGCCTTCAATGGCATCGAGGGCGGGCGCTTTGCCTTCGAGGTCAAGGCGCTGCCCAACTACGGTTTCCGCATCGTTCGCGAGCAATGTCTCGTGCGCAGAAAAGACGGGGCGCGCTGGTGGTTCGACCGGACTGACGCCTGGCGAAGCAATGCCGAAGGATTGACGCCCGCGCTGGAGCCCACGGCGCTGGCGCTTCCTCTTGTCGGTGGCGACGAGCGCTTCGCGCCCATATTCAAGGTACTTAGCGCGATGCGCGTCTATTCGATCGAGCCCGCCAAGTTGCGGGCGATGCAAGACCCGGACAGCGGCATCGTGCTCAGGCCGGACGGTGGCAATGCCGCCAGCGTGCTTCAGGAACTGTCGCGGGGCGAAAACGCCAAGGCGACCCAACAAGACGTCCACCGCATTCTCGAATCCATCGTTCCCGAGACCAAGTCGGTTTCTCACAAGAAGCATGGAAACAAGCTGTCGATGAGTTTTTCCCAGGAATGGGGCGAAGGAAAGAAACTCACCTTCGACGCTTTCAGCATGTCCGATGGGACTTTGCGCTCGCTGGGCCTGATCATGGCCGTGCTCCAAAAATCAAGCCCGTCCGTGCTGGTTATCGAAGAGCCGGAGGCCACCATCCACCCCGGCGCGTTGGGTGCTGTGCTCGACCTCATTCGACGGGCGGCAAAGACCATGCAGGTCGTCGTCACCACACATAGTCCGGAGCTGCTGGATGCCAAGTGGATTACCGACGAGAATCTGCGCATCGTTTCCTGGCAGGCGGGCGCGTCTCATTTGCTGCTGCCATCCGCCGCGACCCGTGAGGCAATGCGCAGCCACCTCATGGGGGCGGGCGAGCTACTGCGATCCAATGCGCTTCATCCCGAAGAACTGTTCGCCAGCGACGACGCGCTGCGCAACGGAAACCTCTTCGAGAACCTGACATGAAGTTGTACCCGATTGTCGAAGGTCACGGCGAGGTGGCTGCGGCGCCCGTCTTGTTGCGTCGGCTGCTGTGGGATCAAGCGCAGTGCTATGGCATGGACGTAGGAACCCCTATCCGGCGGACGTGCTCACAGTTTCGGCGCGAGGAGGAGGTCCAGCGGATTGTCAGAGTCGCCCTGCTCCAACCCGATTGCGCCGCCGTATTGCTGTTGTTCGACGGCGAGGACGATTGCCCTTTTGAGCTGGCGGCAAAGGTGCGGGGCTGGGCACAAGCAGCGGCTGGGCAGACGCCCTGCGAAGTAGTGATCGCCTACCGCGAATACGAGACGTGGTTCCTGGCGTCGGTGGAATCTCTGCGGGGACGCTGGGGTATCGCGGGCGATGCCCTAGCCCCGATCAATCCGGAGGCGAAGCGCAACGCCAAAGGCGCACTTGAGGAATTCATGCCCGCCAATTGCGCGTACTCGCCAACCGTGCATCAGGCCGACATGAGCGCGAATTTCGACATGGCGCTTGCGCATCGCCGCAACCGATCCTTCCGCAAGCTGGTCAAGACGGTAGGGGACTTGCTTGGCCAGTTGGGCCAGACCATCCCGGCATGGCCGCCTGTTGAGTGGCAACCATAACTCGACGACCAACCTAATGGCTAGGAACCAAAAACTCGAACTAACCTGGATCGGCAAGGACGCGCGGCCCCGGCTTGAGCCGCGCATCCTGCTGGAAGATCCGGCGCGGAGTTATCACGCGAAGCACCGTGTCGCCAGCGCCGACTCTTTCGACAACCGGTTGATCTTCGGCGATAACCTGTTGGCGCTGAAGGCGCTGGAGCAGGAGTTCGCGGGCAAGGTGAAGTGCGTGTTCATCGACCCGCCCTACAACACCGGCAGCGCCTTCACCCATTACGACGACGGCGTGGAGCATTCGATCTGGCTGTCGCTGATGCGGGATCGGCTGGAGATCATCCGGCGGTTGCTGTCGGAGGACGGCTCGCTGTGGATCACCATCGACGACAACGAGGCGCACTACCTCAAGGTGTTGTGTGATGAGGTGTTTGGGCGACGTGAGTTTTTAGCGAATCTTGTTTGGCAGTCCAAAGACACGCCGGGGAATAACAGCACCGGCCTCGCACAGACGCATAACCACATACTGGCATACCGGAAATCAGAGACGTTTTGCCCGAATCTGTTGAGTCGAAATGAAAAACAGATTGCCACCTACAAGAATCCTGATAACGATATGAACGGCCCTTGGCTCGGCACCCCTTTGACTCGTGCAGAGCACCGTGATCGCGATTACTACCCGCTGCGAAACAAGGCTGGGCGAGAAGTGTGGCCTCCAAAAGGAAGTAGCTGGCGGAGGCCGCCGGATAAGCTGAAACAGCTCGAATCTGAAGGCAGAATTTACTGGGGAAAAGATGGCAATGCCGAATTTCCGATGGAAAAAAAATACCTATCAGAGGTTAAGGAAGGAGTCGTAAATCAAACATGGTGGCCGTATGACTTTGCGGGTAGTACGCGAAATGCGAGTGCTGAGCTTAAGGGGGTGTTTGAAGGTGAGAAATCTTTTGATACGCCAAAGCCCGAAAAGCTTTTGTATCGCATCCTTGAGCTTGCTACCAACTCCGGCGACCTCGTCCTCGACTCCTTCGCCGGTTCCGGCACCACCGGCGCGGTGGCCCACAAGATGGGCCGGCGCTGGATCATGGTGGAATTGGGTGAGCACTGTCACACCCATATTATTCCGCGCATGAAGAAGGTCATCGACGGCGAAGACCCCGGCGGCATTACCCAGGCGGTGAACTGGCAGGGCGGCGGCGGTTTCCGCTACTACCGCCTCGCCCCCAGCCTGTTGCAGCAGGACGCTTACGGCCAGTGGTGTGTCCACAAGGACTACAACCCCGAGATGCTGGCCGCCGCGCTGTGCAAGCTCGAAGGTTTCACCTACGCACCGAGTGCGGACTTCTACTGGCGGCACGGCCACAGCAGCGAGATGGATTTTATTTACGTCACCACCCAGAGTCTGAACGTGGAGCAATTGCAGGCGCTTTCCGAGGAAGTGGGGCAAGGCGCGGACGGCGCTGCGCGCACCCTGCTGGTCTGCTGTGCGGCGTTCCGCGGCGATGCCAGTCGCACCCCGAACCTGACGGTGAAGAAGATTCCCAAGATGGTCTTGCAGAAGTGCGAGTGGGGACATGACGACTACAGCCTGAACGTGGAGAATCTGCCTCAGGCGCCGAAGCTATCGAAGCCGACGGCGCTACAGACCAGCCTGTTCAATGGGGATGATGCCTGACATGGTGACCAAAAAGGCCGCACCGCATTTATTTGACCGAGTCCGGGACATTCTCGATGCGGCTCGCGCCAATGTCGCCCGCACGGTCAATACGGCGCAGGTTGTTGCCAACTGGCTGATCGGGCACGAGATCGTCGAGGAGGAACAGAGGGGGAAGCGGCGGGCGGACTACGGGCTGCAACTGGTGGCCCAGCTTTCCGAGGAACTGACGGCAGTCTATGGAAAAGGATGGTCGGTCCAGAACCTGTTCTACATGAGACAGTTCTACCAGTGCTATCCGCGCTTGTTGCCCGAAGGCGGAATTGTCCACGCGGCGGGTGGAGAATTGCCGGCGGCATCGATTGTCCACGCGGTGCGTGGACAATCGTCCGCAGTGCGCTCGATATTCCCGGCTGACTGGCAGCCGGGCACATTGCACCCGCATCTTTCCTGGACGCATTACCGCACGCTGCTCCGCGTCGGGCGTACCGAAGCGCGAGACTTCTACGAAATCGAGGCAATCCGCAACGCATGGTCGGGGCGGGAGTTGGAGCGCCAGATCAACAGCCTGCTGTTCGACCGTTTGGCGAAAAGCCGGGACAAAAAAGGGCTGATGCGGCTGGCCACGAAAGGCCAGGAAATCGCGCAGCCCATCGATGTACTCAAGGACCCCTTGGTCCTCGAATTCCTCGACATGCCGGAATCGCCGCGACTGGTGGAATCGAAGCAGGAGCGCAACATCTTCACCAGCAGGTACCAGCTCTATCTCCCGACCGAGGAAGAGTTGCAGCGCGAGTTGCGCCGTGAATTACGGCAGTTGGAACCAATCGCGGCAAAGCCCGCCAAGCGCAAGGTCAAGGGTGAAAAGCAATGAGCCTCGACAATATCGTCCGCTCCGTCAGCGGCCGCCTGAGCCTGCGCGAGCCCCAGGCCGAGAGCCTGCGCAAGCTGGCGGCGGCGCTGGAAGAGGTGCCGGCCCTGCGCGATCATCGCGCCCGCTCGCCGGAGGATCTGGCGGCGATGGTGGAGGCGCTGAAGGCCCGTTATCCCAGGCTGTCGGATTTCGAGCGCGACTTTCCGTCGCTGTGCTTCGCGCTGGCCACCGGCGTGGGCAAGACGCGGTTGATGGGCGCCTTCATCGGCTATCTGCATGCGGCTTACGGCTACCGCCACTTCTTTGTGCTGGCGCCGAACCTGACGATCTACGACAAACTGATCACGGATTTCACGCCGAACACGCCGAAGTATGTGTTCAGGGGCATCGCCGAGTTCGCCGTGACAACGCCGGAAGTGGTGACCGGCGACAACTACGAGCAGCGCGGCACCAAGAGCTTGCTCGGCGGCATCGAGATCAACATTTTCAACATATCGAAGATAAACACTGAAGTGCGGGGCGGCAAGTCGCCGCGCATCAAGCGGCTGTCGGAATATTTGGGGCAGAGCTATTTCGACTACCTGGCCGAACTGCCCGACCTGGTGCTGCTGATGGACGAGTCGCACCGCTACCGGGCGAGCGCGGGCATCCGGGCGCTGAACGAGCTGAAACCGGTGCTGGGGCTGGAGCTGACGGCGACCCCCTTCACCGAATCGGCCAAGGGGCCAGTGCCGTTCAAGAACGTGGTGATGGACTACCCGCTGGCGCGGGCCATCGAGGATGGTTTCGTCAAGGAACCGGCCGTCGTCACCCAGCAGAATTTCGATCCTTCGGCGCACAGCGCGGAGCAACTTGAGCGCATCAAGCTGATGGACGGGGTGCGGGTGCACGAAGAAACCAAGGTGCATCTGCTGACCTATGCGCAGCAGAAAGGCGAGAAGCCGGTCAAGCCTTTCATGCTCGTCATCGCCCGCGATACCACCCACGCCGGCCAGTTGATGCAACTGATTTCGGGCGAGCTGTTCGGCGGACGCTATGCGGGCAGGGTGATCCAGGTGGACAGCGGAACCACCAGCGGCGCGGAAGGCGACGAGATCGTGCAGAAGCTGCTGGCGGTGGAAAGCTACGACGAGCCGACCGAGATCGTCATTCACGTCAATATGCTGAAGGAAGGCTGGGACGTGACCAACCTCTACACCATCGTGCCGCTGCGGGCGGCCAATGCCCGCACGCTGATCGAGCAGTCCATCGGTCGCGGCCTGCGGCTGCCCTATGGCCGCAAGACGGGTGTCGAGGTGGTGGATCGGCTCAACATCATCGCCCACGATAAGTTCCAGGAGGTGGTGGACGAGGCGGGGCGGGGCGATTCGCCGATTCGGCTGAAGCAACTCAAGCTCGATCCGATGGGCGATGCGATCGGGGGACTGCGCAGCGTGGCCGTAACGCCGACGATCAATGCGGTGTTGGGAATCGGCATGCCGATGGACACCGCGGTTGCAGGTACCTACTCGGGCGGTGGTGTGCCGGCGACGGTTCTCTACAGCGGCGCGCAAACGGCGGTCGCGCAGGTGGCGATGGATGTCATCAACGAACTGAGCCGCGAGAGGGACCTGGTGCCGAACAGCGCGGCCTTGCGCCGGCCCGAGGTGCAGCAGGAGATTGTTCGCCGGGTCGAACAGCGGATCGCGCCCGCGCAGGCGGAACTGCTACCCGCGGACGGCCCGCCGGTGGCCAGCATCGCAGTCGGCACCGCGGAAGCGATGGCGGATCACACCATCGACATCCCCCGCATCCTGATCAAGCCCAAAGGTACCGTGCAGAGCGGCTACAAGGCATTCGAGCTGGATGTGTCGCGGATGAATTTCCAGCCGCAGGATCAGCAGCTCGTCGGGCGCGGTCTCCAGACCGGGATAGATGTGCTCTACGGCCAGTCGTCCACGATTGCCGAGGCGCGGCCGGAGGACTATATCGTCCGCGATCTGATCGGTTTCGACGACATTTCCTACGACGCGCATGCGGACCTTATCTACGGCTTGGCTGGGCAGGCTGTGGCGCATTTCAGGGGCTACCTGAAGACCGACGCGGAGTTGCACAACGTGCTGGCGAACCAGTGCAAGGCCATCGCCGAGAACATCCATGCGCAAATGGCCGACCAGTACTATGAAGACCCCGGCGAATCGGAGGTCGTGGTCAGCCAGGGCTTCACACCGCTGAAACCCGGCGCTGCCATTGCGTCGGACGACATCAAGCCGCTGCACTGGAGCCCGGACGACAAGCGCACCATCTCGCAATTCGTTTATGGCGGCTTCTCTCGCTGCGCCTACGACTACCAGAAGTTCCACTCCGACACGGAGCGTGTTCTGGCCCAGATACTCGAACGCGACGCCTTAAGGTGGTTGCGGCCCGTCGCGGGCCAGTGCAACATCTACTACCGGCGCGGGGTGGATCGGCAGGAAGCGGAATACATCCCGGATTTTGTGGTCGCCACACCTGACGCCAATCTGCTGATCGAGACCAAGGCAGCGAAGGATATGAACGATCCCGAGGTCATGGCCAAGGCAAACAAGGCAGTCCTGTGGTGCGGGAACGCCAGCGGTTATTCGAAAAAGTATGGCGGAAAGCACTGGAAGTACCTTCTCATCCCGCATGATGCCGTCGTGGTGAATGCCACGCTGGGCGCGCTGACCAAGTTTGCTAATACTCCGCCGGCAGTTCCTTGAGCTCGGCCCACGAATACACCGGACCCTTGACGCAGACGTAGTCCTTGCCGACGTTGCAGCGGCCGCATTTGCCGAGGCCGCACTTCATCTTGTTCTCGATGGTGGTGTAGATCTGCTCGTCCTTGAAGCCGAGGCTGCGCAGGTTCTCGATCACGTACTTGATCATGATCGGCGGGCCGCAG
Organism: Sulfurisoma sp.; assembly: GCA_030691075.1. Lineage (GTDB taxonomy): Bacteria > Pseudomonadota > Gammaproteobacteria > Burkholderiales > Rhodocyclaceae > Sulfurisoma. Next base: position 8,807 of record JAUYFI010000082.1, on the reverse strand, counting down.
GTGATGGCGATGGCATTGTCGGGCGCGGGCTGCTTGGCCATCAGGTTGGCGGGGACGAAGCCGCAGAAGGCGTCCCAGCCTTCCTCGGCCTTGTCGACCGACAGATGCACGTCGACCGCGCCGCGCAGCTTTTCCAGTTCGGCCCGGTACATGATGTCGCGCGGGCTGCGCCCGCCGTAGAAGACGGTGATTTCCCTGAAGTCGGCGCGTTGCGCCACGGCGGTCTGGATCACCGGCCAGATCGGCGCGAGGCCGCAGCCGCCGCCGATGAAGACGAGGTTCTTGCCGCGCCAGGCGTCGACGGGGAAGCTGTTGCCGTAGGGGCCGCGGATGCCGACGACATCGCCGACCGCCAGTTCGTGGAAGGCGGAGGTGACGCGGCCGACGCGCATGATCGAGAACTGCTTGTAGTCCCTGATCAGCGGCGACGAGGCGATGGAGATCATGGACTCGCCGCGGCCGAAGATGGAGAGCATGGCGCACTGGCCGCACTCGTGCTCGAAGCCGCCGCCGTTGTCGAATTCGAGGCGGAAGGTCTTGATGGCGCGCTCGCCGGCCACTTCTTCCTTGATGTGGGCGACGCGCGCCAGTTGCGGCAGGTAGATGTTGTCACCCATGTTCAAACGCTCCCCGCGATCTCATTGACGACCCGCACGATGTCGATGCCCACCGGGCATTCGCTCACGCAGCGGCCGCAGCCGGTGCACTGGTGCATGCCGAAGTTCTCGTGGAAGTAGCGGAACTTGTGGCTGACGCGCTGGCGCAGGCGGGAGCCCAGCGTGTCGCGCGGATTGTGGCCCGAGGAGTGCATGGTGAAGTCGGGGAACTGGCAACTGTCCCAGGTGCGCACGCGGCTGCCCTTGAGCGGCACCGTGCCGGTGACTTCGTCGTTGATGTCGAAGCAGTGGCAGGTCGGGCAGAGGAAGGTGCAGATGCCGCAGCCGATGCAGGCGCGCGCCAGCTCTTCCCACAGCGGCGAGTCGAAGCCGGCCTTGAGCTTCGCCGGCGCGGCGGCGGCATCGTTCACGCCGCGCTGCGGCTGCGCGACGGCCGCCGCGTGCAGGCGCGCGACCTCCTTGCGCTCGGCGGCGCCCGGCTTGGCTAGCAGCGCTCCGGCGGCCTGCATCAGCGCCTTGCCGGTATCGGTGACGGCGGCGACGAAGTAGCGCTCGCCGAGATCGGTCAGCAGCACGTCGAGGCCGTCGGTGGACACCGGCGAGCCGCCGACGGACTGGCAGAAGCAGTGGCGGCTCGGCGGCGTGTTGCAGGCCAGGCCGACGTAGGCGAGGCCGTCGCGGCGGGCCTGGTAATAGCCGTCGTCGACGTGGTCGGAGAAGACGCGATCCATGCGCGGCACGGCGCGGCCGTCGCAGGGCCGCACGCCGAACACCACGCGAAAAGTCGGCGCTGGCGAGACGGCGGTCAGACGCGGCGCCTCGCCCTTGACCTGCTCGAACTTGAAGAAAATTTCGCGCTGGGGGAAGGCGAAGCCCTTGGGTGGCTGCGGAGTGTTCGGGTGATTCAGTTCGGGGTTATCGCCGGCCGGCTGGTAGCTCCAGATGCCGTCCTGCCGCGCGGGGGCGTAGGCTTCCCAGCCGTCCAGCGCGGCGATCCAGTCCTTCAAACGGTTCTTGTCGAGTAGGGCTTCCATGGCGCTAGCGGATGAATTGACCGGGGTCGTCGTCGCGGAAGGAGGCCACCAGCGCCGGCAGGTCGATGCTGGCGCCGGGCTCGTAGCCGAAGGCCTCGCGCGCCTCGCGTTCCATTTTGTTGTTGAGCAGCCGCAGCGGGATGTTCACCGGGCAGACGCGCTCGCATTCGCCACAATCGACGCAGCGCCCGGCCAGGTGCAGGGCGCGCGTCATGTGGTAGCCGATGTTGTCGGCGCGGCTCGCCGAGCGCTCGATCCAGCGCACGCGGTCGGCCTTCTCGGCCGCCGTGGTCTCGGGCGTCACGACGAGGTTGATGCTGTCCACCACGCATTCGTCGCAGTAGCACATGGGGCAGACCGAGCGGCAGGCGAAGCAGCGGATGCAGCGCTCGAACTGGCGCTGCCAGAACTGCCAGCGCTCGGCCGCGGGTCGCTGCTCGAAGCGCTTGAGCGCGGCGAAGGGTGCGTCGAAATCGCGCGGCGTTTCCTCGCCGAAGACGACGTTGTTGAGCTTGGGATGCGCGTTGCGGCATTCGAGGCAGCGATCCATCATCGCCTCGCGCGCCGGCACGCGCCGTTCGCCTTCGCTGGTGGCGAAGACGAAATTGTCGCCATCAAAGGCCGCGCCGTCGGGCTCGACGCCGGGCAGAACTTGCGCCAGCTTGCGCTCGTCGAGCACGCCCGTGCCCTCGCAGGAAACGCCGATGACATAGACGTCGTCGCGCCCGAAATGGTTTTCCTGCAGCAGCACCGTCACCGCGCGCGCGTCGCAGCCCTTGGCGACGATGGCGATGGGTTTGCCGCCGTGCACCTGCCGCTGCGCCGGCTTCTTGCGTTCCTCGACCAGGTAGAGCGCGAGATTGTGGAAGCAGGTGGGGTCCCACACCAGGCTTGCGGCCTCCTCCGGCGCGACGATGGCGACCGGTTCGGCCGCCATGCCGCGGCTGCCGCGTCGCCAGCCGATCACGGCGCCGACCTCGCCGGTTTCGAGGATGTCGGCGGCCTGGGTGCGCAGGGCGTTCAGGTCGATCATGGCCGCTCCGCGTTCAGCTTGTCCTGCGGCCCGAGCGGGCGCAGGTCCTCGACGAAATCGCGCACCACCTGGGCGAACTTGGCGCCCTCGGCCGCCGAGACCCAGGACATGCGGAAGCGTTCCGGCTCGACGCCGGCGAACTCGAGCAGTTCCTTGACGAGGTAGAGCTTGCGCCGCGCGTGCATGTTGCCTTCCATGTAGTGGCAGTCGCCGATGTGGCAGCCGGACACCAGCACGCCGTCGGCGCCCTTGCGCAGCGCGGAAAGAATGTATTGCGGCGAAACGCCGCCCGAGCAGGCGACGGTGATCGGCGTGGCGTTGGCGGGGTACTGGATGCGCGAGACGCCGGCGAGATCGGAGCCGGCCGACGAGCACCACTTGCAGAGGAAGGCGACGATCCGGGGTTCGTAGGGAGTTTGTTCGGACATGGCGTTCAGGAGTTCTCAGTAACCGAGGACGGCCTCGATCATCTCGTTCATTTGCAGCAGGGTGGCGTTCTTGACTTCGATGGCGGCGCGCAGGCAGGTGGACTGGCAGGTGCCACAGCCCTCGCACAGCACGGCGTTGACCACGGCCTTGCCGTTTTCGAGGTGGATCGCATCGTAGGGGCAGGCATCGACGCACATCTCGCAGCCGGTGCAGTGGGCGGCGCGGACTTTCGCCACCGTCGGCGCATGCGTGAGCCGCGGCTGCGACAGCAGGCCGATCACCTTGGCGGCGGCGGCGCTGGCCTGGGCCACGGTCTCGGGAATGTCCTTCGGCCCCTGCGCCGTGCCGGCGAGGAAGATGCCGGCGGTGACGCTCTCGACCGGCTTCAGCTTGGGATGCGCCTCGGCCAGGAAGCCGTCCTTGTCGCGGCCGATCTTCAGCACCTTCGCCGCCTCGGCCGTGCCCTTGGAGGGTGTCATCGCCAGCGCCAGCACCACCATGTCGGCGTCGATCTCGACGTTCTGGCCCGAGAGCGTGTCGGTGCCGAGCACGCGGATCTTGCCGTTCTCCTGGTAGAGCCTCGACACGCGGCCGCGCAGGTAGATGGTCTCGTCGGTTTCCATCGTGCGCTGCACGAACTCTTCGTAGCCCTTGCCGCCGGAACGGATGTCGATGTAGAACACCCAGGCGCGGCCGTCCGGTACATGGTGCTTGTAGAGGCTGGCGTGCTTGGCGGTGTACATGCAGCAGATTTTCGAACAGTAGGCGCAGTGCTGGGCCGGGTCGCGCGAGCCGGCGCACTGGATGAAGACGACGTCCTTCGGCTCGCTGTGGTCGGACGGCCGCAGCACCTTGCCCCGGGTCGGGCCGGAGGCCGAGCAGAGGCGCTCGAACTGGAGGCCGTCGAGCACGTCCTCGATCTTGCCGTGGCCGTATTCGCCGAGATTGTCCTGGCCGTAGAGATCGAAGCCGGTGGCGACGACGATGGCGCCCACTTCCTCCGTCACGGTTCGCGGCAGCATGTCGTAGTCGATGGCGCCGGCCTCGCAGACGTCCTTGCACTTGCCGCACCTCACCGGATTGAGGCCGAGGCAGGCATCGATGTCGAGCGTGTAGCTGGCCGGAATGGCCTGGGCGAACGGAATGTGGATGGCGCGGCGCGCGGTGAGGCCGAGTTCGTACTGGTTGGGCACCATCACCGGGCAGACCTGGGTGCAGTCGTCGCAGAGCTTGCAGGCCTCGGGATCGACGTAGGTCGGCTTCTTCAGGATATTCACCTTGAAGTTGCCGACGTAGCCCGTGACCTCCTTCACCTCGCTGTAGGTCATCAGCTTGATTTTCGGATGGCGCGAGACTTCCACCATCTTCGGCGAGAGGATGCACTGCGAGCAGTCCAGCGTCGGGAAGGTCTCCGAGAGCTGGATCATGTGGCCGCCCAGCGTCGCCTGCTTTTCGACCAGCACGACCTCGAGGCCGGCGTTGGCCAGATCGAGCGCGGCCTGGATGCCGGCGATGCCGCCGCCGATGACCAGCACGCGGCGGGTGACGCCGATGCCGATGGGCTCCAGCGCCTGGTTGCGCGATGCGCGACGCACGGCGCTGCGCGAGATCTTGATCGCCTTGGCGGTGGCCACATTGCGATCCTTGTGCACCCAGGCGCACTGCTCGCGGATGTTGGCGATCTCGCAGGTGAAGCCGTTGAGGCCGGCCGCCTGGGCGTTGTCGCGGAAGGTCTTCTCGTGCAGGTTGGGCGAGCAGCAGGTGACGACGACGCTGTCGAGCTGGTTCTTCTTGATGGCCTCGATCACGGCTTTCTGGCCGGGGTCGGAGCACATGTAGACGTAGTCCTCGGAATAGACGACGCTGTCCTCGGTCGCCATCACCCGCGCCACCTTGGCGACGTCGACGGTGGCGGCGATGTTGTTGCCGCAGTGGCAGACGAAAACGCCCGTGCGCTTCTTGGAGCTCACGCCGCCGGTACCTCCGCGGTATCCAGCTTCGTCACTTCGAGGCCGTGCATGTAACCCTTCTCGAAGGCCTTGATGTTGATCTTGAGAAAGCGGTCGGGCACCAGGCCCGGCAGTGCCTGCTTCATCGCCGCGTCGGAGACCACGCCGGTGACGGCGGCGAAGAAGCCGAGCGCGACCAGGTTGGTGAACATGCGGTTGCCGAGTTCCTCGGCAAAGCGCGTCGCCGGCACCTTCCACAGCGTGCGGCCCGGATGCTCCTCGCGCGTCTTGACCAGGTCGGCGTCGACGATGAGGGTGCCGCCCTCGATCACCTCGCCGTGATATTTTTCGTAGGCCTCCTGCGACAGCGCCATCAGCACCGCCGGCGCCGTGATGTAGGGATAGAGTACCTTCTCGTCGGAGACCACGAGCTGCGCCGAGCAGGCGCTGCCGCGCGCCTCGGGGCCGAAGGCCTGGGTCATCGTGGCGAACTTGTCGTCGTAGAGCGACAGCGCCTTGCCGGTGATCAGCGCGCAGCGGATGATGCCCTGGCCGCCGAAGCCGGAGAAGCGGATCTCCGTGTTCATTTGGCCGCCTTCTTCTTGCCCTTGGCCGCCGCCTTCTTCTCGGCCTCCTTCTCCGGCGGCGTCTTGCCATAGAGCTGGTAGTCGTCGCCGATCAGCTTGGCGCAGGTGGCGTTGACGGCGTCGAGGTAGGTCGGCTTCTGCCGCTCGACGAACTTGCCGACGAGCATCTTGCCCTGGAAGTCGATGGCGGTCTCGCGGGTGTCGGCGCCGTGCTTGAGGATGGAGTTGTCCTGGTAATACTGGAGCGTATCGACGCCGTCGCCGAGGCGGTTGCGGCGCAGGTAGAGCGTGGTGCAGGGCGAGATGACCTCGACGAAGGAGAAGCCCTTGTGCTTGAGCGCTTCCTCGATCGACTGGGTGACGTTGCGCGAGTGCAGCGAGGTCCAGCGCGCGATGTAGGTGGCGCCGGCGGCGTCGGCCAGGAAGGGCAGGCTGAACGGGTACTCGTAGTTGCCGTAGGGCGTGGTCGAGGCGTTGGCGCCCGAGGGCGTGGTGGGAGTCACCTGGCCGCCGGTCATGCCGTAGGTGAAGTTGTTCACGCAGATCACCGTCAGGTTCATGTTGCGCCGCGCGGCATGGATGAAGTGGTTGCCGCCGATGCCGGTCAAGTCGCCGTCGCCGCTGAATACCACCACCTTGAGGTCGGGGTTGGCCAGATGCAGGCCGGTGGCGACCGGAATCGCGCGGCCATGGGTGGTGTGCATCGAATCGAAATCGACGTAACCGGCAACGCGACCGGTGCAGCCGATGCCCGAGACCACGGCGATCTTGTCGCGGTCGAGCTTGCTGCGGCGCACGGCCTCGGCGAAGGAGGTGACCACCGAGCCGATGCCGCAGCCGGGGCACCAGATGTGAGGAATACGATCCTGCCGGAGATAGGGCAGCACCGGGTTTTCGAGTTCGGTTTCAGCCAGGGCCAAACGAAGGTCGAGGGATTCACTCATCGCGCGGCCTCAATGATCTGTTCGAGAATGGTTTCGGGTTCGTGGACAGTGCCACCGGGGTGAGGAATGGAGATGACCTTGACCTTGCCTTCCACGGCTCTGCGGACTTCGAGAACCATCTGACCCATGTTGAGTTCAGGCACGACGAAGGCTTTCACCTTTTCAGCCAATTGCTGGATGAGCTTGACGGGGAAAGGCCAACAGATGATGAGGCGCAGATTACCGACTTTCAGACCCTTGGCACGAGCAGCTTCGATGGCGGCAGTGGCCACGCGGGAAGTGATTCCGAATGACATCACGATCACATCAGCGTCGTCGCATCCGTCCATGCGGACGTCTAAAAGTTGCTCGGTGTTATTGCGAATCTTGTTGAGCAGTCGGGGAATCAATTTGGCTTGATTGGGCACGTCCATTGCCGGATACCCGCGCTCATCATGAGTTAGGCCGGTTACGTGGATTCGATAGCCATCGCCAGCTTTCACCATTTCCGGAACAAGATCATCGGAGGTCGTGGCGTAGGCTTTGTATTCACCGGGCTTTTTCTTGGTCCACTTGCGGTCGGTAATTTCTATCTGATCGGCGGGTGGAATATTCACGCGCTCGGTCATGTGGCCCACGACTTCGTCCATCATCAAGAAAACTGGACACCGGTATTCTTCCGAAAGATTGAAGGCCTTGATCATCAGGTCAAAGCATTCCTGAGGGCTGTTGGGGGATAGCGCGATGATTTCGTAATCACCGTGGCTGCCCCATTTGACCTGCATCATGTCGGCTTGGGCAGGCAGAGTGGGCAGGCCTGTGGAGGGGCCCCCGCGCTGGACATCCACCCACACGCAGGGTGTTTCAGTCATGGCGGCGTAGCCGAGGTGTTCCATCATTAGGCTGAGACCCGGGCCCGAGGTCACGTTCATGACCTTGTGACCGGCCCAGACACCGCCCTGGATGGCGATGGACGCGGCAAGCTCGTCCTCCATCTGGATGAATACGCCACCCACCTTCGGAATGCGGGCGGCAAAACGCTCCACAATTTCCGTGCTGGGTGTGATGGGATAGCCCGCCACGAACCGGCAACCCGCTGCCAGTGCCCCTTCACAGGCGGCGTGATCGCCGTCGATGAAGTGGACGCCCGTAAGTACACCCTTGGGATCCGCTTTCAATGTCGCCTCCGTCATGTCGTATGAAATCAGGGTTCTACCTGAGAGGCCGCCTGCTGGCGCTTCTCGTCAAGGTCTTTCCAGCGGGCTCCAAAGATTGCGAAATCGGGGCAGAAAAGCCCACAGAGATCGCAGCCCGTGCAGTCTTCCGCACGATTGAGCACTGGGAAGTGGTAACCCTTTTGATTGAATTCCTTGCTGAAGTCCAGAGCGTGTGTCGGACAAAAGTCGATGCAATAAGAACAACCCTTGCAGACTTCCATCCGGACAAAAACCGTGCCCTTGCCTTTTTTGGCGTTATCTTCGGCGCTCATCGTCAACTCTCCTAAAGGCCTTGGTAAGCGATGGTACAGTCTGCATTTACTGCCGACAACCATTTGTCCTAAAGGCGGGGCTTTGTCGGCACTAGCTAAATCTAATGCTGTGTTTTTTTTGCAAATTCACCGCAGTTTCTGCGGGCGGAACATCAGATTTGGTTAAATTCAGGCTGTAAAAGAGCCAGACCGCCTTTGGCGGTTTCTCGGAATTCTTCGGGCAGACGTCGCCCGACCTTTCCCATGGTTTCGATCACACGGTCGGCTTTGAAAAGTGAGGGAATGCCTGCCAGGGCCATTTCTGCGCAGGACACCGCGTTCAGGGCGCCCAAGGCATTTCTGCGGACGCAGGGCTCCTCCACCAGACCTAGGACAGGATCACAAATCAGACCCATGACATTGGCCAGGGAGAAAGATACCGCAGCGGAGACCTGTTCAGGAGAACCACCTAGCATTTCGACAATGGCGCCTGCGGCCATCGCAGAGGCAGAGCCGACTTCCGCTTGGCAACCACCTTCGGCGCCTGAGAGGCTGGCAAGTTTTTCGATGACAAGGCCGATGCCGCCTGCGGTGAAAAAGGCCATTGCCAGGGCATCTTCTGGAGTGCCTTTTTCTTCGGCAACCGTAAATATCGCCGATGGCATAACCCCGCATGACCCCGCTGTTGGTGCTGCGACGACGCGTCCCATGCAGGCATTGACTTCTGCCACGGCCCGCGCCGAGGCCAAGAGCTTTGTGAAGGTGGG
>JAUYFI010000061.1 GCA_030691075.1 Sulfurisoma sp. | reverse complement strand
CAGCGACCAGGCGGCGATGGTGTGGAGGTTCACCGCCTTCTCGAAGCCGAGGATGCTGTAGCTGCCGTGCACCTCGAAGCCGGTCAGCAGCAGGAAGATGATCAGTCCCGCCTGCGACCAGTGCCAGAAGCGCTCGAAGATCTTGAAGACGTAGAGTTTCTGCATAGCATGTGCGGACATTTTCTTATCCTTTCCGGCCAAGATAGACGCGCAGGCCGCCGTGGAGCAGCACACCGGCGAACGTGGCAGCGGCGAGCAGCCAGCCGATCAGGTCGAGCCATCTCCTGGCGCTGTGGGCCGGCATGTAAATGCCGGGCAACCCCGCGAGGCGGCTCGTAGCCGAATGGCATTCGGCACAGGCCATGGCCTTTTCCTTCGGGGCCACCATGTGGGTGATGGGCCAGTACATCTCGGTCGAGAGGAAATCGACCTTGCCCGAGAAGGGCGCGCCGACGTTCCGCATGCCATCGGCGATGGCCGGTTCCCAGTTCAGGTTCTTCCAGTAGCCGATGTCGTCATTGCCGGCGGTGTGCGGCATCACCAGCGTCTTGTTCACCGGATCGAAGGGCTGCTTGCCGCGCATGACCTTCATCGGCCAGATCAGCGACTTGCCGTCGGTCGGGCTACCGCCGATCTTGTTGATGCCGACCGGCGTTGCGCTCTTCTCGACCTTGTCGCCCAGCAGCGTGTAGGTGACCTGGCCGTTGAACCAGCGATACTCGGGCTTCACCTTCTCGCCGAGGACGAAGTCGCCCTTGCGGCTCTCGTAGATGACGTGGCCCTTGGCGTCCTTCCTGGTGATGTGCTTGCCGTCCTTGTCCCGCTGGCCGGCCGTGGACCAGTCCCAGCTCATCTTGGTCGCGACGCCGCCGCGGGCCATCTCCGGTACGTGGCAGGTCTGGCAGGCGAGCTTGGTCGCGTGGGTGTTGAGGCGTTCCTGCTTCTTGTGCGGCGCGTTGCTGTGGCACGAAACACAGGTGGCCGGATTGCCCTTGACCTCCTTGCCGCGGAGGTGGGCGCCGCCCTTGTCGATGGCGGTCGGCGTGTAGCGGCTGCCGGGCACGTCGTGGCTCGATGTCTTGTGGCAGGTGCCGCAGGTGAAGTCGAGGCCCGCGGCATCCATGTGCACGTCGAGTTCCTTGTCCGGCGCGGCCAGCGAACTGTCCATGTCGCCATGCTTGACGCCGTCGCCGCCGCCGCCGAAGAAGTGACAGGAGCCGCAGGTGTCGCGGCTGGTCTTGCCGACCTTCTGCGCGACCTTGGCCAGGTCCGGCGGCTGCATGAACTTGCCCGAGCCCGGCGGACTCTCGACCGCCTCATAGAGAGGATGCCCGGCTTTCCCCGGCGCCTTCTTGTAGTTGCCGGTGGTGTCGTGACAGGCCAGGCAATCGACATTAACCTCGGAGGCGAAGTCGAAGTCCTTGTCCTTCCAGCCGTAACCGACGTGACAGGAGGTGCAGAACGGGTAGTTCTGCGAAATCGAGATGCAGAAATTGTTGAGGACGTTCTTCTTGCCCAGCTTCTGCTGGTTGCCCGGGTTGAGGAACTCCCAGGTCCAGTGCTTGGTGCGGTGAACCTGCTTGGCCGCCTCGGTGTGGCAGGAGAGGCAAGCCTTGGTAACATCCGGCCCCGACTTGAAGGTCTGCTGCAGTTCCTTGAACTTGCCGTGGTCGGCCGTGGAATTCATTTTCACCGGCGGCGCCTCTTTCGGCGTTTCCGCGTCGACAGCGGCAACCGCGCCGGTCCATCCCAGCGTCAGGGCAACTACCAGCGCCAGCCACGCGCCGAGGCGCCTCTTGGAATCCCGAACGTCCATGATGTGCTCCCTTTCGATCGAAGTCGCGGAAAAGACCCGAATATCGGTGTGCACTAATATTGCAAAATGCTGCATCGCGTTATGACTTGGGTCAACACCTTATCACCTTGGAGCATCGGATCGGGAGGATGTAACCGCTTGAAACCGGCTTGTAACAACCTTGAAACGGGCAGCCGCGCCTGCCGCCAAAATATTGCGTGATGAGGCGCATTGTGATATTTGATGGCCATGGCTGACACTCGTCCCCCAGAGCCCGCGGCTCAATCCCTCGTGGCGCGCCAGCAAGATGCCGCCCCGAACACGGAGCTCGACGCCCTGCGCGAGGCCGTCGAGCGCGAAACGCGCGCGCACGAGCACACGCGCATCACCTTGGCGCGCACCGAGGCGGCCTACAGCAAGTTCGTGCCGCGCCAGTTCCTGAGTCTGCTGCGCACGCCGAGCATCATGCACGTCGAACTCGGCACCCACGTCGAGAAAGAGATGACCATTCTCTTCTCCGACATCCGCGACTTCACCTCGCTGTCGGAGTCGATGACGCCGCAGGAGAACTTCCGCTTCATCAACTCCTACCTCTCCGAGATGGAGCCGGTGATCAGCCGCCACGACGGCATCATCGACAAGTACATCGGCGACGCCATCATGGCGCTGTTCCCCAAGAACGCCGACGACGCCCTGGCCGGCGCGATCGACATGCTGGCCCAGCTCGACGTGTACAACATCGGCCGGGCGCGAGCCGGCTACCAGCCGGTGAAGATCGGCATCGGGCTCAACACCGGCATGGTCATGCTCGGCACCGTCGGCGGACTGAACCGCATGGACAGCACGGTGATCAGCGATTCGGTCAATCTTGCCTCGCGCCTCGAAGGCATCACGCGCGACTACCACGCGCCGCTGCTGATCAGCGAGCACACCCTCTACGGCCTGCAGGACCCCTCGCGCTACCGCATCCGCTTCATCGACCGCATCCTGGTCAAGGGCAAGAGTCATCCGCAGGCGGTCTACGAAGTATTCGACTCCGACCCGCCCGAGGAGCGTGCCGCCAAGCTCACCACCCTGCCGATGTTCGAGGAGGCGGTGGCCTGCTATCACATGCGCGACGTCTGGCGCGCCCACCAGGTATTCAAGCGCTGCGTTGCCATCGCCCCCAATGATCGGGCGGCGCGGCTCTATCTCGCCCGCTGCGACAATGCGCTGACCTCGGGCAATGCCGAGGCCGGCGGCCGCGGCCTGGAAATCGCCTGGAAGGACGAATACACGGTGGGCGTCGCCGAGATCGACACCCAGCACCGCGAACTGCTCAACCGCATGGGACAACTGGCGGAGGCCATCCTCGCCGAAGACCCGGCCTCGGCAAAGCAGGCCCTGGGGTTTCTGGCCGACTATGCGCTGAGCCACTTCAAGACCGAAGAAGCCTTGATGCGCCTGCATCACTACCCCTTCAGCGAGGAGCATGTGCGTCAGCACCGCACCTTCGGCGAGTATTTCGCCAAGCTGCGCGGCGAGGTCGAGTCGGGCAAGCTGCATCCGCTCTACCTCACCTTCCGCGTGCAACTGCTGCTGGTGGATTGGCTGATCAACCACACCACGCAGACCGACCGCCACCTGGCCCGCTTCCTGCACAATCTGGAACGCCAAGGTTCCCTGGCGCCGTAGCGCCAGTCCCCCGGCACGCGCCAGAGGCGCACCACGTAACAGACGAGCGCAGCGAGCCAGTAGTCTCCCCTCCTGCGAAGGAGGGGCTGGGGGAGGTCGGGTCTAGCTTGCAAGGATCTGCTTGGCGTAGGCAAGGAAGATCCACAGCCAGAACAGCAGAAAGAAGGCGACGAAGGGGACGTGCTTGTCGAGGATCACTTTCGGCGTGATCCAGCGCGCGGCGATTATCGCCGGCCTGGTGACGATCTTGAAGAGAACGTAGATCGGGTTGGTGTCGCGGCGCGCGCCGGCCAGCAGCGCCACCACGCCCTGACCGAGCAGCGCCAGCAGCGCGACTTCGACCAGCGCGCGCAGCACGCCGAGCAGCAGGATTTCAGGATGGCTCATGGTTTAATGGTCGTCTCTCCGTAAGTCTGAAAAAGTGGATTGCAAATGGATTTCGAACATTGGCGCCATTATGCCCGCGGCTGGCTGCTGCATTTTTTCAAGCGCGAGGAAGCGGCCTTCGACGAGTTCGCGACCGCCTACCGCCTCCAGCCCGACGACGTGCAGGCGGCGCGCCACCTGGCCTTCATCGCGGCGCAAAAGAAGCGCTTCGATGTCGCCGAGAAGTGGTTCATCGAAACCGTGCGACTGGCCCCGGAAGACGCCGACGGCCACTTCAACCTCGGCTTCGTGCGCGAGCAGATGGGCAAGCCCGCCGCTGCCGTGCAGGCCTTCGGCGAGGCGGTGCGGCTCAAGCCTACCCTCGACCGCGCCTGGTACGGCATGGGCCTGGCCCACGCCCGCCTTGGCCAGCACCTTGAAGCCGCCGCCGCGTTCGAAAAGTCGGTCGAAATCCAGCCGATGAACGGCGAAGGCTGGTACCAGCTCGGCATGGCCCGGCATCACGCCAACGAGCCCGACAAGGTCAAGGCCGTGGTCGAACGCCTGGTCGGTTTCGAACCCAAGCGCGCGAAACGGCTGGTGCAGGACACCGAACGCGCCGACCTGATGCATCTCATTCCCGAACTGCCTTTCTGACCTGAAAAAGTCGGCGCTGGCGAGACGGCGCCGACGAAAAAAAACCGGCCCGTTTCCGGGCCGGTTTTCCAGGGGTTGCCCCCCCTCCTCCGTAATCAGGTGCCGGCGGTGTTGATGTCGCCTTCCAGGTTCGGATAGCGCACATGGTCGACCAGTTCCTGGATCTGCTTGCTCGGCGCCGGGGAGATCAAGGACCCGACGATCACGCCGATGATGCCGACCGGGATGCCGAAGATGCCGGACGAGATCGGGGCGATATCCCACCACAGCGGGGCATTGACGCCGAAGAACGGGTAGGTCATGTACATGTAGTAGGCACAGATACCCAGGCCCGCGCTCATGCCGATGACGGCGCCGAGATAGTTGGCGCGCCGCCAGAAGACGCCGAGCACCAGGGCCGGGAAGAAGCCCGAGGCCGCCAGCGAGAACGCGGCGCCGACCAGGAACAGGATGTCGCCCGGCTTCAGGCTGGTGACATACGCGGCGATCACCGCCACCACCAGCAGCAGGCCCTTGGACACCGCGAGGCGGCGCACCGTGGAAGCTTGCGGGTCGATCATCTTGTAGTAGAGATCGTGCGACATGGCGTTGGCGATGGTCAGCAGCAGGCCGTCGGCGGTGGAGAGCGCCGCCGCGAGGCCGCCGGCAGCCACCAGACCCGAAATCACATAGGGCAGGCCCGCGATTTCCGGGGTCGCCAGCACGATCAGGTCGCCGCCGATGGTGATTTCGGCCAGTTGCACGATGCCGTCCTTGTTGAGGTCGGCGATCGCCATCAGCGTCTTGTCCACCGCCGCCCAGTTCGAGACCCACGCGGGCAATTGCGCGAAACTCGAGCCGACGAGGTTGTTATAGACCTCGTACTTGGCCAGGATGCCCAGCGCCGGCGCCGTGAAGTAGAGCAGGAAGATGAAGAACAGCGACCAGGTCACCGAGGTCCGCGCATCCTTCACCGACGGCGTCGTGTAGTAACGCATCAGGATGTGCGGCAACGCGGCCGTGCCCACCATCAGGCAGAGGATCAGCGCGAGGAAGTTCTTCTTCTTGTTGGCGCGGTTCTTCTCGACTTCCTCCGGCGTCTTGCCGGTGGCGGAGAACGGCTCGGCGTGGGCAGCCACCGGGGCGGCCTTGGCGGCGGCGCCACCCTTGGCCGCAGTCCAGGCCTTCTTGGCGGCGGCGGGGTCGGTCGGGAAGTCCTTGACGGCCTTCTCGGCGGCCTCGACGGCCTTGGCATCGACCGGCGTCGCGGCCTTCAGCGCGGCGGCCTTGGCGGCGAGCTTGCCCTTCTCCTCGGCGAGGTAGCCCGCACCACCGGCTTCCAGGCCTTTCAGCTTGGCGTCGGCAGCGGCGGCGCGCTCGCGGAAAATCGCGCGCACCGATTCCTCGGCGGCCCCCTTGGGCGTGGACTTGTCGTTGAACTCCTTCTCCAGCGCCGTCACCTTGGGCAGGGCCGAGGTGTAGGCGGCGATCGGCGGAATCGGGTTGCCGGTGTCCGTCACCGACAGCCACACCACCGGGATCATGTAGGCGAAGATCAGGATGATGTACTGCGCCACCTGCGTCCAGGTCACCGCCTTCATGCCACCGAGGAAGGAGCAGACCAGGATGCCGGCGAGGCCGACGAACACGCCGACGCCGAACTCCAGCCCGGTGAAGCGGCTGGTGATGAGGCCGACGCCGTAGATCTGCGCGATCACGTAGGTGAAGGAACAGACGATGGCGGCGAGCACGCCGATCAGGCGCGGCAGGTTGCCGCCGTAGCGCTCGGCGAGGAAGTCCGGAATCGTGAACTGGCCGAACTTGCGCAGGTAGGGCGCGAGGAACAGCGCCACCAGGCAGTAGCCGCCGGTCCAGCCCATGACGAAGGCGAGGCCGTCATAGCCCGACAGATACAGCGTGCCGGCCATGCCGATGAACGACGCCGCCGACATCCAGTCGGCGCCGGTCGCCATGCCGTTGAACAGCGCCGGCACGCGACGACCCGCGACGTAGTATTCCGACACGTCCGCCGTCTTCGACATGAAGCCGATGCCCGCATAAAGCAGGATGGTGGCACCCAGGAACATGTAGCCGAGGATCTTGTTCGGCACGCCCATCTGCTCGAAGATGCCGACGATGATGACGAAGGTAACGAAGCCGCCGGTGTAGAAGGTGTAGTACTTCTTGAGGTTCTGGTAGAACTGCGATTGAGAGACTTGGCCGCTCATTATTCGTCCTCCCCTTCATGGACGCCGTATTCCAGGTCCAGGTTGTTCATGTAGTGGGCGTAGAACCAGATGATGGCGACGTAGATGATCAGCGCGCCCTGGGCCCCCATGTAGAAGCCCAGCGGGCCGATGAAGGTGATCTCGTTCAGTTCGCGCGCGAACCAGCCGAACACGAAGGTGACGACGAACCAGATCGCCAGCAGGATCGCGGTGATCCTGAGGTTCTTGTTCCAGTAGTCGTGGTGTTTCTGCGTCAGTTGCATGGAAAGGTTCCTCCTCCTTTGGTTTACCCCGCCCGGCGCGCCCCGGAAATTCACCTTTTGCAGTTGCGCCGTCTCCTCGCCCAAGAACCTGTCCGCATACACATGGGCGGACTAGCCCACAAGGCTGAAGCGCATTGTCCTTGCAGTTGGCTGACAGCAGTCTTACAGGACGCCAACAATTCGTCAGATTCCCTGACGAAGGTCATAGGGCATGACGTCCGAACCCTTGCGCGGAAAGACCACCCGGGCCTGTGTGCCACGCCCGCCGGCGCCCGCCTTGAGTTCCACCGTGGCACTGTGCAGCGCGGCGATTTCCTGCACGATGGGCAGGCCCAGGCCACTGCCGTCGGCCTCGGTGCCGAGCACGCGGTAGAAACGCTCGAACACCCGCTCGCGGTCGGCCGCGGGGATGCCGGGGCCGTTGTCCTCGACCTCGAGACTGGCGAAGTCGCCGCCGCGCGTGCGCACGGTGACATGACCGCCGCGCGGGGTGTACTTGATGGCATTGTCGATCAGGTTGTTGAGCATTTCGCGCAACAACAACGGCACGCCATCGACGATCAGCAAGCTGTCGGCGCCCTCGAAGCCGAGGTCAATGCCCTTGGCCATCGCGCGCTCGACCCAGTCCTCGGTGATGGCGCGCGCCAGCACCTCGAGGTCGAACTGCTCGGCCTTGTGCACCTTTTCGTGGCTGGCCTCGGCGCGTGCCAGCGACAGCAGCTGGTGGATCAGGTGGGCGGCGCGGTCGGTGCTGGCGGCGATGCGCTCGAGGTCGGCGCGCATCAGCGCCGGATCGGTCTCGCGCAGCGCGAGTTCGGCCTGCATCTTGAGGCCGGTCAGCGGCGTGCGCATCTGGTGGGCGGCATCGGCGATGAAGCGCTGCTGCGCCTGCAGATTTTCCTCGAGACGCTTCATCATTTCGTTGAACGACACCACCACCGGCCGCATTTCCTCCGGCACGCCGCGAATCGGGATGGGCGAGAGATCGGATGGCCGCCGCGCGCGGATGCGCTCCCGCAGCCGATCGAGCGGTGCCAGACCCTTGGTCAACCCGAGATAAACCAGGATCACCGCCAGCGGAATGATGGCGAACTGCGGCAGCAGCACGCCGGAGATGATGCGCGAGGCCAGCGCCGCGCGCTGCCTGCGCGTTTCCGCCACCTGGATCAGCAACGGCCGGGCGTCCCAGTGCGCCGGCACCAGTTGATAGGCGATGCGCACGCCCTCGCCCGCCATCAGGCCGTCGCGCAGATGGACGCCGCCGGGCACCCGCGGCTCGCCGACCGGCAACATCGGCATGTCGGCATCGCCCGCGAGCAACTCGCCGCCGACGAGGATCACCTGGTGGAATCGCCGGTCCTCCTCGTCCTCGGTCAACGGCACGCGCGGCGCCGAGGGCAGCACCACGGAAACCCCCTCGGGCGTGATTCTGAGCTGGCTGACGATGCTGCTGACGCGGTCGGCCAGCGCCTGGTCGTAGGGCTGGTTGGCGATGTCGTTGGCGATGTGGTGCGTCGCGGCGATGGAAATCGGCCACACCAGCAGCAACGGCGCCAGCATCCAGTCGAGAATCTCCCCGAAGAGGGAGTTGAATTCGCTCGGATTCTGGTCGCGAAAAACCGAACCGAACTTGACGGCGTCGGGCCGCCCCGAGCCGGCAAACGCCCCCTCCGGGGGCGGCGAGCTGTTTTTGCGAGCGTGGGGGGGAGCTATCTCAGCCGCTTTTTTCAACGGCGCCTCCGCCCGGTTTCTCCAGGCAGTAACCGAGGCCGCGCAGGGTCACGATCTTCACGCCGCCCGACTCGAGCTTCTTGCGCAGGCGATGCACATAAACCTCGATGGCGTTGGTGCTCACGCCTTCGTCCCAGCCGCACATATGCTCGACCAACTGCTCCTTGCTGACCAGGCGGCCGACGCGCAGCAGCAGGATTTCCAGCAGGCACAGCTCGCGCGCCGAGAGATCGACCACATCGCCGGCGAGCCGCGCGATGCGATCGGCCTGGTCATAGACCAGCGGGCCGACCTCGATGCGGGTCGGCTGGCCGGTACCACGGCGCGTCAGCGCCCGCACCCGGGCTTCGAGTTCGGGCAATGCAAATGGCTTGACCAGGTAGTCGTCGGCGCCGGCATCGAGGCCGCGCACGCGGTCCTCGATGCCATCCTGCGCGGTAAGGATCAGCACCGGGGTGGCGTTCTTGCGGGCGCGCAGGCGCTTGAGCACCTCGATGCCCGGCAGTTTGGGCAGGCCAAGGTCGAGAATCAGCAAGTCGAACTGCTGCACCAGCAGCGCCGCGTCGGCATCGCTACCGTTGGCGACGTGATCGACGGCATAGCCGGACTTCTTCAGCGAACGGACCAGCCCTTCGGCGATGATGCGGTCGTCTTCGGCAAGGAGGACTCTCATTGGGGCATTATCCCGCCAGCGTAAGTTGAGTGTAAGAGACCCGCCCTAGTGTAGGCAGCGCTGTTCTCCTTTCTCGGTCTTCGGAGGCTGCCGCGCCCCGTCTCGACGGTTGCACGAAAGGCCTCGGGGAGCGGACTTCCCCTGCATTGATCCGCTCCCCGCCGTTTTTTTCCCGACAAAAAGTCTAGCAACGGAACTGCCTTTGAAGAAAAACCATCACCGTCCGGCTCATCGCCGGGATACGACGAAGAGCAGGATTTCCATTTTGGCCTGAAGCGTCCACATTCTGGCGATTCACGCTGCCTTCAGCATGAAATCCACATGCACCGCATCGTACGGAAAACAAAACCCCTCCTCGTCGCGCTCGATCAAACCAACGGCCAGCAGCGCATGCACGTCTGTATGCACTCCACGCACGTCGCGCCCCACGCGCCGCGCGATTTCCCTCAGCGCGAGCGGCCCCGTACCCGTCATAACCTTGAGGATGTCCCAGCGTAGCGGCGTCAGCGTGCCCCAAAGCGCGCGCTCATCGACAAAACCGATGAAGGGCGCCGCGCGCTTGCCGGTGGTCATGGCACGCACGAAGCGCGCATTGATCTCGTCGCGCGATGCGACGCCGATGGTTACGGTGTTTGTCATGTCACGCTCTCCATTCATCGACGGCGGCCCAGAAGTCCGCCAACAACTGTTCCAGCGAAGTAAAGACGTACCGCGCCTCCGCCTCGCCCCGGTGGAAGTGGTCGCCCTTGCCGGCCTCGTTGTCGAAGCGCAACACGCACACCCCATCCACCACGTAAGCCAGGCTGTACTTCAGGTTATGCGTGCTGCCGGGAACTTGAGACGGTACCCGGAACACCCGCGCGGCGACAAAAGCATGACCCCCTTGCGGGTAGCGGTCATCGAGGATCGGCACGGCTTGCATGTTTTAAATAATAACAACACCAATTGGCGTTGTAAATAATTACAACAGATGGCAACCCGCAGCCGCGGTTCTGCGTCCGCCGTCCCGCCAGCGCCGACTTTTTGGCTTTCCAAAAGCAAACGCCCCGCACGGTTTCCCGCGCGGGGCGCTGCCCAGAAGGAAGGTGGGTAACGGGAGGAAACTACGTTTCCTCCTGTTCCTATCCTGACATGATGCGATCGCTACGCGATCACATCATGTCCATGCCGCCCATGCCGCCCATGCCGCCACCGGATGACTTCTCTTCGACCGGCTCGGCCACCATGCAGTCGGTGGTGAGCATCAGGCCGGCGACGGAAGCGGCGTTTTGCAGCGCGATGCGCGCGACCTTGGTCGGGTCCAGCACGCCCATCGCCACCAGGTCACCGTACTCGCCGGTCGCGGCGTTGTAACCGAAGTTGCCCTTGCCTTCGAGCACCTTGTTCACCACCACGCTCGGCTCGTCGCC
>JAUYFI010000058.1 GCA_030691075.1 Sulfurisoma sp. | reverse complement strand
CGGTCGATGCCGATGCCCGCGCCGGCGGTCGGCGGCAGCCCGTACTCGAGCGCGCGAATGTAGTCGGCGTCGTAATGCATCGCTTCCTCGTCACCCGCATCCTTCTGCCTGACCTGCTCCTGAAAGCGCGCGGCCTGGTCTTCGGGGTCGTTGAGTTCCGAGAAGCCGTTGGCGATTTCGCGGCCGACGATGTAGAGCTCGAAGCGCTCGGTGACATCTGGATTCGAGCTCGAGCGGCGCGCCAGCGGCGAGACTTCGGTGGGGTAGTCGATGATGAAGGTCGGCTCCCACAGATCGGCTTCGGTGGTCTCCTCGAACAGCAACAGTTGCAGCGTGCCGAGGCCGGCATCGGGGCGCACCTCGACCTTGAGCTCGGCGAGCTTCCGCTTGAGCCAGCCGGCGTCGGTGAGGTGCGCCACGGCATAGCCCGGATGGTGGTAGTGGATCGCCTCGACGATGGTCATGCGGCGGAAGGGCCTGGACAGGTCGAGGATGCGGCCCTGGTAGTCGAAGGTCTCGGCGCCCAGCGCCTCGCGCGCGGCATGGCGGATCACGCCCTCGGTGAAGTTCATCAGGCCCTTGTATTCGGCGTAGGCCTCGTAGAACTCCATCATGGTGAATTCGGGGTTGTGGCGTGGCGAGAGGCCCTCGTTCCTGAAGTTGCGGTTGATTTCGAACACCTTCTCGAAGCCGCCGACGACCAGGCGCTTGAGATACAGCTCCGGCGCGATGCGCAGGAACAGCCCCATGTCGAGCGCGTTGTGGTGGGTGGTGAAAGGCTTGGCCGCAGCGCCGCCGGGGATGGGGTGCATCATCGGCGTTTCGACTTCGAGGAAGTTGTGCGAGGTCATGTAGCCGCGAATCGAGGCGATCATGCGGCTCCTGGCGACGAAGGTGAAGCGCGATTCCTCGTTGGTAATCAGGTCAAGGTAGCGCTGGCGGTACTTGCTTTCCTGGTCGCTCAGGCCGTGAAACTTTTCCGGCAGCGGCCGCAGGCACTTCGACAGCAGGCGGATTTCCGCGCACTGCACGGTGAGCTCGCCGGTCTTGGTCCGGAACAGGGTGCCTACGCTGCCCACGATGTCGCCGAGGTCCCATTTCTTGAAGTCGTCATGCACCTCGACGCCGACGCCGTCGTTGGAGACGTAGAGCTGGATGCGGCCCGAGAGGTCCTGGATGGTGGCGAAACTGGCCTTGCCCATGACGCGCTTCAACATCACGCGGCCGGCGACCTTGACTTCGACCTTGCTGGCTTCGAGTTCCTCGCGCGACTTTTCGCCATAGACCTCGTCGAGCTTGCCGGCGGTGTTCTCGCGCGAGAAGTCGTTGGGGTAGGCGCGGCCGCTCTTGCGCCATTCGGCGAGCTTGGCGCGGCGTTCGGCGATGATGTGGTTTTCGTCGATGGGGAGGGAGGCGTTGTCGGACATGATGGACTTTCAGTAGAAACGATGAACGGTGAAACCGAGCGCCTCGGCGGCGGATGCCTGCGTCTTGTCGGCGGTGGCGAACGCGGCGGCGGATGCCTGTTCGGCCACCGCCAGATGCAGCGCGTCCAGTGTCCGCAAGGGGATGTCGGCAAGCCGGCCGATCAAATGGTATGCCGCGGTGAAATGGGTGGCATCGATATCGCCGACTTGCAATGCGCCGGCCTGGATGTCGGCGGCCAGTTCGGCGTTCACGCGGTTTTCGCGCAATGCGTCGATTTCGCGGCTGCGGCGCCGACGCGCGAGCGCACAGCGCACTTCGACGATGGTCAGGCGGCTGATGGCCATCGTGCCGCGCTCGAGCAGCGCATCGAAATCGGTGCTGAACGGCTCGTCCAGATAGCGCTTGACCAGTGCGCTGGTATCCGCGTAGATCATCAGCAGCGCTCTTTTCGGTCTTCGATGATGGTCTGCGAAAGCGGCGGATCCAGCGGCTTCTGGCTGGCGCGAAACGCCGCCAGCGAGCGGAATTTCGGCTTGGCCGGCGCGATCGGCAGAATGCGCGCCACCGGCTCGCCCCGGCGCGTGACGATGACTTCGTCGTTGTCGGCGAACAGTTGCTCCGGGTGGGACAAGCCCTCGCGGGCTTCGCGGATGGTGATGGTTTTCATGGTGGACGCACTTGATGTGACACAACGATTTGGATTGTGTCACAGTGCGGGAGGCTGGGCAATGCCGCCGCCGATCCCGGGGTCCGTATAATCGCGCCCCTTCGCTTGCCACGCCGCTCCGCCATGACCGCCTTTTCGCAGGAAATCGACCGCCGCCGCACCTTCGCCATCATCTCCCACCCGGATGCCGGCAAGACCACGCTGACCGAGAAGCTGCTGTGGTTCGGCGGCGCCATCCAGGTCGCGGGCGAGGTGCGGGCGCGCAAGGCCAGCCGCCACGCCACCTCCGACTGGATGGAACTGGAAAAGCAGCGCGGCATCTCGGTGACCTCGTCGGTGATGCAGTTCCCCTACCGCGACTGCATGATCAACCTGCTCGATACACCCGGCCACGAGGACTTTTCCGAGGACACCTACCGCACGCTGACCGCCGTCGATTCGGCGGTGATGGTGATCGACTCGGTGAAAGGGGTGGAGGAGCGCACCATCAAGCTGCTCGACGTCTGCCGCCTGCGCGACACGCCCATCATTACCTTCATCAACAAGCTCGACCGCGAGGGCCGCTCGCCCATCGACCTGCTCGACGAGATCGAGGCGGTGCTGAAGATACAGTGCGCGCCGATCACCTGGCCGATCGGCATGGGCAAGGGCTTTCGCGGCGTCTATCACCTCGTCGACGACAGCATCGCCTTCTTCGATCCGACGGCGCCGACCGAGAAGGGGGCGACCTCCGAAGTGATCCAGGGACTCGACAATCCGCGCCTCGACGAGCTGATCGGCAGCCAGGCCGAGGAGTTGCGGCTGGAAATCGAACTGGTGCGCGGCGCTTCGCATACCTATGACCGTGCCGCCTACCTCGCCGGCAAGCAGTGTCCGGTGTTCTTCGGCTCGGCGGTGAACAACTTCGGCGTGCGCTCGCTGCTCGACGCCGTGGTCGAGATGTCGCCGACGCCGGGGCAGCGCGCCACCGAGACGCGCCAGGTCGATCCGCACGAGGAGAAGTTCTCCGGCTTCGTCTTCAAGATACAGGCCAACATGGACCCCAAGCACCGCGACCGCATCGCCTTCCTGCGCGTCTGCTCGGGCTCATTCTCCCGCGGCATGAAGGTCAGGCAGGTGGCCAGCGGCAAGACGCTGGCAATCAACAACGCCATCACCTTCATGGCGCGCGACCGCAGCACCACCGACGAAGCCTATGCCGGCGACATCATCGGCATTCCCAACCACGGCACCATCCGCCTCGGCGAGACCTTCACCGAGGGCGAGAACCTGCGCTTCACCGGCATCCCCTCGTTCGCGCCGGAGTTCTTCCAGCGCGCGATCCTGCGCAACCCGCTCAAGATGAAGCAGATGCAGAAGGGCCTGCAGCAGCTGGCGGAGGAGGGCGCGACGCAACTGTTCCGGCCGAGTGTTTCAAACGAGCTGATCCTCGGCGCCGTCGGCACGTTGCAGTTCGACGTGGTGGCCTACCGTCTGAAGGACGAATACGACGTCGATGCCGTGTTCGAATCCTGTCCCATCAACACCGCGCGCTGGATCAAGTGTTCCGATGAGGACTTCAGGAAACTGGCCGACCTCTATCCCAACAACGTCGGAACCGACGGCGCCGGCGACCGCGTCTATCTGGCGTCAAGCCGCGTCAACCTGCAACTGGCGCAGGAGCGCTTTCCGAATGTCCAGTTCTCGGAGACGCGCGAAGTCCACTGACGCGTCTTAGACGCCCTGCTTCAGGCTCGCTTCGATAAAGACATCGAGGTCGCCGTCGAGCACCTTCTGGGTATTGGAGATTTCGACGTTGGTGCGCAGGTCCTTGATGCGGGAGTTGTCGAGCACGTAGCTGCGGATCTGGTGGCCCCAGCCGACGTCGGTCTTGCCGGCTTCCAGCTTGTCGGCCTCGACCTGGCGCTTGCGCAGTTCCAGCTCGTAGAGCCGCGACTTGAGCATGGCCATGGCCTCGGCGCGGTTGCGGTGCTGCGAGCGGTCGTTCTGGCACTGCACGACGATGCCGGTCGGGTTGTGGGTGATGCGGATCGCCGAGTCGGTCTTGTTGATGTGCTGGCCGCCGGCGCCCGAGGCACGGAAGGTGTCGACGCGCAGGTCGGCCGGGTTGATTTCGACCTCGATCGAGTCGTCGATCTCGGGGTAGACGTAGAGGCTGGCGAACGAGGTGT
Organism: Sulfurisoma sp.; assembly: GCA_030691075.1. Classification (GTDB taxonomy): domain Bacteria; phylum Pseudomonadota; class Gammaproteobacteria; order Burkholderiales; family Rhodocyclaceae; genus Sulfurisoma. Next base: position 49,174 of record JAUYFI010000058.1, on the reverse strand, counting down.
GGCGGCCGCCCGAGGAGTCGAAGGGGGATTTGCGCACCAGCCGATGCACACCGGTCTCCGTGCGCAAATGGCCGTAGGCATAGTCGCCCTCGACCTTGAGCGAGGCGCTGCGGATGCCGGCGACGTCGCCGTCGGTCTGCTCCAGCACTTCGGCTTTGAAGCCCTTGCGCTCGCAGTATTTCAGGTATTGGCGCAGCAGCATCGACGCCCAGTCGCAGGCCTCGGTGCCGCCGGCGCCGGCCTGGATGTCGATGAAGCAGTTGTTGGGATCGGCCGGGTTGGCGAACATGCGGCGGAATTCGAGAGCGGCAACATGCTCGTTGAGGCCGGCAAGGTCGTCCTCGACCGAAATCAGCGTGTCCTCGTCATCCTCGTCGCGGGCGAGGTCGAGCAGATCCTGCGCGTCCGCCAGTTGCTGGTGGATTGCGGTGAGCGTCAGAACGACAGCTTCGAGGGATTTCTTGTCCTTGCCTAGCGTCTGGGCGCGCTTGGCGTTATCCCAGACCTTGGGGTCTTCCAGTTCGCGCGCAAGTTCTTCGAGTTTCGATGCCTTGGCATCGTAGTCAAAGATACCTCCGCAGTTCGGTCTCGCGGCGCTTCAGATCGGCGAGACGGTTGGCGATGGCGTTGAGGCGTTCGGCTTCCATGAGGGTTCTTCTCTTCGGCAAAGCACGAATTGTAATTGGCGCCGTCCCGCCAGCGCCGACTTTTTCCGCGCCGTCACGGCGACAGCCGCCGCACGATCGCCTTGCGCGCTTCCTCGGCGATGCCCAGCGCCAGGGCGAAGGGCAGCGCGAACAGCCAGACCTCGGCCGCCAGCGGCGCCGTGCCGAACAGGCGGTTGCCCCAGGGCGTGTACACGATGGCCAGCAGCAGCAATGCCTCGACGGCCAGGCCGACCAGCAGCAGGCGGTTTTGGAACAGCGGAAAGCGCCAGGCCGGCAGCCGCGGATGGCGACAGACGAAGAGGTTGACCATCTGCGCCAGCACGATGGCGGCGAGGCAGGCCGTGGTGGCCTGCAGATAGACGGGGTCGCCCGGGCGCAGCATTTCGCCGTAGCTCCAGCCGGCGGCGCCGAGCACGAAGAAGAAGGCGGCCATCGCGGCCAACGCTTCGAGCGGGCCGAGAAAGAGATAGGCGCGCGCCAGCAGCGGCCAGGACAGCAGACGCTCGCCGCGCGGCCGCGGCGGCCGGCGCATGACGTCGGCGTGGGGCCGCTCCGCGCCCAGCGCCAGGGCCGGGACCATGTCGGTGCCGAGGTCCACGGCGAGAATCTGGATCACGGTGAGCGGCAGCGGAATGCGGAACAGCACGAAGGCCAGGTAGGGCACGATCTCGGGGATGTTCGAGGTCAGGATGTAGGTGAGGAACTTGCGGATGTTTTCGTAGACCGCGCGGCCTTCCTCGATGGCATTGACGATGGTGCCGAAGTGGTCGTCGAGCAGCACGATGTCGGCCGCCTCGCGGGCGACGTCGGTGCCGGACAGGCCCATGGCGATGCCGATGTCCGCCGTCTTCAGGGCCGGCGCGTCATTGACGCCGTCGCCGGTCACCGCGACGATCTCGCCCTTGCGTTGCAGGGCCTGGACGATGAGCATCTTCTGCTCGGCGGTGACGCGGGCGAACAGGATCTCCGGCGCGTCGAGCGCCAGCTGCAGGCTGGCCGAGTCCATGCGCCGCACCCGGTCTCCCGTGAACACCGCCGGCGCCGGGGTGCGCACCAGGCCCACCTCGCGCGCCAGCGCCACCGCCGTGTGGGGGTGGTCGCCGGTGACCATGATCACGCGTATGCCGGCCTCGTGGCAGCGATTCACGGCCTCATGCACGTCGGGGCGCGGCGGGTCTTCGAGGCCGATCAGGCCGCACAGCTCCAGGCTGTCTTCGCTCTGTGCAGCGGTATCGGCAGCGAGTGGCTTCCAGGCCAGCGCCAGCACGCGCAGGCCGCGGTCGGCCAGGTCGTCCTGGGCGCGGCGCAAGAGGTCCTGTGCTTGCGCGTCGAAGGGCCGCGAAACGTCGCTGTCGAGCCATGTCGCGCACAGCGGCAGCACGGTCTCGGGCGCGCCCTTGCACCAGAGGAAGCCGCTGCCATCGGGCCCGCGCGTGATGACCGACATGCGCCGCCGTTCGGCATCGAAGGGAATCTCGCCGGCGCGGCGGCCGAGTTCGGGTATGGCGCCGGCGAATTGCCACAGGGCGATTTCCATCGGGTCGCCGCTGGGCGCGGGCGCGCCATCGGGAAACTTGAGGCTGTGGCAGAAGCGGGCGACGGCGCGCAGGTGCAGGTCGTAGGCGCGCGGCCAGCGCTCCGCCGCGAGGCGGTGGCGGCCGGCGACGAAAAGCTCGCGCACCGTCATGCGATTTTGGGTCAGCGTGCCGGTCTTGTCGGTGAGGATCACCGTCGCGCTGCCCAGTGTTTCGACGGCGGGCAGGTGGCGCACCAGGGCATTGCGTCGGGCCATGCGCTGGGTGGCTAGCGCTAGAGAGAGCGTCACCGTCGGCAACAGGCCCTCGGGCACGTTGGCGACGATGATGCCGATGGCGAACATGAAGTTCGCCCAGAACGGCAGGCCGATGGCCTGGCCGATGGCGAAGAAGACGAGGCCGAGGCCGAGCGCGAGGAGCGCGACCAGGCGCGAGACGCGGCGGATCTCCTTTTGCAGCGGCGACTCGGTTTCGCCGGCCGTCTGCGTCAGGTGGGCGATGCGGCCGAACTCGGTGCGCATGCCGGTGGCGTAGACGACGGCGCTGCATTCGCCCGATACGATTAGCGTGCCGGCGAGCACCAGGGCCCGCGCCGCGAGCGGGTCGGGGGCTGCATCGCTGATGGCGTCGGCGCTGCGTGACTTGGGTCGCGACTCGCCGGTGAGCGTGGCGAGGTTGACGCGCAAGCCCCAGCTCTCGATCAGGCGGCAATCCGCCGGCACCTTGGCGCCTTCGGTCAGCAGCACCAGGTCGCCGGGCACCAGTTCGGCGGCGGGCACTTCCACGGTGCGGCCATCGCGGCGGATCTGCACCTGCTGCGGCAGCAGCTGACTCAGCGCGGCCAGCGCCGCTTCCGCGCGCCAGGCCTGCCAGAAGGAAAAGCAGCCATTGACGACGATGACGCCGACGATGGCCAAGCCCAGTTCCGCCATGCCCTGGCCGGGGCCGAAATGCTCGGCGACCAGCGCCAGCGCCGCCGCCAGCCAGAGGATGAGCGCGAAGAAGTGAGTGAACTCGCGGGCGAGCATCAGCCACACGGGATCGCGGGCGGCGGGCTCGACCCGGTTGGGCCCGAATTCCGCCAGCCGCCGCCGGGCCTCGACCGCGCTCAGCCCCTGCGGTCCGCTGCCCAGCGCGGCCAGGGCAGCGTCCGGCGACTGTTCGGCGATGTGCGGGACGGGCGGGTTCATGGGCGGGGTTCGCCGACTTGTGAGCTAGGCCGCCTCGAAGTGCTCGATTACCAGCTGCAGGCTCTCGATGCCCATGTATTCGTTGGCGTCGATGCGGAAGGCCGCGCGAATCCGTGCCGGCGCGGGGTCGGCGCAGTTGAAGCGGATGGCCTCGAAGCGGGCGCCGCCTTTCCGCAACGCCAGCTTGAGGTGCTTGTCCTTGAGCAGCTTCTGGCTCGCCACCTCGAACTCGTCGGCGAACATCGGCGCGGGAAAGCCCTGGCCCCAGATCTCGTTGCGCAGCAGCTGGGCGCTGGCCAGCGAGAGGTAGCCGGTCTCGAGCGGGCCGTCGGTTTCGAGCGTGCGCGCGAGCTGCGCCGGCGACAGCAGCTGCGCGGCGACCTCTTCGAACAGTTGCTCGAACTCGGTCAGTCGGTCTTCGAGCAGAGTCACCCCGGCGGCGGCGGCGTGGCCGCCGAAGCGCAGCAGCAGGTCGGGCGCGCGTTTGGCGACGAGGTCGAGCGCGTCGCGCAGGTGCAGGCCGGGGATGGAGCGGCCGGAACCCTTGACCTGTTCATTCTCGCCGCGGGCGAAGGCGAACGTGGGCCGGTGCAGCCTTTCCTTGACGCGGCCGGCGAGGATGCCGACCACGCCCTGGTGCCAGTCCGGGTCGAACAGCGTCAGGCTGGCGCGGCTGGCGGCGTCGATGGACTCGATGAAAGTCTCGGCCCCGGCCTGCATGCCGGCCTCGATACCGCGGCGTTCGCGGTTGAGGGTGTCGAGCTCGGTGGCGATGTTCATGGCGCGCGCCGCGTCGTCGGTGATCAGGCATTCGATGCCCAGCGCCATGTCGGCCAGCCGCCCGGCGGCGTTGAGGCGCGGGCCGAGGGCGAAGCCGAGATCGAAGGTGCTGGCCTGGCGCGGATCGCGGCCGGCCACGGCGAAGAGGGCGCGCACGCCGGGCTGCATCCTGCCCTCGCGCATGCGGGCGATGCCCTGCGCCACCAGCACGCGGTTGTTGCGGTCGAGCGGAACGACGTCGGCGACGGTGCCCAGCGCGACGAGATCGAGCAGGCTGGCGAGGTTGGGCTCGGGCTTGTCCTTGAAAGCGCCGCGGCTGCGCAGTTCGGCCCGCAGCGCCAGCATCACGTAGAACATCACGCCGACGCCGGCGATGGCGCGGCTCTTGAAAGTGCAGCCCGGCTGGTTGGGATTGACGATGACCGCTGCGGCGGGCAGCTCCGGGCCCGGCAGGTGGTGGTCGGTGATCAGCGTGGCGATGCCCAGTCGGCTGGCCTCGGCCACGCCCTCGACGCTGCCGATGCCGTTGTCGACGGTGACGATGATGTCGGGCTTTTGTTGCGCGGCGAGGCGCACCACCTCGGGCGAGAGGCCGTAGCCGAGCTTGAAGCGGTCGGGCACCAGGTAGTCGACACGGTTGACGTTAGCGCCGAGCAGGCGCAGCGCGCGGATGCCGACGGCGCAGGCGGTGGCGCCGTCGCAGTCGTAGTCGGCGACGATCAGCAGTTTCTTGTTCTGCGCGATGGCGTCGGCGAGCAGCCGCGCCGCGTCCGCCGCGCCCTTGAGCGTGTCCGGCGGCAGCAGCGCGGCGAGGCGGGTGTCCAGCTCGTCCGCTGTGGCGACGCCGCGCGCGGCATAGAGCCGCGCCAGCAGCGGATGCACGCCGGCCTGCTCGAGTATGAGCCGGGCGCGGGTGGGGACGGGGCGGTCGGCGATGCGGGTCATGCTGCCGCCGGGCCGCCCCAAGGCAGCATGCGCCCCCCCCGTGGGGGGCAGCGAACGTAGTGAGCGTGGGGGGCTCTTTGTCATGGCTGGATCACGTCAGTCAGCGGCTGCGGCCGCCGCCAGAAGCGCAGCGTGTCGCCGCGCGTGAGTTCGAGGTCGAGGGTGGTTTCGTCGCCGAGGCCGGTGATTACAAGTTTCTTCACACGGCCGCCGCGCAGGGCGGCGGCGAGCGGGGCGAGGCGCTCGCGCTCGACGGCCAGCATGGCGTCGCGCCAGGCGGCGGCGTCGAGTTGCTGTGCCGGGCCCAGCAGGCGCTCCTCGACCAGCAGGGTGCCGCCTTTGGTCGGCAGGGCATCGCTGGCAGGCCCCCAGGGGACGTTGGCATGGCGGGCCAGGCCGCGCGCCAGCGTGCCGCCACCGCCGACTTTTGCGTAGGGCGATGTCACGGCGGCGGGCAGGCGGCCGGCGCCCCAGAACCAGAGCGTGTTGATCGTGGGGCGGCCGGCGTCCTCGCGGCGGCGGTTGAGGTCGAGCGCGTGCAGCGCGATCTGCGCCTCGTTGGCGAGACGGACCCAGCGCGCGGCGTCCGCTCCGCGCGGCAGCAGCGCGGCGGCGCCGCGGCCGATGGTGGTGGAGGGCGGAGCAACGACGATGTCCGCCGGCGCGGCGAGCTCGATGTAGCCATGCCCCGAAGGGCGCAGGGAGAAGTGCCCGACCGCCGAAAAAGTCGGCGCCAGCGACACGGCGATCTCGGCGATCTCGTCGGCCTGCAGGTCGAGTTGCGCCGGGTCGGCCAGCGTCGGGTGGCCATGCTCGAAGGCGAGGTGCGCCGGGTCGGCGCAGATCCAGTCGGCGTTGCCCGGTTGGCCATCCTCGCCGAGCAGGCGCAGCGCCGCGGCCGAAACTTCGTCATGGCCGAAACGCTGCGAGAGCCAGCCTTCGAAGGCGAGCGGGGAAGAAAGGCGGCAACGCCCACGGCCGAGCAGCCAGGACAGCGCCGGCAGTTCGAGATCGAACATCACGTCGGGCAGCGCCTTGGCCGGCCACAGCAGGCCGGGCAGCGCCAGATGGAGTTGCATGAGGGCATGTTAACATGCAGCACATATGACTTTTCCGTACGAGCTCTTCATCGGCCTGCGCTACACCCGTGCCAAGAAACGCCTGACGGGCCGCAACCACTTCATCTCCTTCATCTCGCTGATCTCGATGCTGGGCATCGCGCTCGGCGTGGCGGCGCTGATCGTGGTGCTGTCGGTGATGAACGGCTTCCAGAAGGAATTGCGCACGCGCATCCTCGGCGTGGCTTCCCACGTGCAGATCTCGGCCGCCAGCGGCGAGCTGGCGAACTGGCCGGCGGCATTGCAGGCGGCGCGGCGCCATCCGCGGGTCGAAGCCGCCGCGCCCTATATCCAGGCGCAGGCCATGCTGTCCTTCGACAGCCAGGTGCGCGGCGCGATGATCCGCGGCGTGCTGCCCGAGGCCGAGGACAAGGTGGCCGACTTCGCCCGCCACATGAAGACGGGCAAGCTCGACGCCTTGAAGGAGGGCGAGTTCGGCATCATCCTCGGCTCCGAGCTGGCGCGCGCGCTGCAGGTCTATGCCGGCGACAAGGTCGCGCTGATCGCGCCGCAGGGGCTGGTGACGCCGGTCGCCGTGCTGCCGCGGCTGAAGCAATTCACCGTCGTCGGCATTTTCGAGGCCGGCATGTACGAGTACGACTCGGGCCTGGCGCTGATCCACATGGCCGACGCGCAGAAGCTCTACCGCATGGGCGACAGCGTCTCCGGCGTGCGCCTCAAGGTCGACGACCTCTTCGCCGCGCCGCGCATCGCGCGCGAGCTGCTGCGCTACGTCGATACCGACGCCTTCGTTTCCGACTGGACGCGCAACCATGCCAACTTCTTCCGCGCGGTGCAGATCGAGAAGAACATGATGTTCCTGATCCTGCTGCTGATCGTCGCGGTGGCGGCCTTCAACATCGTGTCGACGCTGGTGATGATGGTGCAGGACAAGCAGCCGGACATCGCCATCCTGCGCACGCTGGGCGCCAGTCCGGCCAGCGTGATGGCGATTTTCATCGTCCAGGGCACGTTGATCGGGGTGATCGGCCTGCTGCTGGGCGTGGCGGGCGGCGTGGCGCTGGCGCTCAACGTCGACGTGGTGGTGCCGGCGCTGGAGCGGCTGATCGGCATGCAGTTTCTGGCGAAGGATGTCTATTACATCTCCGACCTGCCCTCCGACCTGCACTGGAATGACGTCGGCGTGATCAGTGGCGTGTCTTTCGTGCTGACGCTGCTGGCGACGCTGTATCCGAGCTGGCGGGCCTCGCGGGTCAATCCGGCGGAGGCGCTGCGTTATGAGTGAATACGTCGCTCTCGTTGCAATGTATCGAAGAGTAGGAATGTTAATATAAAATCCTACTTTCCAACCGGGGCCGGAGTCAGCCATGTCACAAGTGCGCGTAAGACTCAAACACCAGATCACGATCCCCATCCGTATTGCCGAGGCAGCGCACATCAAGCCCGACGACATGCTTGAGGTGGCTTACGCAAACGGTGTTGTTACCTTGGTGCCCGTAAACCGCAAGAAGCGCAGTCAATCGGCAATGGCCTACGCAGGCATCGCTCGTGGCCTTTGGGGTCAAACAACCGCCGAAATTGAAGCCGACCTGAATAGCAATCGTGACTCATGGGAAAGATAGACGATGCAATCGCCCGCATGGCGGGGCAGCATGTCTACCTGGATACCCATGTTTTTGTGTATTTCCTGGACCGCAACCCGGACTATTTTTCCGTGGTCGCGCCCATCATTGCAGCCGTTGAATCGGGGTTGATTATCGGCCACACCGGGGATGCCGCGATTGCCGAGACACTGGTGAAGCCTTATCAAACCGGCAATCTGGCGCTGGCGGCGAGTTTCAAGACATTTTTTGGAATGGACAATTTTTTGTCCATCCAGTCGCATGATGCCGAGATTTTTGACCTGACTGCGCAGTTGAGAGCCAGGCGTGGTTTGAAATTTATCGATGCGCTGCACTACGCCACGGCCATTCAGGCCGGCTGCAAGTTCTTCGTGACCAACGATGGCGGAATTCAGTCAAGTGACGTTCTTGAAGTCATCGCCATAAGAACATTGGTCGATGGCGATAAGTATGAATAACCACCGAGTTACATGATGAGTGAATGTGTCATTTCCTGTTCCGGCCTGTCCAAGTCCTTCCGCCAGGGCGATGCCGAGCTGCCGGTGCTGACCGGCATCGACCTGAAAGTCGGCGTTGGCGAGACGGTGGCCATCGTCGGTTCCAGCGGTTCGGGCAAGAGCACGCTGCTGCATCTGCTCGGCGGGCTCGATGCGCCGTCGGCCGGCACGGTCGAGTTGCAGGGGCGCGATATTTTCAAGGTCAATGAGGTCGAGCGCGGACGCCTGCGCAACGCGGCGCTGGGCTTCGTCTATCAGTTCCACCACCTGCTGCCGGAATTCACCGCCGTCGAAAACGTGGCCATGCCGCTGCTGATTCGTCGAATGCCGCGCGCCGAGGCCGAGGCCCAGGCGGAGGCGATGCTGACGCAGGTTGGTTTGGGGCAGCGCCTGCAGCACCGGCCGGGCGAACTGTCGGGTGGCGAGCGTCAGCGCACGGCCGTGGCGCGGGCGCTGGTGAGCCAGCCGGCCTGCGTGCTGGCCGACGAGCCGACCGGCAATCTCGACCGCCACACGGCCGAGGGCGTGTTCGAACTGATGCTGGCGCTCAACGCCGCGCGCGGCGCGAGTCTGGTGATGGTGACCCACGACATGGCGCTGGCCGCCCGCGCGGATCGTGTCCTGCGGTTGCAGGACGGTATGCTGCTCGCGGGATAGCGCTTACGTCCGGTCCATCAGGAACAGCGTGGACTCCATCTCGAAGCGGCCATGCGGGGATGCCATCGCGATCAGCGTCTGGCCGGGTTGCACCATGAAGTCGCTGGGTGGATTGAACACCCAGTCGCCGCGCGTGCGGATGGCCAGCAGGACGTAGCTGGTGCCCTTGAGGTTCAGCTCGCCGAACGGTTGCGGCGCGAAGCTCTGCGGCACCACGACTTCCTCGATGCGCAGCTTGTGCTCGGAGCGCAGCATCTCGTCGAGGAAGGAGACGACGTGGGGTCGCACCATGGCCGAGGCGATGCGCATGCCGCCAGTGAAGTTCACCGAGACCACGGCGTCGGCGCCGGCCTTCTTCATTTTCTCGACATTGCGCGTCTCGTTGGCGCGGGCGACGATGCGGGCGCCGGGGTTCATCTGCTTGGCGGTGAGCGCGATCATCAGGTTGCGCGAATCGTCGCCGGTGACGGCGAACACGCCCTTGGCCTCGGCGACGTTGGCCGCCAGCAGGATGTCGTCGTCGGAGGCGTCGCCGTGCATGTAGATCATGCCGGGTTTCTTTTCGGCGTGAGCTTCGAGCATGTCGAGGTGCTCGTCGATCGCGATGTAGTGGCGGTTGGTGGCCTCCAGCTCCTGCGCGATGTTGTTGCCGACGCGGCCGAAGCCGCAGAGGATGTAGTGGCCGCGCAACTTCTTCATGGTCTTTTCCATGCGTTTTCTCCGTAGCGTCTTGTCGAAATCGGCGGCCAGGACGATGGCCGTCACGCTCGAAAAGAAGTAGGTCATGATGGCGATGCCCGAGAAGGCGATCGCCATGGTGAAGATTTCGTGCTCGGGCTTGTGGTATATCTCGACGCCGGCGCCGTAGCCGATGGTGGCGACCATCAGGAAGGTCATGTAGAGCGCGTCGATCCAGGTGGTGTCTGGGCCGCCGAGGTAATGGTAGCCGACGGTGCCGATGGCCATCACCGCCGAGAAGGAGCCGAGCGCGATGTAAATCGAGATTCGCGCGCGGCGGTAGACGTCGGAAGTGTCGTCGTTGGTGTTCATGGCCGACGGTGTGCCGCGCGATGGCGCCAGGCGCGAACGAGATACAGCCTGTAGGCCAGGCGCATGGCGACATAGCCGGTGAAGGCGAGGGTGGAGGCGAGCAGCAACAGGCCGGCGATCAATGGCTTGCCGAGATGCGCCATCCAGTCGATCAGGCTTTGTAGCCAGACCAGCAGGCCCGCATCGCCATAGTCCGGCGGCGCCACGAATTCGCCGCCGCCGCCGAGGGTGAACTTGCCCATGCCGAAGGCGACGACGTAGAGCGGCACGATGGTCAGCGGGTTGGTGTAGAGCGAGGTGAGCAGCGCCAGCGGCAGATTTACCCGGAAGAGCAGGGCGCAGATCGCCGCGCCGAGCATCTGGAAGGGGCCGGGAATCAGGCCGCAGAAGAGGCCGGCGGCCACCGCGCCGGCGGCGGAATGCCGGTTGAGATGCCACAGCCGCGGGTGCAGCAGGGTGACGGCGAACGGCGCCAGCCACTTGTTGCCATGGACGGCCGCGTGGTCCGGCAGGTATTTGCGGAGGTGCTTGCGCATTGGTGCGATTCTAGCGGCTTCTGGTTTAATCGGCGGTCATGCGCACTGTCATCCTCGCTTTCGCCGCGGGCATCGCCTGGCTGCAGTGGCAGCCATCGCTGCCGGCTTTGCCGATCCTCGGCGGGCTGGCGGCGGCCGGCGTGCTGCTGCTGCCGGCACTGCGTTTTCCGCGCTGGCGCGTGGCGGCGCCGCTCGGCGCCTTCCTGCTGGGCATCGCCTGGGCCGGCTGGCTGGCGGACCAGCGCCTGGCCAACGCGCTGCCGGCGGCGCTCGAAGGCCGTGACATCGAGGTGGTCGGCGTCGTCGCCGGCCTGCCGCAGCGCTTTGAGAACGGCCTGCGATTCGACTTCGACGTCGAAAAGGCTCCGGCTGCCGTGCCTGCGCGGGTGTCGCTGGCCTGGTATCGCGGCTTCCGTCGCGAGGAAGATGACGAGACACACGTCGTGCCGGAGCTGCGCGCGGGCGAGCGCTGGCAATTGAAGCTGCGGCTCAAGCGCCCGCACGGCAATCTCAATCCACACGGCTTCGACTACGAGGCCTGGCTGTTCGAACGCGGCATCCGCGCCACCGGCTACGTGCGGCCGGCGGACAATAATTCGCGCCTCGACGATTTCGTGGCGCGTCCCGGCTACGTCGTCGAGCGTCTGCGCCAGCGCATACGCGAACGCTTCGAGCGCGTGCTCGGCGACCCGCAACAGGGTGGCGCCGCCTACGGTGGCGTGTTGACGGCGCTGGTCATCGGCGATCAGCGCGCCATCGATTCCGACCTCTGGCGCATCTTCGCCCGCACCGGCACCACGCACCTGATGTCGATTTCCGGCTTGCACGTCACCATGGTGGCCGGGCTGGCATGGTGGCTGACGTCGCTGTTGTGGCGGCGTTCGGCGCGACTGCCGCTCCGTCTGCCGGCGCAGAAGGCCGCCGCCGCCGCCGGCTTCATCGCCGCGCTGCTCTATTGCCTGCTCGCCGGCTTCGCCGTGCCGGCGCAGCGCACGCTTTACATGCTCGGCGTGGTTGCGCTTGCGCTGTGGTCGGGGCGGACGGTCAGCGGCAGCCGCGTGCTGGCGCTGGCCTTGCTGCTGGTGCTGCTGCTCGATCCGTGGGCGGTGCTGGCGGCGGGCTTCTGGCTGTCGTTCGGCGCGGTCGGGCTGCTGTTCTACATCGGCGGCGGCCGGATCGGGGCCGGGCATTGGCTGACGACGTGGCTGCGGGCGCAATGGGCCATCACGCTGGGCATGATTCCGGCGCTGCTGGCGCTGTTCCAGCAGTTTTCGCTGACGTCCCCAATCGCCAATGCCGTGGCGATTCCGGTGGTGAGCTTGATCGTCACGCCGCTGGCGCTCGTTGGTGCCCTGCCGCTGACCGATCCGCTGCTGTGGCTGGCGCACTGGATTCTTGCCGTGCTGATGCGGCTGCTCGACTGGCTGGCCGCGTCGCCGTGGGCCGTGTGGCAGCAGCACGCGCCGCCGGCCTGGGCGGTCATGGTCGGCGCCGGCGGCACGGCGTGGTTGCTGTTGCCCCGTGGCGTACCGAGTCGCTGGCTGGGGCTGGTGGCGTTGCTGCCCCTGTTCCTGGCGCCGCCCGAGCGGCCCGCGGCGGGCGAGGTGCGCGTCGTTACCCTCGATGTCGGTCAGGGTCTGGCGGTGCATGTGCAGACGGCCGCGCACGACCTGCTGTTCGACGCCGGGCCGGCCTTTTCGGCGGACGCGAACAGCGGCAATCGCATCATCGTGCCCTACCTGCGCGCGGCCGGCGTGCGGCGGCTCGACGGCATGATCGTCAGTCACGCCGACCGCGATCATTCCGGCGGCGCGCTGTCCGTGATCGAGGAATTGCCGGTGGGCTGGCTGCTGACCTCGGTGCCGGACGATCACGAGATTTCGGCGCTGCCGTTGCCGCATCGCCTTTGCCACGACGGCGAGGCCTGGGAATGGGATGGCGTGCGCTTCGAACTGCTCCATCCCGAGGAGCGCGACTACGACCGCATCCGCAAGAGCAACGATCTGTCCTGCGTGCTCAAGGTGACGGCGGCCGGGCGGTCGCTGCTGCTGACTTCGGACATCGAGGCGCGCGCGGAGTCGGCGCTGGCGGCACGCCACCGCGAGCGGCTGGCGGCCGACGTGCTGCTGGTGCCGCACCACGGCAGCCGCACCTCATCCACGCCGGATTTCGTGGCGGCGGTGGGCGCGAAGGAGGTGATTTTCCCGGTCGGCTACCGCAACCGTTTCGGTCATCCCAAGGCCGAGGTGGTGGCGCGCTACGACGGCGCGCGGCAGTGGCGCAGCGACCGCGACGGCGCGGTCACGGCGAACTTGGGAGGCGAGGGCGTTACCATCGCGGCGGAACGCGCCGAACGGCGCAGGTACTGGCACCGCTGGTAAAGCATTTTCCGTTCTCGTGCACGCGATGCCCCTGGAACCAGATGGCATATGGCTTGCGGCGTCAAAAAAATTGCATCATCTTTTCCAACTTAACCTATAATTTTTATAGTTCAATGCCGGTCCAGCCGTTACTCCCTGCACAGGCAACCGCTGAAATCCGGCGAATACTTCGTGAGCACGGTGAAGTCCGGTATTCACGACACGCCGAATACGACTCGAAAGCTCCACGGGATTGGGCGCACGATGTTGATGATGACGAAGTGGATCGTTGTTTGCGGAGTGGGCGCGTTACCAAGCCCGCCGAACGGGATCCGAAGTACGACGAATGGGCCTATCGGGTTGAATTTCAGTATGACAAATACCAATTGGTGACGGTCACCGCCATTTTCAGCGCCAGGAACGAAATTCGCGTGATAACGCGTTTCCGGCGCAAGACGAAATACGACAGAACGAAACCAAAGACAAAGGGCTGAGGCAGCATGTTCCACATGACAAATAGCGGACTCCCCAACGTCTGGCTGCAGAGCGGCTATCGCACGGGCGAGGACAAGTTCGGCCCTTATTACAGTATTGACGACCTGCCCGGTCTTTACCGCGCAATAGCGTTATCACTGGCCCACGGCGGTGGGCAGTTGTCGGCAACCGAGTTGCGCGTCATTCGGCGCCAGTTGCAACTGACACAGGCCGATTTGGGCAAGAGGCTCGGACGTACCGAGCAAACGGTGTTGCTGTGGGAGCGACGTGGAATCATTCCCGCGGATGCCGCACAGCAGATCAAGCTAATGGTTTTGCGCCACTTTTCTCCGCGCATGACCATTGACGACGCCTTCCGGCATCTGGAGCAACCCAAACCAGAGCGCATTGTCATGGCCCGGCGACACGATCAGTGGGAGTGTGCTCTCGATTGCATCGCCCCCGTGCTGCGAGCCACTCACATCAGCGAGTACCTGCCTCTGTCGGTTGCGTCATCCGGCATTCCCGCGTCCGTCAAAATGGAAGGGTATGTCATGGTCGCCGGCTTCGCGATGGAACCCCAAGAGGAAACGCAATGGACGATTCAATGACCGCCAGTCTCAAGGAGACGCGCTTCACACGTTTTCACGCCGCGCTCGGGACCGGGGTCATGCCCGCGGGTGGCGGTAAGTTGAAGGCGGAGATTCTTGCTGAGTTGCAGGAGACCGAAGACCGAAACCAAACGGTCGCTCAAGTGACCATCAAGATCACGGGAACTCCGCAACAGGCGACAGAATCCGCCGAGCCGGCCTTCCAGGTCGAGGTTGTCGGTCAGGGGCTCTACGAATGGCCCGAAGGGGAAAGACCGGCCGATTTGGCTCAAAAGAGTGTGAATCGCCAACTTTGTCTGCCGATATATGCGCTGACGGTGTCCGAGGTTATTCAGTTGGCCCAGCGCATGGGCGTCAATGGCGTGAAGATTCCCTGGGACATGCCGATCGACAAGATGGAAACCGCGACCGCCAAGAAATCACGCGCACGCAAGCCGACCGCCAAGCCGGCAACCGCGCGTCTGAAGACCGCAGCATAGTTGGCCGGTCGCCGAGGCACCGATCAGAGTCATTTCGGCATGGCACCCACTGGCTACAATGAGGCCGACACTCGCGCCAAGCTGATCGCCCCAGCGCTTCATTCGCGGCAGTGGATCGAACTGGTCAAGGACGAAGATCGCCTGACCCATGGCGAGATTCACCGCGAACAGAGTGCCATCCGCATCGACATCCTTGACGGCAAGCCGCTCAAGCGCGGCCGTGGCCGGGTGGATTACCTGCTGCGAGCCTATATCGCGGAGCATGAACAGCCGCTGACGCTGGCCTTCGTCGAAGCCAAGAAGGAAAAGCTGCCACCCACGCAGGGGCTGGAGCAGGTCAAGGAGTACGCCCGGCGCCACGCCGTGAAATTCGTGTACTCGACCAACGGCCACCTGTTCGTCGAGTACGACATCAGCACGGGCAAGACCACCGACCCCCAACCGCTGGCCGCATTCCCGACGCCGGTTGAGCTGCGCCAGCGCTGGTTCTCCGCGACCGGGCTGGACCCGGATGCCGCCGCCGTCGGCCCGCTGCTGACCGCCTACAGCGTTGCCGGTGACAAGCCGCGCTACTACCAGGATGCGGCAATTCAGCAAGTTTTTCGACTTGCTCGGCAAGCGGGGCACGCCCGACGCCGAGACCGAGCATAGCTGGACAGTCAATTTTGCCGAGCGCAAGCGCCGAGCCATCGAGGAAGCCACGCCCAATCGCCGCGAGGCGGATGCCCAGCGCGAGCGGGCCGTTACGCTACGGGAAGCAGCCAAGACCCATCGCAAGGCCGGGCAAGCGGCGCAAGCGGAAGCGTTGCTGCCGGAGATTGATGCGGCTGAGACGCTGGCACGCGACGCCATCGCCAAGGCGCAGAACATCGAGGATGCGGTCTACGACTTGAAGGCGGTCAATCCTCGGGAGAAGAAGGTGACTGATGCCCGAACCCCAGTTCAACTGCTGGAGGCGATTGCCGAGAAGGGGCGCGAGGTGGAGGCGGCGTTGGAGAGCCTGCGCTCGCTGCTATGAGTTGAGTTGACGGAGAATCAGAATGCGCGAACGCAGGGTGAAGTGCCTGAGTCCGGCCGGATTTCACGACATGGCCTATGTCGAGTGGGGCGATCCGGCCAATCCCCGCGTGCTGGTCTGCGTCCATGGCCTGACGCGCTGCGGCCGCGACTTCGATTTCCTGGCGGAGCGGCTTTCCGGCGAGGTCCGCGTCGTTTGTCCCGACGTGGCGGGGCGGGGCGCGAGCGACTGGCTGGCGAACAAGTCGCTCTACGCCATCCCGCAGTATTGCGCCGACATGACGACGCTGCTGGCGCGGCTGGATGTCGAGTCGGTGGATTGGCTCGGTACCTCGATGGGCGGGCTGATCGGCATGACGCTGGCGGCGCAGCCGAATTCGCCGATCGCGCGGCTGCTACTGAACGATGTCGGGCCGGTGCTCTCGGCCGGGGCGATCTCCCGCATCGGCGAGTATGTCGGCAGGATGCCGCGCTTCGCCGACATCGGCCGGGGCGAGGCCTGGTTGCGCGTCGTGCTGGCGCCCTTCGGGGCATTGAGCGACGCGCAGTGGCGGCATCTGGCCGTGCATTCGCTGCGTCGGGCGGACGATGGGCAGTGGGAGCCGAGTTATGACCCGGGCATCGCCGAGCCCTTCCGCGCCGCGATGCAGGGCGAGGCGGGCGCGCAGGATGCGACGCTGTGGCCGCTATACGACGCGATCCGCTGTCCGACGCGGGTGGTGCGCGGCGCGCAATCGGATCTGCTGCGGGCGGAGGTCGCGGCCGAGATGGCGACGCGCGGTCCGCGCGCGCGGACGGTGGAAATTCCCGGCGTCGGCCACGCGCCGGTGTTCATGGACGAGATGCAGGTCGGCGTCGTGCGCGACTTCCTTCTCGGGTAGAATTCTGGTCGTGGCGGGTCTCCCCGCATTGCGGGATGGTGAATCTGGTCAGGTCCGGAAGGAAGCAGCCACAGCCATTAAACGCAAGTGCCGGGGGTCAGGCTCGCCACCCTTCATTTTTTCTGCAACATCCCCTTACAAAGTCTCCGGCTGTCGACACAAGGCGCTTACAGAGCCGCGCTTGAATACGCCCATCGCCACGCAATGTTCGGGCGATCTTTCTACAGGAGATTTCAATGGAATCGAGCACAAAGATTTTTGCCAGTATCGTGGCGGCCGGCATTCTCGGCGCCACCGCCGTCGCCTGGGCCCAGCCCGGCATGGGCGGAGCGGGGGGCTGCAACATGGGGCCCATGGGCATGAGCGGCATGGGTGGAATGGGTGGAATGGGTGGCCCCGGCATGATGAAGAGCGGCATGAAGTTCGACCCGGCGGCGCGCGCCGAGCAGCGCTTGTCCATGCTCAAGTCCGAACTCAAGCCCACGGCGCAGCAGGAGCCGCTGTGGAACGCTTTCGCCGACAAGGCCAAGGCAGAGGCGGGCAAGGGCATGCAGGCCATGCGCGACAAGGCGCGGGACGAAAAGCTGACTGCCCCGGAGCACATGACCCAGATGAACGCGGCCATGAAGGAACGACTGGCCGCCCACGAGGCGGTGACCGATGCCTTCAAGCGCCTGTACGACAGCCTGACGCCCGGGCAGAAGAAGGCCGCCGATACGCATATGACCCGCATGGGTTCGATGAGCGGCCCGGGCGGGCGTCGCGGCGGCCCGCCGGCGGCGAAACCGGGCCAGCCCGGTCCGCAGGGCATGTGCGACGAGGCCGAGCACCGCCACGGTTGATTTTTCGTCGCAGTTCGAGCGCAGGGGCATCCCGTCGGGATGCCCCTTTTCGTTTGTTAGAATCCGGCCATGAGTTATCAGGTTCTCGCCCGCAAGTGGCGCCCCAAGTCGTTTGCGACGCTGGTCGGGCAGGAGCACGTCGTCCGTGCGCTGACCCATGCCCTCGATCAGCAGCGCCTGCACCACGCCTACCTGTTCACCGGCACGCGCGGCGTCGGCAAGACCACCATCGCGCGCATCATGGCCAAGGCGCTGAATTGCGAAACCGGCATCACGGCGACGCCCTGCGGCACCTGTTCTTCCTGCCAGGAAATCGACAATGGTCGCTTCGTCGATCTGATAGAAGTCGACGCGGCGACCAACACCAAGGTCGACCAGATGCGCGACCTGCTCGACAACGCCGTCTACTCGCCGACGCGCGGCCGCTTCAAGGTCTTCGTCATCGACGAAGTGCATATGCTCTCGACGTCGGCCTTCAACGCCATGTTGAAGACGCTGGAGGAACCGCCGGAGCACATCAAGTTCATCCTTGCCACCACCGATCCGCAGAAGATCCCGGTCACGGTGCTCTCCCGCTGCTTGCAGTTCAACCTCAAGCAGATGCCGCCGGGGCACATCGTCGAGCATCTCACGCGCATTCTCGAGGCCGAGCAGGTGAGCTGCGAGCCGGCCGCGCTGCGCCACATCGCCAAGGCCGCCGCCGGCTCGATGCGCGACGCGCTTTCCCTGCTCGACCAGGCCATCGCCCACGGCGCCGGACGGGTCACCGAGGAGGACGTGCGCGACATGCTCGGCACGGTCGGCGAGGATCATCTCCACGCCATTCTCGACGGGCTCGTCGCGGGCGACGCGCAGGCCATGCTGGCCGTGGCCGACGGCATGGATGCGAGGAGCCTGTCGTTCGATTCGGCGTTGCAGGAACTGGCGACGCTGTTCCACCGCATCGCCCTGGCCCAGTTCGCGCCGCAGGCCATCATCGACGAGTCCGAGCGGCAGCGCCTGGCGCCTTACGCCGCCGGCTTCGACCGCGAGTTCCTGCAACTGTGCTACCAGATCGCCATCCACGGCCGCGACGACCTGCCGCTGGCGCCCGACGAATACGCCGGCTTCACCATGACGCTGCTGCGGCTGGTCGCCTTTAGACCGGAGATGCCGGCACTGCTCGGCACGACCGCTTCGGCCGCTCAGGCATCCGCCGCGCCGCGCCCGGTGCCTCGTGGGACGGCGGCAGCTACGCCAGCCCAATCCGCGCCCGTCCAGGCCGCGGCCGTCGCGCCGGTTGCCGTATCGCCAGCGCCGACAACGGGCCTGCGCGAGCAGGCTATCCCCGTGGGCGAAGCCAAATTAGTTGGACGCCCATCGGGCGGCACTTTTTTGCCGCCGCCCTCGACGCCGGTCCCGGCCGCTCCTGCTGCAGCGACCGAATGGCACGCCATCGCCGATCGTCTGACACTCACCGGCATGGCCAAGCAACTGGCCCAGCATTGCGAACTGGCGGAGCTGGCCGAGTCGCAGATCACCCTGCGCCTGCCGCCGGCGCACAAGGGCTTGCTGATGAACAAGGGCCAGCAGGACAAGCTGCAAACCGAATTGCAGACGCATTTCGGCCGGCCGCTCAAGCTCGACATCGTGCTGGGCGACGTCCAAAGCGAGACGCCGGCGGCACGCACGGCCACCGAGCGGCGCGAGCGGCAGGAGCACGCCATCGCGGCCATCGAACAGGATCCCTTCGTGCGCGAGGTGGTGGACCTGTTCGATGCCAGCATCGACGAATCGACGATCAAACCCGTTTAGAAAACCAGGAGTGAGCGATGTTCAACAAGGGCGGCATAGCCGGATTGATGAAGCAGGCCCAGCAGATGCAGGCTAACATGGAGAAGGCGCAACAGGAGCTTGCGCTGCTTGAGGTCGAGGGCCAGTCCGGCGCCGGCATGGTCAAGGTGACGATGACCTGCAAGCACGACGTCAAGCGCGTCACCATCGATCCGTCCGTCATGGACGACAAGGAGATGCTGGAGGATCTGATCGCCGCCGCGTTGAACGACGCCAACCGCCGCGCCGAGCAGACCATGCAGGAAAAGATGAGCGGCTTTACCTCCGGTCTCAACCTGCCGCCCGGCATGAAACTTCCCTTCTGACGTGACACTACCGTCCAGCCTCGACGAACTGATCGAGGCGCTGCGCTGCCTGCCCGGCGTCGGCCCCAAATCGGCGCAGCGCATGGCCTACCATTTGCTGCAGCGCGACCGTCGCGGCGCCGGGCGCCTGGCGGCGGCATTGCATCGCGGGCTCGAAAATCTACATCACTGTGCGCGCTGCAATACCTTTACCGAATCCGAGGTCTGCGACCGTTGTGCCTCGCCCAAGCGGGATGCCTCGCAGCTATGCGTGGTCGAGATGCCGATGGATCTTAACGGCATGGAGCAGAGCCACGCCTACAACGGGCTTTACTATGTGCTGCTCGGCCGGCTCTCGCCGCTCGACGGCATCGGTCCGCGCGAATTGGCCTTCGAACGCCTGCTGGCGCGCGCCACCGACGGCGTGGTGAAGGAAGTGATTCTCGCCACCAATTTCACCAACGAGGGCGAGGCGACCGCCCACTACCTCTCGGAAATCCTGCATGCGCGCGGTCTCAAGGTCAGCCGCATCGCGCGTGGTCTGCCGGTCGGCGGCGAGATCGAATACACCGACGCCGCCACCGTCGCGCAGGCGCTGATCGAGCGGCGCGACTACTAGGATGAAACTCGACGTTTGGTGCCCGATCAGCCAGCGTCGAGGGTGTTTGGCGGCCCAGCAGCGCCGGTGTGCCCCGCCGAGGGTGGCGGGTAGCCGACATGGCGAAGTAAAGAAGGAGGGCCGGGCGCAGCCCGGTCCGGATGACATGAGCGGTGGCGGCTACCCGCTACCCTCGGCGCGCCCTGCTCCCCAACGAACAAGACGTTTCATGCGTCGCGGGTGGCGCGACGCGCGGTGGAGCAACTGACATGAAGCCGCTCGAAGGTGTTCGCGTTGTCGAACTCGGCACCCTGATCGCCGGGCCGTTCTGCTCGCGCATCCTCGCCGAATTCGGTGCCGAGGTGATCAAGATCGAGGCGCCGGGGGAGGGCGATCCGCTGCGCAAGTGGCGCAAGCTCTACGGCGACACGTCGCTGTGGTGGTACGTCCAGGCCCGCAACAAGAAGTCGGTCACGGCCAATCTCAAGCATCCGGATGGCGTCGAGATGGTGCGGCGGCTGGTGAAAAGCGCCGACATCGTGGTCGAGAACTTCCGCCCCGGCGTGCTGGAAAAGCTCGGGCTGGGCTGGGAGGCCCTGCGCGAGATCAATCCGGGGCTGGTCATGGTGCGCCTGTCCGGTTTCGGCCAGACCGGGCCGATGGCCGCACAGCCCGGCTTCGGCGCCATCGGCGAGTCGATGGGTGGGCTGCGCTCCGTCACCGGCTTTCCCGACCGACCGCCGGTCAAGACCGGGGTGTCGATCGGCGACTCGATCGCGGCGCTGTGGGGCGCGATCGGCGGGCTGATGGCACTGCGCAACAAGGAAGTGAATGGCGGAGCGGGGCAGGTGGTCGATGTCGCGCTCTACGAAGCGGTGTTCGCCATGATGGAGAGTCTGGTGCCGGAGTTCGATGTGTTCGGCTTCGTGCGCGAGCGGACCGGCAACATCATGCCGGGGATCACGCCGTCGAATACCCATACGACGAAGGACGGCAAGCACCTGATCATCGGCGCCAACGGCGATGCGATCTTCCGGCGCCTCATGCAGGCCATCGGCCGCCACGACCTGGCGGATGATCCGCAGCTCGCCGACAACGCCGGGCGCGATTCCCGCGCCGGGGAACTCTACGCGGTGATCGGCGAATGGGTCGCTGCCCACGACGCCGACGAGATCTTGCGCGTTACCGCGGCGGCGCAAGTGCCGGCGAGCCGAATCTATTCGGCGGAAGACATGTTCGCCGATCCACAATACCTGGCGCGCGAGATGCTGCTTGCGGCGCATCTGCCGGACGACAAGCCGTTCCGCATGCCGGGCATCGTGCCCAAGCTTTCGGAGACTCCGGGCGGGGTGAAGTGGATTGGGCCGAGTCTAGGCCAGCACACCGATGAGGTGCTGGCGGAACTGGGCTACAGCGCCAGTAAAATCGACGAAATGCACCAAAATGGTTCAATTTGAGGCTGCTCGCCATGGGGGCTCTGATTAGCATGCGCTAATTTAGGCTTTAATTCGCTTTTGCGACCCGCTATAATCGTGCGCTTTTCGGGTCCGCCCGTTCTCCTTTTCCCCATTCTTCCACCTTCAGGAAAATTCACCATGAGCTGTGACGATACAGTGGATTGCGGCCGGCGCCGACTCATCGTCGCCACTGCCGCGGTCGGCGGCGTTGCGGGTGCGGCGGCGGCCGTCCCGTTCCTGGCGAGCTTCGCTCCCTCCGAACGGGCCAAGGCCGCCGGCGCACCGGTCGAGGCCGACATCAGCATGCTTAAGCCGGGCGAGATGATGACCGTCGAATGGCGCGGCAAGCCGGTGTGGATCATCCATCGCACCAAGGAAATGCTCGACGGCCTGAAGAAGGTCGACGCCAAGCTGGTCGATCCCAAGTCGGACAAGCCGATGCAGCCCGAGTACGCGAAGAACGCGACCCGTTCGATCAAGCCGGAGATCATGGTGGCCGTCGGCATTTGCACCCACCTGGGCTGCTCGCCGACCGAGAAGTTTGATCCGACCCTGGCCATCGAACCCGACTGGCAAGGCGGATTCTTCTGCCCCTGCCACGGTTCCACCTTCGACCTCGCCGGCCGCGTCTACAAGAGCAAGCCGGCGCCGGACAACCTCGAAGTTCCGCCGCACAAATATCTGGGCGACGCCAAGATCGTCATTGGCGACGACAGCAAGGGAGCGTAAGTCATGGCTGCTTCGAGTAGCGAAAAATTCAAGACCGACGGCACGCTGATCGGGAACGTCACCGAGTGGGTCGATGCCCGCTTTCCGCTGACGGCGATGTGGAACGACCATCTGGCCAAGTATTACGCGCCGAAGAACTTCAACTTCTGGTACTTCTTCGGCTCGCTGGCCCTGCTGGTGCTGGTGATCCAGATCGTCACCGGCATCTTCCTGACCATGCACTACAAGCCGGACGCCTCGCTCAACGCCTCCGGCGTGCCGGTGGCCTTCGCCAGCGTCGAGTACATCGTGCGCGACGTGCCGTGGGGCTGGTTGATCCGCTACATGCACTCGACCGGCGCCTCGGCCTTCTTCATCGTCGTCTATCTGCACATGTTCCGCGGCATGATCTACGGTTCCTACCGCAAGCCGCGCGAGCTGGTCTGGGTCTTCGGCGTGATGCTCTTCCTGGCGCTGATGTCGCAGGCTTTCACGGGCTATCTGTTGCCCTGGGGCCAGATGTCCTACTGGGGCGCGCAGGTGATTCTCAACCTGTTCTCCGCCATCCCGCTGATCGGCGAGCCCCTGTCCATCTGGATCCGCGGCGACTATGTCATCACCGACGCGACGCTGAACCGCATGTTCGCCTTCCACGTCATCGCCGTGCCGCTGGTGCTGGTCGGCCTCGTCGCCGCCCACATCCTGGCGCTGCACGAAGTCGGCTCCAACAACCCGGACGGCGTCGAGATCAAGAAGAAGAAGGATGCGAACGGCATTCCGCTCGACGGCATTCCCTTCCACCCGTACTACACGGTGAAGGACATCGTCGGCGTGGTCGTGTTCCTGATGGTGTTCTCGGTGATCATGTTCTTCATGCCCGAGGGCGGCGGCTACTTCCTCGAGTACAACAACTTCATCCCGGCCGACCCGCTGGTGACGCCGCAACACATCGCGCCGGTGTGGTACTTCACGCCCTACTACTCGTTGCTGCGCGCGGTGACTTACCCGCTGTTCGGCATCGACGCCAAGTTCTGGGGCGTGGTGGCGATGGGCGCCGGGGTGATGATCTTCTTCTTCCTGCCCTGGCTGGATCGCAGCCCGGCGAAGTCGATCCGCTACCGCGGCCCGATCTTCAAGACCTTCCTCGCCGTCTGGGTCGTGTCGTTCTTCATCCTCGGCTATCTGGGCGTGCTGGCGCCGACGCCGGGGCGCACCCTCGTGGCGCAGATCTGCTCGGTGATCTATTTCATGTTCTTCCTGGCGATGCCGATCTACACCAAGCTGGACAAGTGCCAGCCCGAGCCGGATAGGGTGACTTTCAAATGAAAAAGCTGCTCATCGCCCTTTTGTGGGTTCCGCTGCTGGCCTTCGCCAGCGACCCCGAACTGCACCTCGACCGCGCGCCGAACAAGGCCAACGATCTGCCCGCCCTGCAGCACGGCGCCAAGCTCTTCGTCAATTACTGCCTGAACTGCCACTCGGCGTCCTATCTGCGCTACAACCGCCTGACGGACATCGGCCTGACCGAGGAACAAATCCGCGGCAGTCTGCTGTTTACCGCCGACAAGGTGGGGGAACAGATGACCATCGCGATGCAGCGCGCCGACGCCAAGGCCTGGTTCGGCGCGCCGCCTCCCGACCTCACCGTAATCGCCCGCGCCCGCGCTTCCGAGTTCGGCTCCGGCTCCGACTGGCTCTATACTTATCTGCGTGGCTTCTACCGCGACGAGACCCGGTCGACCGGCTGGAACAACGTTGCCTTCGCCAACGTCGGCATGCCCCATGTGTTGTGGGAACTGCAGGGCGAGCAGGAGATGGGTGCTGACCACAAGCTCAAGCTGGTGAAGCCCGGCAAGCTCAAGCCAGCGGAATTCGACGCCGCCGTCGCCGATCTGGTCGGTTTCATCAACTGGATGGGCGAGCCGATGGCCGAGTTCCGCAAGAGACTCGGCGTTATCGTGCTGATCGCCCTAGCCGTCCTTTTCGTGTTCGCGTATGCACTCAAGCGCGAATACTGGAAAGACATTCATTAACAAACTTCGCCGAGCCGGATGCAAATTATGGGGCATCGTGACATGAACCCGCCACCCGTTCGCAAAGTGGTGCGAGATGCCGACTATTCCTGGGGTACGAGTACCATGATGAACCTGTACTCGGGCACCACGTGCCCATTCAGCCATCGCTGCCGCATCGTCCTGTACGAGAAGCAGATGGACTTCCAGGTGATCGACGTCGATCTGTTCAACAAACCGGAAGACATCGCTGTCATCAACCCGTACAACCGCGTGCCGGTTCTGGTGGATCGCGACCTCGTCCTTTACGAGGCCAACATCATCAACGAGTACATCGACGAGCGTTTCCCGCATCCGCAGCTGATGCCGCCGGATCCGCAGACGCGCGCCAAGGCGCGCCAGTTGCTGTACACGATGGAGCACGAGTTGTTCAGCAACATCGACCCGCTGGAGAAGAACCTCAAGTCGGCGGACAAGGCGCGCGCTCACGTGCGTGATCGCCTGACCGAGTTGTCGCCAGTGTTCAACAAGCAGAAGTTCATGCTCGGCGACGACTTTTCGATGCTCGACGTGGCCATCGCGCCGCTGCTGTGGCGCCTCGGCCACTATGGCATTGAACTGCCCAAGGTGGCCGCGCCGCTGGCGAAGTATGCCGAACGTATCTTCTCGCGCCAGGGCTTCATCGATGCGTTGACGCCGACCGAAAAGGTAATGCGCCGCTGATGGCGTAGCCGTACCCGTACCCACGGCGGTGGCGTCTCGCCACCGCCGACTTTTTCCTGCCCATGGTTACCACCAAGCCTTACCTCATCCGCGCGATTTACGAGTGGTGCGCCGACCAGGGATTCACGCCCCACTTGGCCGTCAGCGTCGATGCGCGCACCCGCGTGCCGCGTCAGTACGTCAAGGATGGCCAGATCGTGCTTAATGTTGCCGCCGCCGCGACCAGCCAGTTGCAGATGGGCAACGAGGGAATCACCTTCCAGGCGCGTTTCAACGGCGTCGCCTTCCCGGTGCATGTGCCGATCGCCGCGGTCGTGGCGATCTATGCCCTCGAGAACGGGCAGGGCATGACCTTCGAGGTGACGGACACGGTGACTGTCGAAGAAGATGCGTCGCCGGCGGAGGTTGCCGCCGAAGTCGAACAGCCGCCGGCGCCGGGCCGGTCCCATCTGACCCGCGTCAAGTAGGATTCTACTTGCTCTCCAGAACCCAGACGCCGTCCCAAGCGCCGTCGGACGAAACGGGCGGGTTCTTCTTCATGTGCTCGCAGCGCTCGACATAGAGCCTGGCCGCCTTGTCCTTCTCGTTGAGGGCCAGCACTTCCTTGAATTCGATAGTGGCGTCGTCCCACTTCTGCTGGCGGTACTTGACCAGACCCGCCTTGAAGTGGCGCAGGGCGTCGATCATGTTCGGGTAGGACTCCTCGCCGTGATAGTCGAGGATTTCGTGGATCGCCACCGGCTGGGTCTTGCCCTTGACCACGACGAGGTCCAGCTCGCGGCTGAAGTAGGTGCCCTTCAGCGCCTTGTAGGTGAATTCGCTGACCAGGATGTGGGCGCCGTACTGCTTGCAGGCCGACTCCAGGCGCGCCGCGAGATTCACGCCGTCGCCGATGATGGTGTAGTCCATGCGCTTCTTCGAGCCGATGTTGCCGGACACGACGGTGTCGGTGTTGAGGCCGATGCCGATGTCGACGGCGAGCTTGCCCTCGGCGACGCGGCCGTGGTTCCAGCGCGTCAGTTCGCGCATCATGGCGATGGCGGCGCGCACCGAACGATCGGCGTCGTCGTCGTGCCCGACCGGAATGCCGAAGGCCGCCATGATGGCATCGCCGATGAACTTGTCGAGCATGCCTTCCTCGCGCTGGATGCAGTCGACCATCAGCGTGAAGTATTCGTTGAGCAGCGCCACCGTGCCCTGGGCGCCGAGCTGCTCGGTGATGGTGGTGAAACTGCGCACGTCGGAGAACAGGATCGTGGCCTTGACGCTCTGCCCGCCCAGCGCCTCGGCGCCGCTGGCGAGCATCTGGTCGGCGATGCCCGGGTCCATGTAGCGCGACATGGTCGACTTGAGCCGCTTCTCGTTGGAGATGTCCTCGATCATCAACATCGAGCCGAGGCGCTTTTTCTCCATCGACAGCAGCGGCAGCACGGTGAGGTTGGTCGATAGCCTGTCGTCGCCGACGATCAGCTCGCCGTCCACCACGATCTCCACGGCCTGCGTCTCGGCCACGCGCTTGAGTTTTTCCAGTACCCAGGCGTTGGCGCCGGCAAAGAACTCGGTGGAGGGCTTGTTGAGGATCTGCGCCGGGGTCACACGCAGGATGCGCTGGCCGGCGGCGTTGCAGGTGACAATCTTCTCCGCCTCGTCCAGCGTGATGACGCCGTTGGACATCGATTCGAGCATGGACTCGTTATAGTTCTTCATCGCCTGGACGTCGGCGAAGAGCTTGGCGTTTTCCAGGGCGATGGAAATCTGCGCCGTGAAGGCGCGCAGCCGCGACTCGTCCTCGCTGGTGAAGGGGCCGCCGCGCTTGTTGAGCACCTGCGTCACGCCGATGGTCTTGCCGTGCTTGTTGATGATGGGCACGCAGAGAATCGAGCGGGTGAAGAATCCGGTCTTCTTGTCGAAGGCCGGGTTGAAGCGCAGGTCGGCGTAGGCGTAGGGGATGTTGATGGCCTTGGCCGAGGTGAACACCACGCCGGCGATGCCGACATGGTTGGGCAGGCGGATCTGCACCGATTCCAGCCCCTGGCCCACTTCCGACCACAGTTCGTTCGTTTTCTCGTCGTTGAGGAACAGCGTCGAGCGCTCGGCGTTGAGCAGGCGCGTCGCCTCGCCCATCACCTTCTGCAGCAGCGAGCCGAGCTTGATGTCGGCGGTGACCTCGGAGACGACGTCGATGAACTCCATCTCCTGGCGGCGAATCGCCTGCATGCGCTCGATGAACTGCGCCGATTGCAGCGCCAGCGTGCCCTGGCTGGTCATGGCTTCGAGCAGGTGCAGGTCCTGCTTGGTGAACTTGCCGTTCTTCTTGTTCAGCGTCTGGGCGACGCCGATGATCTCGCCCTTCACGGTCTTGATTGGCACGCAGAGGATGTTGTGCGTGGTGAAGCCGGTCTGCTCGTCGATGCTGCGGTTGAAGCGGGCGTCGGCGTAGGCGTCGTGGATGATCAGCGCCTCGCCCGCGGTATAGACGTAGCCGGCGACGCCGCTGCTGTTGAGGATGCGGATCTCGCGCTGGATGTTGCCCTGGGCGACGCGCGAATAGAGCTCGTTGGTGTCGGGATCGTTGAGGAAGAGCGAACCGCGCTCGGCGTTGAGCTCGGCGGTCGTCATCTCGACCAGCGCCTTGAGCACCTCGTCGAGGGTTCCGTAGCCAGCCATGCGGCGCGTGACCTCGAGCAGCAGTTCGAGGTGGCGCAGACGGCGGCGCGGGTCGGTAACGCCGCTTTCGGCTTTCTCGGTGACGGGTTTTTTACGGGGCGGCGTGGCGGGTTGGTCCATGGCGTCGGGTCAATGGCGGTGGGTCAATGGCTGGCGCGCCGATTCGAGGTCGTCGCGCAGGGTGCGGATCGTCACGCGCAGTTCCTCGGTCTGGTTGGCGAACAGGGCTTGCTCCTGATGCAGGGCGTTTTTCTTGTCGATCTGCGCCAGATCGAGGGCTTCGCGCAGCGTGGCGGCCGTGGCGTGCAGCTGGGCTATTTCGCCTTGTGCGGCAGCGGTGGCGTTGCGTACCTCGACGTCCTTTTCGGCGCGCAATTTCTCCAGCTCCTCGCGCAGCGAGCCCGCGGTGGCCTTGAGTTGCAGCATCTCCTGATGGGCGTTGGCGCGCTCCTGCTGCACGGCCTGATCGTGTTCCCGTCGTGCCCGCTCCAGTTCGTCGCGCAGCGAAGCCGCGGTGGCCTTGAGCTGGGCGATCTCCTGGGCGGCGACGAGACGTTCCTGCTGCACGGCCTTTTCGCGTTCGGCGCGGCTGCGTTCGAGCTCGTCGCGCAGCGAGGCGACGGTGGTCTTGAGCTGCGCCGCCTCGGTGGCGCTGGCCATGGTGGCGCGCAGTGTCGCATCGTGGATTTCCGCGTGAGCCTTCTCGAGCTCGCCGCGCAGGCTGATGGCCGTGCGCTTGAGGTCGCGCGTTTCGGCCTGGGCGAGTTCGAGTTCGTCCTGTTCTTCCTGTGCTGCCGTGCCTGACAAGGTCTTTCCCCGGTTCATCGGAACCGGATAACTTTAACAGAGTCAGCCGCCGTTCAGGACAAGCCCCATTGGTTCATCGCGGAAGATGCGCTCGTCCATCAGCCGCGGCTTGTCGTGCATGATGGGCCGGAATTCCATGCGATCGAGAATGTCGCGCTGCAGGTCGATGCCAGGCGCGATCTCGATCAACTCCAGCCCGTCCGCCGTCAGTCGGAAAACGCAGCGCTCGGTGATATAAAGCACCGACTTGTCACGCCGCGCGGCCTCGGCACCGCTGAAGGTGCGATGCTCGACCTCGCCCACGAACTTGACGCCGCCGCCTTCCCCGACGATGTGCAGCCGTCCGTCCGCGACCGCTACTTGAAGGTTGCCGGCGGTGAAGGTGCCGACGAATACGACTTTCCTGGCGTTCTGCGAAATGTTGATGAAGCCGCCGGCGCCGGCCAGGCGCGGGCCGAACTTCGAGACATTGAGGTTGCCCGCGCGGTCGGCCTGCGCCAGGCCGAGGAAGGCGATGTCCAGCCCGCCACCGTCGTAGAAGTCGAACTGGCTGGGTTGGTCGATGATCGCCTGGGCGTTGATGGCCGCGCCGAAATTGAGGCCGCCGGCCGGAATGCCGCCGATCACGCCTGGCTCGGCCGTCATGGTCAGCTGCCGGATGATTCCTTCCTCGGCCGCCACGGCGGCGACGCCCTCGGGCATGCCGATGCCGAGATTCACCACCGCGCCGGCCGCGAGTTCCAGCGCGGCGCGGCGGGCAATGATCTTGCGCTCGCTCATCGGCATGGGCGCGATCGCCGACATCGGCACGCGGATCTCGCCCGAGAAGGCGGGGTTGTACTGTTCGAGGAAGGTCTGCATGTGGTATTCGGGCTTCTCGGCCACCACCACGCGATCGACCAGTATGCCGGGAATCTTGACCTGCCGCGAATTGAGCGTGTGCGCCTCGGCGATGCGCTCGACCTGCACGATCACGATGCCGCCGGAATTCTTCGCCGCCATCGCCGCGGCCTGCGATTCCAGCGTCAGCGCCTCCTTCTCCATGGTGACATTGCCGTCCGGGTCGGCCGTGGTGCCGCGGATCAGCGCGACATGGATGGGGAAAGCCTTGTAGAACAGGTATTCCTTGCCGTCGATCTCCATGACGCGAACGAGATCGGCGGTGGTTTTCTCGTTGAGCTTGCCGCCGCCGAAGCGCGGATCGACGAAGGTGCCCAAGCCGACGTGGGTCAGCGTGCCCGGCTTGCCGGCGGCGATGTCGCGGAACAGGTGCGAGATCACGCCCTGCGGCAGGTTCCATGCCTCGATGCGGTTGGATACGGCGAGCTGCTGCAACTTGGGCACCAGTCCCCAGTGGCCGCCGATCACGCGCGCCACCAAGCCGGCGTGGCCGAAGTGGTTGAGGCCGCGCTCCTTGCCGTCGCCCTGGCCGGCGGCATAAACCAGCGTCAGGTTGCGCGGCGAGGCGGTTTCGAGGAAACGCTGCTCGAGCGCCACGGCCAGATTCTCGGCGAAGCCGATGCCGACAAAGCCGCAGGTGGCGACCGTGTCGCCGTCGCGGATCAGGCCAACCGCGTCGCGCGCCGACACGATCTTGCCGCTGTCGGTGGAGCGCACCCCAAGGGTACTTCCTGCGGGGCGCAGGGCGTTGGCGGGGTGGTTGGGCATGGCGGCGTCGGTTGTCTGGCTGGCCGAAATGGAGCGGCGATATTAGCCTAAACACCCCGTCGGGAGTGAGTCCAAGCCGAGTAGGGTGGCCTGGAGGCGGCGACTACCGCTTGATATTATTTGCGCCAAGGCGGGAATCGAATGATGTCGGCGGCAAGAGCTATCCAAGTGCCACCAGCTTCAATTTCACCCTCCTCGCGTTTTTCGCCAGCACGTCGTCCAGCGTCGCCATACTCTTGGCCTTGGCATCCAGCGCGGCGGCAAGGTGCAGCGCATCGCCAGCCCGCAGGCCGGATGCCGCATCCAGAGTCAGCACGGCGGCACGATGAAACGTCGCGGGTTCCACCGGCAGCAGTTGCAGGTCGTTGGCGCAGAGGCGCTCGAACTGACGCCACGCCGCTTGCGCCGCGGCCTCGTCGATCTGGCCGGTACGCTGCTTGATGCTCAATGCGCTGGCGAACTCCGAGACGCACCACGCGGCGGATACCAGGTCGCCGGTGCAGGCGGCGTACCAGCGCGAAACGTCGGCGCTTTTCGCTTCCCGCGTGTACAGCGCCACGAGCACGCTGGTATCGACATACACCATCAGTAGCGCGCTCCGCGCCGCAGTTCGTCCATCACCGAAGTGCCCATCGACATGGCGGCACGCGCCTCGGCCAGTTCCCGCGCAAAGATTTTCCTGTCCCACCGGGCCGGACGAATGGCCAGACCGCCGTCCGCCGTCAAATTGGCCTCCATGCTGTCGCCTTCCTTGATGCCGATGCTGCGTACCACCTCGGCGGGAATGCGCAGGGCCAGGCTGTTGCCCCATCGGGCGATATGCAGGTTCATGGTGTCATCTCCATTGATCTACGTTGATGTAGATACATTGTAGCCGCTATTTCACCGCGCGCAAGACCGATTTCCCGGGTTTGAACTTGATGCCGGCCTGCTCCAGCGCCCAGGCTTCGATGCGGTGTCGGACAGCCGGGCGCGCATGATAAAGCCCGCAGGGAGCTGGCTTTATGGCTAATCAAGTTGGATATTGTGTTGGATTTGCCGGTGGCGCCCAAGTCAGGAATCGAACCTGAGACCTACCGCTTGGGAGGCGGTAAAACTTGGCATTCCGGAGCGTTGATTAGGGTTGTGGAAAGTAAATAAAACCCTTGTAAATCAAGTAAAGCCGTCCGATATCGTCATTATTTGCATTCCTTGATATTCCCCGGCATTGCGCTAAAATCCCTACATAGCCCCTACATGGAACCCCGTGTAGGCAAAATCGGAGGGTAGCCGACATGGCAAAGCGGGAGAACTTTACGGCGGAAAGGGTAACACGCTTCCAGTGCGAACCCGGCAGGCAGCAGAGCATCCATTGGGACGGCAAGACGCCCGGCTTGGGCCTGCGGGTGACCGCTGCCGGCACCAAGTCCTACGTCTTCGAAACGTCCCTGCACGGCAAGACGTTGCGCGTCACCATCGGCGATACCCGCACCTGGACGATAGGCAAGGCGCAGGCCGAGGCAACCCGTCTCAATATCCTGACCGATCAGGGCATCGACCCGCGCCAGCAGCGCAGGGAACAAGCGGTGGCTGCGGCAGTCGCCCATCAGGCAGAACAGCAGCAAGACCTGACGGTAGGCGAAGCGTGGCAGGCATACATCGACGCCCGCACGGCGAAGTGGGGCGAGCGCCATTTGCGCAATCACCAGTACATGACGCAACCCGGTGGCGGCAAGCGAACACGCGGCAGCCGCACAGGAGAATCGAACACCATTCAGCCCGGCCCGCTACATGCGCTCCTTTCGCTGCGCCTGTCCGCGCTTGACGCTGAGGTAGTGCGGGACTGGCTCGAACCGCTGGCAGCCAAGACGCCGACACAAGCCGCGCAGACCTATCGCGCCCTGCGCGCCTTCGTCGCGTGGTGTGCCGACCGCCCCGAGTACAAGGCACTGGTGCATGCCGATGCCTGTAGCCGCCGCATGGCTCGTGACGTGCTGCCGAAGGCAAAGGCCAAGACGGACTGCTTGCAGCGTGAGCAACTGGCGACATGGTTTCAGGAAGTGCGCAAGATTGGCAACCCGGTAATCGCCGTCTATCTGCAAGCCCTGCTGCTGACCGGCGCCCGCCGCGAGGAAATGGCCCGCCTGCGCTGGCAAGACGTGGATTTCAAATGGCAGAGCATGACCATCAGGGACAAGGTGGAAGGCGAGCGCACCATTCCGCTGACGCCCTATCTCGCCTCGTTGCTGGCTGGATTGAAGCGGATAAACGACACGCCACCACCGCGCCACCGCATATTGCAGGGCAAGAAGATCGAGAACGACCTGGCAAACTGGAAACCTTCAGAGTGGGTGTTCAGCAGCCCGACGGCCAAATCCGGCCGGCTGCAGGAGCCGCGCATCAACCACAACAAGGCATTGGCCGCTGCCGGCCTTCCCGCGCTGACCCTGCATGGCCTGCGCCGTTCCTTCGGCACCCTGACCGAATGGGTGGAGTGCCCGGCGGGCGTTGTCGCGCAAATCATGGGCCACAAGCCCAGCGCGACGGCGGAAAAACACTACAAGGTGCGCCCCCTCGACCTGCTGCGCATGTGGCATGCCCGCATCGAAGCCTGGACGCTGGAGCAGGCCGGCATCAAGTTCAAACCCGGCAAGTCGGGCTTGAACGCGGTGAAATAGCACTTGATACCCGATACGCAACGCTATACACTCTCGACGTGATCAAGACATTCCGCCACAAGGGACTGCAAGTCTTTTTCGAGACGAGCAGCAAGGCCGGCATCCAGCCGCACCACGCGCCGAGACTGAAGCGGCAACTGACGCGGCTTGATCTTGCCCGGTGCGCCGACGACATGAACGTGTCGGGCTGGAAGCTACATCCGCTCTCGACTGGACATTGGTCGGTGTGGGTGAATGGAAACTGGCGCATGACCTTCGCCTTTGAAGGGGCTGATGCCGTGCTGGTCGACTATCAGGATTACCACTAGGAGCAGCGAACATGACTCGAATCCACAACCCGCCGCACCCCGGCGAAACCTTGCGCGAGGACGTGCTTCCCGCCCTGGGCCTGACCGTGACCGATGCCGCCGAGCAGCTTGGCGTAACCCGTGCCGCCCTGTCTCGCGTGGTCAATTGTCGCGCCGCCATCTCGCCGGAAATGGCCCTGCGGCTGGAAGGCTGGCTGGGCGTGGAGAACGGCGGACGCGCCGACTTGTGGATTGCGCAGCAGGTCGCGTATGACCTGTGGCAGGCGCGCAAGGCTGGTATGCCGAAAGTGCGTCGCGCGGTGCTGGCGACAGCCTGAAGAGTTCGCATCGGACTACCGCGACGGCGGAAAAACACCACAAGGTGCGCCCCCTCGACCTGCTGCGCATGTGGCATGCTCGCATCGAAGCCTGGGCGCTGGAGCAGGCCGGCATCAAGTTCAAGCAGTCACAGCCCAAATTGAAGGTGGTCGCATTGCATAGCAAAAATGCTATACTATGAACCAATGGACGGTCAGAGCGCACCCACTGGCGGAAGCCGAACTGAAAGCCCTGCCCGGCGACATGCAGGCCCGCTTCCTGCACATATCCGACCTGCTGGAAGCCTTCGGGCCGATGAAGGTGGGCATGCCCCATATCCGGCCGCTGGAAGGCAAGCTGTGGGAAATGCGCATGCAGGGCAGGGACGGCATCGCCCGCGCCGTGTATGCCGCCGTTCAGGGCCGCACGCTGCTGGTGCTGCATGCCTTCGTCAAGAAGACGCAAGCGACCCCGCGCGCCGCGATAGAAACCGCCCGCAAACGATTGGAAGACTGGAGGCCGTGAAATGAAGACCCTGAAAACCCTCAAGCGCGAACTGCTGGCCGATGCCGAAACCCGTGCTGCCTATGATGCCCTGGCCGACGAATACGCCATTTCCCGCGAAATGATTGCCGCCCGTGCGCGCGCCGGCCTGTCGCAAAGCGAAGTCGCGCAGCGCATGGGCACGACGCAAAGCGTGGTCGCGCGGCTGGAAAGCGGCAAGCGCCCGCCATCCATGCGCACCGTGCAGCGATTCGCACAAGCCGTGGGCGGGCATGCCGTCCTGCGCATCGAACCGCAAGCCGCCTGATCGAGTAAAGCCGCGCCTAGCCCGACGGGGCGAAATCCGGGCACCTTCCCCGGCTGGTCGATGGATGGTCGCCTGACAAAAAAAGAGCGCGAGGTCTTGGATGCGCTCCATAAGAAAAATCGTCCCTCTGGCTTACCATGATTCGGAGGGGCGGGAGAGCATGCAGGGACAGACCACCATTAACCGCTCCCCGCTTCGGGTAATCACCAGCTCAGTGCAAGCATGCGTATGGAATACTTTGAAATTTTGGCCGAAAATTTGCGGGCTACACATCAAACCACGGCGGGGGTGTCCATCGCTGACCCCACCCCGGTTCGATTCGGCATAGTCAGGCTAGACGACGCGGCCTGCCGCGAAAGTCGGCGCTGGTGACACGGCGCGATGCAAGCCTGATCCGATCCGGACGCTGACGCGCCTCGACTACCCGCTCAGTCACGGCGCTTGCAAAGAACCCGCAAGCCCCGCGCCATCGCTACCGCGTCACGTACTGGACGCCCGCCGTCGCGCAAACAACCGCGCCACGGCTCAGTGCCTTCGCTCACCGCCTGACCTCCTGTCCCGCCGCTACGCCACTGCGCTGGCCAGCAAAAAGCCTGCTCGCCAGCTTGCGGCTTGCAGGCGGCTACCGCGTCGCGTACTCCACCGCGCCAGAGGCTTCGCCACTGGCTTTGCCGCGCCTGCCATCGCCGTATCGCCAGCGCCGACTTTTTGCCCTTGGCTATCTTGGGTGCCTGCTGCCCGCCTTCCTGCACTTCGTGGCCCGCCGCCGCTTACCTGCGGTGAAGCGGACGGCTGCCATTGCGTGATGTTGTTCGCTCGCAAGGTCAAGTCCGTGCCACCTGCTGCATTGCGCATCCATTCGGCGGCTACGCGGCAAAACCCGGCAGCGTCCCGTCCTCAGTCCTGCTCCATTCCGCAGGTCGCACACGGCCAAGGAAAACCCGCTATGCGGGATTGCCAGTCAAAGGCTCACCGCAACCCGGTCAGTTCGCTGCGCTCAACTGCACCCAGCCGGGCAGGGGTAAATCGCAAGCGATTGAACATAACCGCGCCTTCTGCAAAATGCAGCCAGTCGCCAACCGAGTTGGCTTGGTGTCAGCACCGCTTCGCGCCCTGCGGGTTCGCAGAAGGGTCGGTTATGTCTTGCGCCCCAGCCCGGACAATGGCTATGTTGGCGCGGCTGTCGCTGCGTGGGTTTAGTTGGGCGCTGTGCGCTGGGGGGTGTGGGTCGCTTCCGCGCCGGAGGGCGCGCTCGCTGGCCGGCTTCGCCGGTAGTCAGTTCGTGGTGGTGGCAGTCAGTGTGCATTGACCAGAAATCCCTACATGGCCCCTACATGAAAGCCTAAAAGCAAAAAACCAAACTGCACCTGATGGGCTAGATGCTTGGTATTACTGGCGCCCAAGTCAGGAATCGAACCTGAGACCTACCGCTTAGGAGGCGGTCGCTCTATCCACTGAGCTACGAGGGCGCGAGGGCCGGATTCTAGCGCCGTGGCGGCATTTCGGGAATCGCCGCGACCGGCTACTGCGGCTGACTGTTGTCGGGCGGCTCGATGCCGAGCTTGCGCAGCAGCGTGTCGTGGCTGATGCGCAGCAGTTCCTCGATGGCCTCGAAGTCGTCCGGCAGGGCGGCGTCGTCCCAGCCGTTGGCCGAGTGGCGCGCCAGGTCGACGGCCAACACCACGTTCTTGACGCGCGGATTCTCGGCCTTGGCGTGGTCCATCAGCGTGAGCAGAAGCTCCGGCAGGCGCCAGAGGCGGCTGAGCCGGGTCTGCAGGTCTTGCAAACCCACCTGGTAGGCATCGGTCTGCGCGGTGGAACTGCGCAGGGTGCGGTCGGCGGCCTGGCGGTCGCGAACGCCAAGCGCCAGGTTCGGCGCGAAGCACCACATGAGGAGTTCGGCGACGTCGTGGAGCAGGGTGGCCACTGTAATCTCGTCGACGTCAAGGTCATGGCGGGCGAAGGCCCATTCCCGCGCCCACTGCGATGCCTTGCGGGCGCGATTCATGACCTTGAGCAGGCCGAGCAGCGCCTTGGGATGGCTCTTGAGCCGTTCCTCGACCAGCGGCAGTTCCTGGAAGTCGCGGAAGAAAGGCTCGATCCCGATCATCATCAGCGCGCGCTCGATGGTGGTGATGTCGGTGGTCTGGCGCTTGCGCCGGTGCTCCTCGATGTACTGCAGCACGCGCAGCGTCATCAGCGGGTCTTGCAGAATGACGCCGGCGACGATGCGGCCATTGACGTTTTCGGCGTTCTCGCGCAAGCGATCCAGTTCCTGCACGGTGCGTCGCAGGACTGGAATTTGTGCCTGGCCGTAGAAGGCTACCCAGGCTTCGAGATCGGAAAATGGTTGTTCGATCATGTGGGGTCGACGTTGCGCCAGCGATTGTGGCACGAATGGCGAATTCTTCAACGATCCGGATTGTGCCCGGTCGGATAGGAGAGCGATATTCCCCACGCTTTTCCCTGCTTGACGTCAGTCTGTCTTGCCATAAGTGCCGGATTTGACGTAAAATCGCCGGCTTTCCCTTGCTCTACCCGATGCGCATGCGGGAGGGCTTCGATCCACTGACCCACAAGGAGATTGCATGCGACACTACGAAGTGGTTTTTATCGTTCACCCGGACCAGTCCGAGCAGGTACCTGCGATGATCGAGCGTTACAAGACGCTGGTCACCGCCCGCAACGGCGCCATCCA
This sequence comes from Sulfurisoma sp., assembly GCA_030691075.1. Lineage (GTDB taxonomy): Bacteria > Pseudomonadota > Gammaproteobacteria > Burkholderiales > Rhodocyclaceae > Sulfurisoma. The sequence continues at coordinate 12,423 of JAUYFI010000058.1, read as the reverse complement.
CCGTCTCGAGGACTGGGGCCGTCGCCAGTTGGCCTACCAGATCCAGAAGGTGCATAAGGCGCATTACGTGCTCATGAACATCGAGTGCGACGGCGAAACGCTGGCCGAGCTCGAGAACGCCTTCAAGTTCAACGACGCCGTGCTGCGCCATCTGACCGTCAAGACGAGCAAGCCCGTGACCACGCCCTCGCCGATGATGAAGGAAGAGAAGGCGAGGTCGCTGAACGCGCCCGCGGCGCAGCCCCAGGCCGAGGCGCCGCCTCAAGTCGAGGCGCCAGCGGCCGCGTGAGCGGCACCGGCGCGGCGGCCAACCTGACGCGACTGTCGGGAAGGCTGCTCGAACGCGGTGTTCTGCGCTACACCCCGGCCGGCGTTCCGGCCATCGACTTCCGCTTCGGTCACGAGTCGGAGCAGGTCGAGGCGGGAAATCCCCGCAAGGTCGAATGCGAGATGAACTGCGTGGCGCTGGGAACCGTGGCGACGCAGCTGGCGCAGTGGAGTTTGGGCAGCGAGATTAGCGTGAGCGGATTCCTCGCCGCCAAGAGCCTGAAGAACCGCTGCCCCGTGCTGCATGTGATTACGATCGAATTTGTCGAAGGAAACGAAAATGGCTTTCAAACCGAAGAGCAAGACCGGCGTCAAGAAAAAGGATGACAAGGGCCGCGGCCTGTTCAAGCGTCGCAAGTTCTGCCGCTTCAGCGCGGAGAAGATCGAGGAAATCGACTACAAGGACGTCGACATCCTCAAGGACTTCATCGCCGAGAACGGCAAGATCATGCCGGCGCGCATCACCGGCACCAAGTCCGGCTACCAGCGCCAGCTGTCCACGGCCATCAAGCGCGCCCGCTTCCTGGCGCTGATGCCCTACACCGACCTGCACCAGGGCTAAGGAGAAAAGACCATGCAAGTGATTCTGATGGAAAAAGTGGTCAACCTCGGCGGCCTCGGCGACATCGTCAAGGTCAAGGATGGCTACGCTCGCAACTTCCTGATTCCGCAGGGCAAGGCCAAGCGCGCGACGGATGCGAACCGGAAGGTGTTCGAGGCGCGCCGTGCCGAGCTGGAGAAGGCCCACGCCGAGATTCTCGCCGCCGCCCAGGCGCAGGTCGCCAGGCTCGAGGGCGTGTCGGTGCGGGTGGCCCGCAAGGCTGGCGTCGATGGTCGCCTGTTCGGCTCGGTCGGCAACAGCGACATCGCCGACGCGCTCAAGGCGCAGGGCATCGAGATCGAGAAGTCCATGGTGCGCCTGCCCGAGGGCCCGTTCAAGCAGGTCGGCGACAACCAGGTCGAGATCGCGCTGCATCACGACGTGGTCGCGACCATCACCGTTTCGGTGGTCGGCGAGCAGTAATCTCCAATCGCCTGACGCAACACGAGGGCCGCCTGCGGGCGGCCCTCGTGTTTTCCACAGGCCATTCACAACTTATCCACCGCATTTCCACGGGATTTCCACAGCTTTGTCCTATCGCGTCCGAACGGCGGCATCGGTAGACTGTGGGCTTCTCCAGGGAGGCAATTGTTCATGGCCCAGATGCGCGTCCTGACGAATTCATCCGTGCAGCAGTTCGATCCGCAAGTCGCGGCGCTCAAGCTGCCGCCGCACTCCATCGAGGCCGAGCAGTCGCTGATCGGCGGCCTGCTGCTCGATAACAGCGCCTGGGATCGCATCGGCGACCTCGTCTCCGCCGCCGATTTCTACCGCGACGACCATCGCCGCATATTCCGCCACATCTCGCGCCTGATCGAGGTCGGCCGCCCGGCCGACGTGGTCACCGTGTTCGAGGCCATCGAGAAGTCGAACGAGGTCGAGCAGACCGGCGGCATCGCCTATCTCGGCGAAATCGCCAACAACACGCCCTCGGCCGCCAACATCCGCCGCTACGCCGAGATCGTTCACGAGCGCGCGGTGCTGAGGAAGCTGGTCACCGTCGGCGACGAGATCGCCGCCAGCGCGCTCAATCCCGCCGGACGCGACGCCAAGGTCCTGCTCGACGAGGCCGAGGCCAAGGTGTTCGAGATCGCCGAGCACGGGGCCCGGTCGGTGCAGGGCTTCCGCGAGGTCACGCCGCTGCTGGGCGAGGTGGTCGAGCGCATCCAGGAACTCTATGATCGCGAGAATCCGTCCGACGTCACCGGCGTGCCGACGGGCTTCGTCGATCTCGACCGCATGACCTCGGGCCTGCAGGGCGGCGACATGATCGTCATCGCCGGCCGGCCATCGATGGGCAAGACCGCCTTCGCGCTCAATATCGCCGAACATGTCGGCGTCGAGCTGCGCCTGCCGGTGGCGATTTTCAGCCTGGAAATGTCGGGGCCGCAGATCGCCATGCGCATGCTGTCCTCGATCGGCCGCATCGACCAGCAGCGCATCCGCAACGGCAAGCTCACCGACGAGGAGTGGGACAAGATGACCGGCGCGCTGGGCAAGCTGCACGACGCGCCGATCGAGATCGACGAGACCGGCGCTCTCAACGCCACCGACCTGCGCGCCCGCGCCCGGCGCCTGGCGCGCAAGTACGGCGGCAAGCTCGGCCTGATCGTCATCGACTACCTGCAGTTGATGACATCGGTGAAGGACAACGAGAACCGCGCCACCGAGATTTCCGAGATCTCGCGCTCGATCAAGGCGCTGGCCAAGGAACTCAACGTGCCGATCCTCGCGCTGTCGCAGCTCTCGCGCAAGGTCGAGGAACGCAACGAGAAGCGCCCGCTGATGTCGGACCTGCGCGAATCCGGCGCCATCGAGCAGGATGCCGACCTGATCCTGATGATGTACCGCGAGGAATACTACAAGCCGGACACCCAGGACAAGGGCATCGCCGAGGTCGGCATCGGCAAGCACCGCAACGGCCCGCTGGGAACCGTCAAGCTCACCTTCCTCGGCGAGTACACCAAGTTCGAAAACTTTGCAGCTGGCGCCTATTGAGCCAGCTGCAGAGTTTCAGCGCAGGCCAACTTGCGCCGTGCGCAAGTTAAGCCGCGTAGCGGCGGCCGGAGCTGGAACTTCGCTTCCGGCTCATACCGAGCCTGAAGCAAAAAGTCGGCGCTGGCGAGACGGCGGCTACAGCACCTCGGCCGCGTGATCCGCCAGGCGCGAACGCTCGCCGCGCTGCAGCGTGACGTGGCCCGAGTGCGACCAGCCCTTGAATCGATCCACCACGTAGGTCAGGCCCGACGAGCCCTCGGTGAGATAGGGCGTGTCGATCTGCGCGATGTTGCCGAGGCAGACCACCTTGGTGCCGGGGCCGGCGCGAGTGATCAGCGTCTTCATCTGCTTGGGCGTGAGGTTCTGCGCCTCGTCGATGATGAGGAACTTGTTGATGAAGGTGCGCCCGCGCATGAAGTTGAGCGACTTGACCTTGACCCGGCTGCGAATGAGATCCATCGTGGCCTGCCGTCCCCAGTCGCCGCCGTAATTGCCGGAGAAGCCCCCGCCGGGGGAGTGCGCCGACTTGTCGCCCTTGTCGCCGGCGGCCTCGGCCGGCTTGTTGAGGACGTCGAGGTTGTCCTCGATGGCACCCATCCACGGCGTCATTTTTTCCTCTTCGGTGCCCGGCAGGAAGCCGATGTCCTCGCCCACCGGCACGGTGACGCGAGTGACAATGATTTCCGCATAACGCTTGGTCTCCAGCGTCTGCGTCAGCGCGGCGGCCAGGGTCAGCAGCGTCTTGCCGGTGCCGGCCTGTCCCAGCAGGGTGATGAAGTCGATGTCCGGATCCATCAGCAGGTTGAGCGCGAAGTTCTGCTCGCGGTTGCGCGCCATGATTCCCCAGACGGCGTTCTTCTGGTGGCTGTAGTCGGTCAGCGTCGAGATGACGGCGCTCTTGCCGCTGCCCTCGCGCACGATGGCGTGGAAGGGCTTGTCGGTCTTGGGGCCGGGTTCGAGATAGACGAACTCGTTGACCAGCATGTCACGGCAGAGCGGCCCGCCGACCTTGTAGAGGGTGCGGCCGTCCTGCTTCCACGACTTCATGTCCTGGCCGTGGCTCTCCCAGAAGTCGGGCGGCAACTCCAGCGTGCCGGAGAACAGCAGGTCGGTGTCTTCCAGTACCTTGTCGTTGAAGTAATCCTGCGCTTCCAGGCCCAGCGCGCGGGCCTTGATGCGCATGTTGATGTCCTTCGACACCAGAATGACCGGGCGCTTGGGGAAGCGCTCCTGCAGGTTCATCATTACGCCGAGGATCTGGTTGTCGCCCTTGGTGGTCGGCAGCGACGACGGGATGTGGCCGTTCATGGCCTCGGTCTGCAGGAACAGGCGGCCCGAGGCGAGCTCGCGCGAGGGGCCGAACAGGGGGATGCCCTCCTTGATCAGCGTCTCGGAGGTAGAGACGATTTCGTCGAGGTTACGACTGGCCTGACGGGCATTGCGGGCAACTTCCGACATGCCCTTCTTGTTGGCATCGAGTTCCTCCAGGGTCATCATCGGCACGAAGATGTCGTGCTCCTCGAAGCGGTAGAGGCTCGTCGGATCGTGCATCAGCACGTTGGTATCGAGCACGAAGAGCTTGGTGGTGGCCGTCTTGGCGGAGCGTTTGGCGTTCATGGAAATCCTTGGCGGAGGGGACGGGGAAAACGATGCCATGCCGGCGCCGCTCGCGGGCATGGAAGAGGGTTGGGATTTGGCTCTTCTTCGCGGATTTGTCATCAAAGGGCCTTCACCGCCGCCAGCACCTCGGCGGCGTGGCCGTCGGCCCGGACAGCCCGCCATTCCCGGGCGAGGCGGCCATCCTTGTCGATCAGGAAGGTGCTGCGCTGGATGCCCAGCACCTGCTTGCCGTACATGTTTTTCATCCTGATGACGTCGAACAGGCGGCAGGCCAGCTCATCCGCATCGACCAGCAGCTCGAAGGGCAGGCACTGCTTGCCCTTGAAGTTCTCGTGCGAGCGGATGGAGTCGCGCGAGATGCCGTAGATGGCGCAGCCCAGCCGGGCGAATTCGCCGTGGAGATCGCGGAACTGCTGGGCCTCGACGGTGCAGCCCGGCGTGCTGTCCTTGGGATAGAAATAGAGCACCAGCGGCTTGCCGCGATGGGCGGAAAGCGTGAAGCCGCCGCCCGTGGCCGGCAGGCTGAAGTCGGGGACGGCGAGACCGACGGCGGATGGGGTGGTGCTCATTGCGGGTTCTCCTGTGGGGGATGCTCGGTTTTTTTCGATAGTAGCAGCGACAGCGCGCCGACGGCGCCCTGCAGCGCGGCGAAGAGGCCGTAGAGCAGCGCGGCGGCCACCGCGAGTTCGGTCGAGGCGCCGAAGTGGCCCAGCGTTACGGCGGCGGCGGCCTCGCGCGTGCCCCAGCCGCCGATGCTCACCGGCAGCGCGGCGAGCACGAACACCGGGCCGGCGGCGATGACATAGAGCCACAGCGGCAGGTCGAGGCCGACGGCGCGCCCGGCCAGCGCGAAGGCGAGGATGGAAAAACCCTGCACGCCGGCCGACCAGGCGAACTGGGCGACGAGATGCGCGACGGGCGCGGGCCGGTCATGCAGGGCGGCCAGCGCGCGCTCCAGCGGCCCCGGCAGATGCATGTGCCAGGCACGGCTGGCCAGCCAGGCAAAAGTCGGCGCTGACAGCACGGCGAGGGCCAGCGCCAGGGTGAGCAGCGGCGGCAGCGGCAGCAGTTGCGGCGGTAGCAGTGCGGCCATTTGCGCCCCGGCCGTGACGGCCAGCGACAGCACCACCAGCACCCACAGCCCGCTCATGCGGTCGAGCGCGACGCTGGCGGCGCTGGCGGCCAGCGGATGGCCCAGGCGCTGCAACTGCATGGCCCGCAACGCGTCGCCGCCCAACGTAGCCCCCGGCAGCACGGTGTTGGCGGCGATGCCGCGAAAATAGGCGACGATCAGCGCGGTGCGTGGTACGGCGATGCCCAGCCAGCCAGCCAGCGCATGCCAGCGCAGCGCGCTGGTCAGGCTCGCCGCGACGGAGGACAGCAGCGCGACGGCGAGCCAGGCCGGGTTGGCGTTGCCGAAGGCTGCAAAAATACGCGCCGGCCCGGCGAAGTAAAACACCAGGGCCAGCAAGCCGAGGCTGGCCGCCGCCCGGAGGATGATTTTTGTCACAGGTCGGGCGGTTCGCGCAGCCGGTACTGGTCGCGCCCTTCGGGCTCGTGGTAGATGCGGATGAGAATTTCGCCGAGCAGGCCGATGGCGATCAACTGCACGCCCATCAATGCCAGCATGATGCCGAGCAGCAGCAGCGGCCGCCCGCCGATGTTTTCGCCCAGCAGCTTGATGATGCCCAGATAGCCGAGGATGCCCGCGCCGGGCACCAGCATCCACAGGCCGACGCCGCCGAAGGCATGCAGCGGCCGGTGCAGGTAGCGCAGCATGAACTTCATCAGCAAGAGATCGAGCAACACGCGGAAGGTGCGGTCGATGCCGTACTTCGACTGGCCGCGCGTGCGCGCGTGGTGGCGCACCGGCACTTCGATAATCTTCGCGCCGGCCTCGAAGGCCAGTACCGGAACGAAGCGGTGCAGCTCGCCGTAGAGACGGATGCGCTTAACCAGCTCGGTGCGATAGGCCTTGAGGGCGCAGCCATAGTCGTGCAATGACACGCCAGTGGCCCAGGAGATCAGCCGGTTGGCCAGCATCGAGGGCAGCTTGCGCGATAGCGCCTTGTCCTGGCGGGCCAGTCGCCAGCCCGAGATCATACTGATGTCTGCACGCGTTTCGAGGGTGCGGATCAGGTCGGGAATGTCGAGCGGGTCGTTCTGCAGATCGCCGTCGAGGGTCACCGTGTAGCGACCGCTGACGGCGTCGAAGCCCGCCTGCAGCGCGGCCGTCTGGCCGTAGTTGCGCATCAGGTAGCGCGGCTTGAGCCACGGCGTCTTTGCCGCAAGCCCTGCCAGCACCCGCGCAGAGCCGTCGCGCGAGCCATCGTCGACGCAGATCAGCTCGAAGGAAAAGCCGGAAGGCTGCATGGCGTCGCCGACGCGGGCGACGAGGTCGGGGAGATTGTCTTCCTCGTTGTAGACGGGGATGACGATGGAGACATCACAGATGGGGTCTTGGTTTATTGGCTCGGTCATGTTGTTCGGTGGATCGTGTTGTGCGGGGCTACAAACTTTCCTGCCTCATCGGAATCCAGGAAATGTCAAGTTAAACTTGCGCTCCGATTCAATCGTTTTTCGGCCGCTTAGGTCCGTCCTGCGCACGATCTCGGATACCGACAATCCGTCCCGGGTAATACAACCGCCGGATATTTCCCAACTTCTCCATGGTGATCACCCATTCGTCCCCTGCCTGGGAATTAGACAGGATAGGTTGAACACCCCGGTCAATTTTGAACGCGCAGAACTCCGTTCAAAGGGTCAATTTTCGGCGCACGTCAACATGCGTCCTCTTTTACCTCTGGCGCCTGCCTACATTGACGGGCAAATCCTACACGCCGCCCACATGGAAACCGGTAAGCAGAAATGCCACACGGAATAACCACCCAACTACTTGATTCGATTGGTGCCGACAGTCTGAATCGAACAGACGACCTACCGCTTACAAGGCGGTTGCTCTACCAACTGAGCTATGCCGGCCCGCTACCATGTACGTCGCGAAGTATATCGGATGATGATGCCGCCTCGTTTTAGAATCAACACTCCCATGGCGCATACCTCGCACGATGCTTCAATCAACCTGCTGATGATCGCGGCCGCCGAAGAGCGCGCCGAGGCGGTGTCGGCGCGGTTGTCGCAGGCCGGCATGGCGATCCACTCGGTTCGGGTGGCGACTCCGACCGCGCTGCGTTCCGCTTTGCGCGAGCAGGCCTGGGACGGCTGCATCTACCTGCATGGCGAGACGGCGATGAGTGCGTCGATCGTGTTGAAGGCGATTCACCAGCAGGGCCTGGATATTCCTTGCCTGATCGTCGTGACGCCGCAGGATGAGAGGGCAGCGATTCGCGCCATGAAGGCTGGCACCCACGATGTGGTGTCGAGCGACCGTCTCGACCGCCTGGCGCCGGCGCTGGAGCGCGAGATTCGCGAGGCGCGTCACCGCGCCGAGCATCGTGCCGCGCTGGAGATGCTGAAGGACAGCGAGGCGCGCTTCCGGGCGCTGGCATCGAGCCTGCCTGGCATGGTGTTCCAGCTTCTCCGCGAGAGTGGAGGCGATTTCCGCTTCCTTTTCGTCGGCGACGGCTGCCACCGTCTGCTCGGCATCAAGCAGCACGAGATTCTCTACTCCGCCAAGCGCTTTTTCGACGCCTTCGAGGCCGCCGACCGCCGCCGCCTCGAGGATGCCTTCGCCGCCTCGGCGCAGTCTGGCCTGCCGCTCGAATGGGAAGGCCGGTTGAAGGGCCGCGCGCGCGGCCGCTGGATCAGCCTGAGCTCGACGCCGCGCCACGGCGACCACGCTGACACGGTGTGGCAGGGCATCGCCAGCGACATATCGGAAAGCAAGGAGATCGAGGCACAGTTGCGCCGCTCGCGCGAGCAGTTGTCGGAGCTCTCCTCCCACCTCGAGGTGGTGCGAGAGGAGGAACGCGAGCGCATCGCGCGCGACATCCATGACGAGATCGGCAGCCTGCTGGTCGCGATCAAGATCGAGACCAATCTGCTGACCGCGAAATTGCCGGCCACGCCGGCGGGCCCGCGCGAAAAGGCCCAGGCCATCGGGACGCTGCTCGATCAGGCCATGGCCACGGCCAGCCGCGTCGCGCGCGAGCTGCGTCCCGGCATCCTCAAGGAGTTCGGCCTGGCCGAGGCGGTGCGCTGCCAGGCCGACGACTTTGCCAAGCGTTTCGGCATCACCTGCCGCGTGCAGTGCGACGACGAGGGTATCGAGCCCGATCCGGATACCTCGCTGGCGCTGTTCCGCATCGTGCAGGAGACGCTGACCAACATCGCCAAGCATGCCCATGCCTCGCTGGTGGTGCTGCGCATGCGCCGCGAAAACGGTAGTATCTCCCTCGAAATACGCGATAATGGCAGGGGCATTTCCGAGGGCGACCTCGCCAAGCCCAAGTCGTTCGGGCTGCGCGGCATCCGCGAGCGCGTGCATAGCCTGGCCGGCGACTTCAGCGTCGCCGCCGGGGAAAGCGGCGGCACGCACATCGCGCTGCGGGTGCCGGAGCGACGCGACGTGGAGCCGGCCCGCGACGAGGAAGACCTGCAGCGCAACCTGTTCTGAGAAAGCACATGGCCAACAAGATTCATGTTCTCATCGCCGACGATCACGCCATCGTCCGCCAGGGGCTCAAGCAGATACTGTCGGAGACCGACGACCTCGTCGTCGCCGGCGAGGCCGACGACGGCGCCGACGCGATGCAACTGGCGCGGCAGCAGCAATGGGACGTCTTCCTGCTCGACGTGACCATGCCCAACCGCAACGGCATCGATACCCTGAAGCAGTTGAAAAAGGAGTTCCCGCGGCTGCCGGTGCTGATGCTGTCGATGCACCCCGAGGAACAATACGCGGTGCGCGCCATCAAGGCCGGCGCCTCCGGCTACTTGACCAAGCAGAGCGCGCCCGAGCTGCTGGTCACCGCGATCCGCCAGGTGGCGCAGGGCAAGAAATACGTGAGCGCGACCGTGGCGATGCAGCTGGCCGATGCCATTGCCAGCGACAGCGAAAAGCCATTGCACGAGTTGCTCACCGACCGCGAGTTCGAGGTCTTCCGCATGATCGCGGTCGGCCGCCCGCTGACGCAGATCGCCGAGGAGCTCAACCTGGCGGTGGCGACCATCAGCACCTTCCGCGCCCGCATCATCGAGAAAACCGGCCTGCGCAGCAATGCCGAGATGATCCGCTACGGCCTTGAGCACGGCCTCGTCGAATAACGCCATGACCACACTGACCCAACCCTCGGATATCGCCCGCGAGACGCTGCGCCAACTGGCGATGCGCCGCATTCCGCCGACGCCCGACAATTATCACGCGCTGTACCATGAGATATCGGGCACGACGGCGGCCGAAGGCTTTCCCGAAAGGGCGCTGAAGCACCTGGCCGGCGCGCTGCCGCGCAACACGCCCGAGCAGATGCGTTTCGCGCGTCAGCTCGACGGCGCCGTGGCGGGCAAGAGCTGGGACGGTCTCAAGGTCGCGCTGGTCGACATGCTCGACAAGTCCGCCGCCGAGCCGCCGGCCTGGGCGGCGCTGATCCGCGACCTCGTCGTCCAGTTCGAGGCGCGCCACGCCGAGCTGACCACGGCGCGCAAGCGCGAGTCCCTGGAGCATGTACTCGCCTCGTCCGGCACGCCGGAAACGCTGCACGGGCGGCTGCAGTCGCTGCTGCGCGCCTGGTCGCAGGGCGTCTCCAGCAGCGAGGCGTTGAAACTGACCGAGGCGACGCCCACAGCGGCCGTGGCCGCGGATACCGCCGTTCCGCCAGAGCCGACTTTTGCGGCGGCGGCTGCCGCGCCCGCCCAGACTCGCCAGCTCGGCGGCGACCTCAAGGATCTGATCGGCCAACTGCTCGAGAATGCCATCGGCGTATTGCTGGTCGAGACGCCCGACTTGGCGGACGAGGCCAGGCAACTGGCGGCGGCCGTGCGCGCGACGCGTTCGACCGAGGACATCGCCACGTTTGCGGCGCGCATGAAGAAGTTCAGCTACCGCCTGAATTTCGTCGCCGAGGACCAGGCCGAACTCAAGGCTGCCCTGCTCAAGCTGCTGCAACTCATTATCGTCAACATCAACGAGCTGATCCTTGACGACCAGTGGCTGCAGGGCCAGGTCTCGGTGGTGCTGGACATCGTCAGCCAACCGCTTAACCTGCGCCGGCTCGATGATGTCGAGCGTTGCCTCAAGGAAGTCATTGTCAAGCAGAGCACGCTGAAGAAGCACCTCAACGACGCCCGCGACCGCCTCAAGGCCATGCTTGCCACCTTCGTCGATCGCCTGGCGAGCTTCACCGACGAGACTGGCGGCTATCACGACAAGATCGAGTCTTGCGCGAAGAAGATCAGCCGAACCAACGACATCGGCGAACTGTCCGACGTGCTCGACGAGGTGATGCGCGAGACCCGGGTGATCCAACTCTCTGCGCAGCGCTCGCGTGACGAACTGACCGAGATGAAGAGCCGAGTGACCGAGGCGGAGCAGGAAATTGCCCGCCTGCAGACCGAGCTATCCGATGCTGGTGACGTGATGCGCCACGACGCGCTGACCGGTGCGCTCAACCGCAAGGGCATGGATGAGGCCATCGACACCGAGGTGTCGCGGGTCAAGCGTCATGGCACTACGCTGTGCATGGCGCTGCTCGATATCGACAATTTCAAGAAGCTCAATGACTCGCTCGGCCACGACGCCGGCGACGCCGCGCTGGTGCATCTGACTCAGGTAACGAAGGAAACCATCCGGCCGCAGGACACCCTGGCGCGCTACGGCGGCGAGGAGTTCGTGGTGCTGCTGCCGGATACCACGCTCGACGACGCCGTGACCGCGATGGTGCGGGTGCAGCGCGAGCTGACCAAGCGTTTTTTCCTGCACAAGAACGACAAGGTGCTGATTACCTTCAGCTGCGGCGTGGCCGAACTGCATGGTGACGAAGCCCCGATGGACGCGATCAAGCGCGCCGACCAGGCGATGTACCTGGCCAAGCGCTCGGGCAAGAATCGCGTCGTGGCGGGTTAAAAAAGTTCTGTTATACTTCGCGCCCTCAAGCAAGGCGCCCGTAGCTCATCTGGATAGAGTACTTGGCTACGAACCAAGGGGTAGGGAGTTCGAATCTCTCCGGGCGCACCAGAAAATCAAGGGGTTAGCCAAGGCTAGCCCCTAATCATTTGTGGCTGGCTAGCACCGGGCTAGCAAAACAGCCAAGCCGCTTGCCCGACCACCGCCGTCTCGCCAGCGCCGACTTTTCATGGCCTTTGGTGTGCAGGGAGCCCCTCCGGGGCAGACGGGAAGCTGGGCGGCCGAGGCGGGAACGAGCAGCGCAGCGCGAGCCGCCGCAGGCCGACCGCAGGGCGGGCGGGGCATCAACACCAACCAGCGCGCAGCGCCTGAATAAACAGCCTGAGCAAAGCGAACCGAAATAGCCGTTGTCCGGGCCGGGGCGCAAGACATAACAGACCATTGCCCGAACCCGCAGGGCGCGCAGCGGTCGGCCACCAAGCGAAGCCCTGCGCAGCGACTGGCCGATTTTGGGTAATGGTCTGTTATGTTAAAGCTCGACGCGCAGCGGCGAATTTACCCCTGCCCGGCTGCGTGACAGTCGCGCAACGCGCGCTGACCCAGTATTCCCCGACGTAGCCACCGAAGCTGCGTATTTCGGTCGATGGTGAACACCCATTTCGGTTGAACGTGAACACTGATTTCGGTTGATGGTGAACGGCTGTTTCGGTTGATGGTGAACACTTTTCGGGAATTCCGAAATCGGTGTTCACGGTTCCGAAACAGGTGTTCACGATGCCGAAATGGAAGGGAAAGAAGTTGAGGTAAGGGGTTGCGCATGACTAACCCACGGCAGCAAGCTCCGGAGATTTCTGGA
>JAUYFI010000055.1 GCA_030691075.1 Sulfurisoma sp. | reverse complement strand
TTCAGTAGCCACGTGACCCTCTCAGGTCGGAGTCTCTCAACTCCAGGCCGCCCCTTCGATCTCGGGATCGGCCCCCACCGCTACCTCCAGCCCCACAAGCACCTACACCTATCGGCTGTTTGATTTTTAAAGAACGTTGCTAGAGGACATCGCCTTTTCGCGGCTCCGCAATCAGCAGAGAGGCAAGATTATAGGGGCAGAACAATTCCCTGTAAAGCCCGTTGTTCATTTTTTTCACCAGCAGCGACTGGCTGTCGCGAGCGGACTCCGGAATGAAAAAAGGGCAGGGTCACCCCTGCCCTTCTAACCGAGATACGAACAATTACTTCTTGTCGGCTTCTTTCTTCTCGGCCTTGGCTTCTTTCTTCTCGGCCTTGGCTTTTTTCTTCTCTTCCTTCTTCTCGGCCTTGGCTTCCATGCCGGTCATGCCCTTGGGGGCATCGGCCTTAGCGGCGGGAGCGGCGGCGGCGGCGGGAGCGGCGGCGGCGGGAGCAGCAGCCTTGGGGGCATCGGCGGCGATAGCAGCGGAAGCGGCGAAAACACCGGCAATCAGAGTGGCGATCAGCTTGTTCATATGAATATCCTCTAGAGGTGGATTAACGTTAATGACTTTCCGTAAAAATTGGGTCAGCCGCGCCAAATAACGCGGCCCTTGGCGATTGGGTTGACACGGGCAGCAGCCTCCGGAATCCGCCACTGCCCGGGCGCAAGATCGGCCAGTGTCCATTCGCCCACCGCCCAGCGCACCAGCCGCAGGGTCGGGTAGCCGATATTGGCCGTCATGCGCCGCACCTGCCGGTTCTTGCCCTCGGCAATCGTGATTTCCAGCCATGAAGTCGGAATGGCCGCCCGATAGCGGATCTGCGGCTGCCGGGGCCAGAGCCCGGCTGGTTCGTCGATAAGGCGGGCGCGACACGGGCGGGTGACGAAGTCCCCCAGATCGACCCCGGCGCGCAATTGCGCCAGCGCCGCCTCATCGGGAATACCCTCGACCTGGGCCCAATAGACCTTTTCCAGCTTGTGGCGCGGGTTGCTGATGCGGGCCTGCAGCGCCCCATCGTCCGTCAGCACGACCAGTCCCTCACTGTCGGCGTCCAGTCGCCCGGCGGCATAGACCCCGGGCAGGTCGATGAAATCCTTGAGCGTCGATCGCCCACCACTGTCCGAAAATTGCGTCAGTACGCCATAGGGCTTGTTGAAAAGAACCAGTTTCGCCACGGCCGGGATACGTCAACGCGTGTCACAACCGAGTTCGAAGACGTTGCAGAAGCGCAGCGACTCGGGGTAGGGAAAGAAATCCATGACGACGCCGCGCCGGATTTGCTCTTGCGCCTGCTGCCAGAAACCGGCATCGAGCAGATCGGCATGATGACGCATGAAGGCCTGCCGTATCTTCGGGGATGTCAGCAGGAAGGTGGCGAATTCCTCGGGGAAAATGTCGTTGCGCCGCACTGGATACCAGACCTCTCCCGACATTTCCATCTCGAAGTCGGGCGCCGCCGGCATGCAGCGGAAGTTGCAGTCGGTCATGTACTCAATTTCGTCGTAGTCGTAGAACACCACGCGGCCATAACGCGTCACGCCAAAGTTCTTCCACAGCATGTCGCCGGGAAAGATGTTGGCGATGGCTAGTTCGCGAATGGCGTTGCCATATTCCTCGACCGCTTCGTCGATGAGGTCGTCGCGCCCGCCCTTCTCCGCCTTGTCGAGATGGAGATTGAGCGGTTCCATGCGCCGCTCGATGTAGAGATGCTTGACGATCAGGTCATCGCCATCTTCCTCGAGCTGCGAGGGCACCTGCTTTCGCAATTCATCAAGCAGGTCAGGGGAAATGCGCGCCCGCGGAAAGGCCGCATACGAAAACTCGAGCGTATCGGCCATGCGCCCGACGCGATCGACCTGCTTGACCATCTGGTACTTGCGCTTGACGGTGTCATGATCAACTTCCTTGGTCGCGCCGAAAACGTCCTTGATCACCTTGAAGACATAGGGGTAGGACGGCAGCGTGAACACCAGCATGACCAGGCCGCGAATGCCAGGAGCAATGATGAACTGGTCTTGCGAGTGGTGCAGGTGATACATCAGGTCGCGGAAGAACATGGTCTTGCCCTGCTTGCCCAGGCCGAGCATGGTGTACAGCTCGGAGCGCGGCTTGTTGGGCATGATGCCGCGCAGGAACTGCACATAATCGGCCGGTGCCGGCATGTCGACCATGAAGTAGGCGCGCGACAGCGAGAACAGCACGCCGATGCGCCAAGCGTCGAGGATCACCGTGTCGAGATAGAGCTGGCCGGCGGCGCCGTGCAACACCGGCACCGCGAACGGATACTCGTTGGCGCCATTCACGGCCTTGCCGATGACATAAGCGCACTTGTTGCGATAGAAGGCCGCGTTGAGGACCTGGATCTGCAAATTCGCCTCGGCCTGCGGCCACTCGCCGAGATGCCGCTCCACCGTCAGCATCACATATTCGACGTCGCGGTCCATATCCTCGAAAGAGCGGTCCCAGCCGAAATCGAGAAACATGCGCCGGATCGAGGCGCGAAAGCCGGCGGAATTCGGATAGTAGCTGCGATAGGTCGGCGGGTCCGACTCGAAGAACTCGGTCGAGATGGCCGGCCGCACAAAGATGAAGTCGTTGTGGAAATACGTCCGGTGCATGATGCGGCAGAACACCGAGTTGAAGAAGGTCTCGGCCAGTTCCGGCTGCTGGTGCTCAAGCAATTCTCCGATGTAGTAGAGCTTGGCCTGCCGCCAGATCGCGTCATCGAGCGCTTCGGCGCGAAACTCCTCGCGCAGCTGTTCGAGCGCTTCCCTGACGCGATCATCATAGAAGACGATGCGCTCCTTGACCGCCTGCTGCACGCCGACCCAGTCGGCGGCGTCGAAACGGCCCTTGGCCGAGGCCGAACACTCGCGGAACAGGCGATAGTGGCGATTGAAGCCCTCGATCATCGTCTGGGCGATGCGTTGGGCGATGCGCTGCTGCGAAGCCATGGGATCGCTGCCGGGCCGAAAGGAGTTGAATGGCGGTCATTCTAGCAACGATGCACCGACTGCGATCCACAGGCACGTCCCGGAACTCTTGGGAGATAATGAAGTCCGTTCTATCTCAACACCACCACGGAGCACCCATGAGCGCACCCCTGATCAATATCCCCAGCGACGGCCAGAAAATCGTCCCGGGCCAGCCGACGCCCGACAATCCCGTCATCCCCTACATCGAGGGCGATGGTATCGGAGTCGACATCACGCCGGTGATGAAGGCGGTGGTCGATGCCGCCGTGGCCAAGGCCTACGGCGGCAGGAAGAAGATTTCCTGGATGGAAGTCTATGCCGGGGAGAAGGCCACGCGTCTCTATGGCCCGGATGTCTGGCTGCCGGAAGAAACCATCGCGGCCTGCAAGGAATACTCGGTATCGATCAAGGGTCCGCTGACCACTCCGGTGGGTGGTGGCATCCGCTCGCTCAACGTCGCGCTGCGCCAAGAGATGGACCTCTACCAGTGCGTGCGCCCGGTGCGCTACTTCAAGGGCATCCCCTCGCCGCTGAAGGATCCGAGCAAGACCGACATGGTGATTTTCCGCGAAAACACCGAGGACATCTACGCCGGCATCGAGTGGGCGGCCGAGTCGGACAACGCAAAAAAGGTCATCAAGTTCCTCCAGGACGAGATGGGCGTGAAGAAGATCCGCTTCCCCGCCACCTCCGGCATCGGCATCAAGCCGGTGTCAATAGAAGGCACCGAGCGTCTGGTGCGCGCCGCCATCAAGTACGCCATCGACAACGACCGCAAGAGCGTGACGCTGGTGCACAAGGGCAACATCATGAAGTTCACCGAGGGCGGCTTCCGCGACTGGGGCTATGCCCTGGCGCAGAACGAGTTCGGCGCCAGGCCGATCGACGGCGGACCGTGGTGCTCGTTCAAGAACCCGAAGAGCGGCCGCGACATCGTCATCAAGGACGCCATCGCCGATGCCTTCCTGCAACAGATCCTGCTGCGGCCGGCCGAGTACGACGTCATCGCCACGCTCAACCTCAACGGCGACTACATCTCCGACGCGCTGGCGGCTCAGGTGGGCGGCATCGGCATCGCGCCGGGCGCCAACATCTCCGACGTCTATGCGGTGTTCGAGGCCACCCACGGCACCGCCCCGAAGTATGCCGGCAAGGACTACGTGAACCCAGGGTCACTGATCCTGTCGGCCGAAATGATGCTGCGCCACCTGGGCTGGAAGGAAGCCGCCGATCTCATCATCTCCTCGATGGAAGCGGCGATCGCCGACAAGATCGTCACCTACGACTTCGCCCGCCTGATGGAAGGCGCCAATGAAGTGAAATGCTCGGCCTTCGGCCAGGCGATGATCGAGCGCATGTAAAAAAATCGGCTCTGGCGCCACGCCGGCACCGAAGAAATGGGCGAAAAAAAGTCCGCACGGTTCAACCCCGGGCGGACTTTTAATTTGCGGCAGGTGCAGTGGCTTAGGGCTTCTGGATGTTCGACGCCTGCTTGCCTTTGGGGCCCTGAACGACCTCGAAGGAGACCTTATCGCCCTCCTTCAGGGACTTGAAGCCCGCCATATTAATCGCCGAAAAGTGGGCGAACAGATCTTCGCTGCCGTCATCCGGCGTGATGAATCCGAAACCCTTGGCGTCGTTGAACCACTTAACAGTACCAGTTGCCATAAACCTCTTCCTTAAAATGTGACACGAAACGAAGCGAAGCGAACATGCTCCGAGCATGCTTGCGGAACGAACTCGATACAGCGGAAGAGGCCATGCGGTAATTCAGGGGAATTAAGGACTGCGGCACTTTCGACACTGCGGGGGAGGCCGGACACAAACACGTTTTGCCTTTTACGCACTTTGCACGGGGCCGTCAAGCACTTTCTTTGCTGCACGACAACATCGCCTGTCGCGTTCGCGCAACCGCACTTGTCAAGCGCCCACCCGCCCCGAAATATCGGGCATTCACCGGCTTTTTCCCCTCATGGCCGCAAGGTTGCGGCCCGCAGAATTCGCATTAGAATGAACCATGGCAACCCGCAAGCTGCACACGCGTGATGATGGCGTCGCGCTGGTCCCCGAGAAGAGCCGCATCAAGCCACCCCCGCTCTTCAAGGTGATGCTGCTCAACGACGATTTCACGCCGATGGATTTTGTCCTTGTCGTGTTGCAAAAGTTTTTCGGCATGAACCGCGAGCAGGCCACCGTCGTAATGCTCAAGGTGCATCGTGAAGGCAAAGGCGTCTGCGGCATGTATCCGCGCGACGTCGCGGCCACCAAGGTCGAGCAGGTGTCGGCATTCGCCCGGGAGCACCAGCACCCGCTGGCGTGCGTGATGGAGGAAAGTTGATGATTGCGCAAGAACTGGAAGTCAGCCTGCACATGGCCTTCGTCGAGGCGCGGCAAAAACGCCACGAGTTCATCACCGTCGAGCACCTGCTGCTGGCGCTGCTCGACAATCCGTCCGCCGCCGAGGTGCTGCGGGCCTGCGCCGCCGACATCGACGGGTTGCGACGCGAACTGCTCAATTTCATCAACCAGCACACCCCCACTGTCGCCGGCAGCGAGGACATCGACACTCAGCCCACGCTCGGCTTCCAGCGGGTGATCCAGCGCGCCATCCTCCACGTCCAGTCCTCGGGCAAGAAGGAAGTCACGGGCGCCAACGTGCTGGTCGCCATCTTCGGCGAGAAGGATTCGCACGCGGTCTTTTTCCTGCAGCGGCAGAACATCTCGCGCCTCGACGTGGTGAACTTCATTTCTCACGGCATCACCAAGATGGTACAGCCGGCGAGCAAGGGCGACGAAGCCGGCGAGCAGGAATCCGAGGCCGCGGACGCCAAATCCAGCCCGCTGGAGAATTTCACCCAGAACCTCAACCAGCTCGCGCTCACCGGCAAGATCGACCCGCTGATCGGCCGCGACAAGGAACTGGAGCGCGTGGTGCAGACGCTGTGCCGCCGCCGCAAGAACAATCCGTTGCTGGTCGGCGAAGCCGGCGTCGGCAAGACCGCCATCGCCGAGGGCCTGGCGCGGCACATCATCGAGGGGCGCGTGCCGGATATCCTCGCCAACGCCACCGTCTATGCGCTCGACATGGGTGCGCTGCTGGCCGGCACCAAGTACCGCGGCGACTTCGAGCAGCGCCTCAAGGGCGTGCTCAAGCAGTTGCTCGACAACCCGGACGCCATTCTCTTCATCGACGAGATCCACACCCTGATCGGCGCGGGCGCCGCCTCGGGCGGCACGCTCGACGCCTCCAACCTGTTGAAGCCGGCCCTGTCATCCGGCGCGCTCAAGTGCATCGGCGCCACGACCTACAACGAGTTCCGCGGCGTGTTCGAGAAGGACCACGCGCTGTCGCGCCGCTTCCAGAAAATCGACGTCAATGAGCCAAGCGTGGAAGAAACTGTGTCCATCCTGCGCGGCCTCAAGAGCCGCTTCGAGGAGCATCACAACGTCAAGTATTCGGCCGCCGCCATCACCAACGCCGCCGAGCTCGCCGCCAAGTACATCACCGACCGCCACCTGCCGGACAAAGCCATCGACGTCATCGACGAGGCCGGAGCCGCGCAGCGCATCCTGCCCAAGTCGAAGCAGAAGAAGGTGATCGGAAAAATGGAGATCGAGGAGATCGTCGCCAAGATCGCGCGCATCCCGCCGCAGCACGTCTCTGCCGACGACCGCTCGGCGCTGAAGAACCTCGACCGCGACCTCAAGACCGTGGTCTTCGGCCAGGATCCCGCCATCGAGGCGCTGGCCAGGGCGATCAAGATGTCGCGCTCCGGCCTCGGCAGCCCGACCAAGCCCATCGGCAGCTTCCTCTTCTCCGGCCCGACGGGCGTGGGCAAGACCGAGGTCGCGCGCCAGCTCGCCTACTGCATGGGCATCGAACTGATCCGCTTCGACATGTCCGAGTACATGGAGCGCCACGCGGTGAGCCGCCTGATCGGCGCGCCCCCCGGCTACGTCGGTTTCGACCAGGGCGGCCTGCTCACCGAAGCCGTAACCAAGAAGCCGCACGCCGTGCTGCTGCTCGACGAGATCGAGAAGGCACACCCGGACGTGTTCAACATCCTCTTGCAGGTCATGGATCACGGCACGCTGACCGACAACAACGGCCGCAAGGCGGACTTCCGCAACGTGGCGATCGTGATGACCACCAACGCCGGCGCCGAGGCGCTGCAGAAGACCAGCATGGGCTTCACCTCCAACAAGCAGGCCGGCGATGAAATGGCCGACATCAAGCGCATGTTCTCGCCGGAGTTCAGGAACCGCCTCGATGCCATCATTTCCTTCAAGGCGCTCGACAACGAGATCATCCTGCGCGTGGTCGACAAGTTCCTGATGCAGCTCGAGGGCCAGTTGCACGAGAAGAAGGTCGAGGCGATATTCACCGATCACCTGCGCGCCTGGCTGGCCGAAAAGGGCTTCGACCCCTTGATGGGCGCGCGGCCGATGGCGCGGCTGATCCAGGACACCATCCGCGCGGCGCTGGCCGACGAACTGCTGTTCGGTCGCCTGGCCCATGGCGGCCGGGTGACCATCGATCTCGGTGATGACGACAAGGTCAAGCTGACCTTCGAGGAAAAGACGGCCGAACCGGCCCTGCCCTGATCGATCTCGCTGGCGACCGCCTCGCGTCAGGCGGCCGCCGTCCCGCCAGCGCGCCCCGCAGGAAGTACCCTTGGGGTGCCGACTTTTTCCGGAGAGACCGGGATGGATCTACCCGTGCGACAGCCACGAGGCGATGCTGACGGACGGAGTCCTCGTCAGCACCACGTCATTGCATCACTGATGGCGTGAGCCCGAGTGGTGCAGGCCGCCACGGGCCGGCGCCTTGCGGCTCGACTTGGCCGGCTGCGGCGGGCCCGATCGGCCATGGCCGGCGTGGGCTTTGCCCGGCGCGGCGGCGGTACGGCTGCTGCCTGAACCGCGCGGCTTCATGATCGGCTCGGCCTTGATGCGCGGGTCGGGCTCGAAGCCCGGCACCACACGCGTTTCGATCTGGCGCTTGAGCACCCGCTCGATGTCGCGCAGGAGCTTGTGCTCGTCGATGCAGACCAGCGAGGTCGCCTCGCCCGAGGCGCCGGCACGGCCGGTGCGGCCGATGCGGTGCACGTAGTCCTCGGGCACGTTGGGCAGCTCGTAGTTCACGACGTGCGGCAAATCGTTGATGTCGATGCCGCGGGCGGCGATGTCGGTGGCCACCAGCACGTTGGTCTTGAGCCGCTTGAAGTCCTCGAGCGCGCGCTGACGCTGGCCTTGGCTCTTGTTGCCGTGCAGCGCCGCCGCGCTGATGCCGGCCTTGCCCAGCCGCTCGGCCAGCGCGTCGGCGCCGTGCTTGGTGCGGGTGAACACCAGCACCTGGTGCCACTGGTTATCGTCGATCAGGCGAATCAGCAGGTCGCGCTTGCGCTCGCGGTCGACGTGATAGACGCACTGCGCCACGGCCTCGGCCGGCGCGTTGCGGCGCGCCACTTCGACGCTGGCGGGATTGTCGAGCAGGCCGGTGGCCAGTCCGCGAATCTCGTCGGAGAAAGTCGCCGAAAATAGCAGGCTCTGCTTCTTCTTCGGCAGCAGCGAGAGGATCTTGCGAATGTCGCGGATGAAGCCCATGTCGAGCATGCGGTCGGCCTCGTCGAGGACGAGGATCTCGATGCCGGACAGGTCGATGCCGCGTTGATTGACGTGGTCGAGCAGACGCCCCGGCGTGGCAACGACAATATCGACGCCGGCCTTGAGAATGCGCGTCTGCGGGCCGATGCCGACCCCGCCGAAGATGGGCGTCGAGCGCAGCTTGAGATGCTTGCCGTAGGTCTTGACGCTTTCCTGCACCTGGATGGCCAGTTCGCGCGTGGGGGCGAGCACCAGCGCACGCGGCTTGAAGCGCTTGACCGACAGATTGCTGTCCTGCGACAGCAGTTGCAGGATCGGCAGAACGAAGCCGGCGGTCTTGCCGGTGCCGGTCTGGGCTGCGGCCATCAGGTCGCGCCCGGCGAGCACGACGGGAATGGCCTGGGCCTGGATGGGGGTAGGCGTGTCGTAGCCATGATCGGCGACGGCACGGAGAATCGCGGCATCGAGGCCGAGTTCGGTGAATTTCAAGGGGAGACTCCTGGTATCGGCCTCACGTGCAGCCGATGGAGAATCGGCGGGGACACGAACCAGTCTAGGCAGAGACGCTTTAGGGGTGAAACGCGGAAGGAACAGCCAATCGCGATGCGCGGCAGACAGACTGTGGCAGGCAGCGCGGGCGGAGTGTATCACCGCCGTCCCGCCAGCGCCGACTTTCTTTATGGTGCCATAATGAATAACTTATGTCTTATATAAGATACTTGTTGCTCTGCAAAAAGCTTACTATACTCCGTTGCACTGCATCACCGACATTGCCCCCGAACCCAATCACGAGAGGACATCGCCATGAGCAACCGCCAACAAGAGATCGCCGCGCTGGAAAGGGACTGGGCCGAGAACCCCCGCTGGAAGGGCGTCAAGCGCGGCTACTCGGCTGCCGACGTCGTGCGCCTGCGCGGCTCCTTCCCCATCGAATACACCCTGGCTCGTCGCGGCGCCGAGAAGCTGTGGGATCTGGTCAATAACACCCCCTACGTCAATTGCCTCGGCGCGCTCACCGGCGGCCAGGCCATGCAGCAGGTCAAGGCCGGCATCAAGGCGATCTACCTGTCGGGCTGGCAGGTCGCCGCCGACAACAATTCCTATGCGTCCATGTACCCGGACCAGTCGCTGTACCCCGTCGATTCCGTGCCGAAGGTGGTCGAGCGCATCAACAACTCCTTCCGCCGCGCCGATGAAATCCAGCACGCCAAGAACATCAACGCAGGCGACAAGGGCTACATCGACTACCACGCGCCGATCGTGGCCGACGCCGAGGCCGGCTTCGGCGGCGTGCTCAACGCCTTCGAGCTGATGAAGGCCATGATCCGCGCCGGTGCCGGCGGCGTGCATTTCGAGGACCAGCTCGCCTCGGTCAAGAAATGCGGTCACATGGGCGGCAAGGTGCTGGTGCCGACCCAGGAGGCCGTGCAGAAGCTGATCGCCGCGCGCATGGCTGCCGACGTCATGGGTGTGCCGACCCTCATCCTCGCCCGCACCGATGCCGAGGCCGCCGATCTCGTCACCTCCGACGTGGATGAGAACGACAAGCCCTTCTGCACCGGCGAGCGCACCGCCGAAGGCTTTTACAAGACCCGGAAGGGCTTGGAGCAAGCCATCAGCCGCGGCCTCGCCTACGCGCCCTACGCCGACATGGTGTGGTGCGAAACCGGCACGCCCGATCTCGATTTCGCCCGCAAGTTCGCCGAGGCCATCCGCGCCAAGTACCCCGGCAAGCTGCTGGCCTACAACTGCTCGCCCTCCTTCAACTGGAAGAAGAACCTCGACGACGCGACCATCGCCAGGTTCCAGCGCGAGCTCGGTGCCATGGGCTACAAGTACCAGTTCATCACCCTGGCCGGCATCCACAGCATGTGGTTCCACATGTACGATCTGGCGCAGGACTACGTCGCGCGCGGCATGTCGGCCTACGTCGAGAAGGTGCAGGAGCCCGAGTTCGCCGCCCGCGACCGCGGCTATACCTTCGTCTCGCACCAGCAGGAAGTCGGCACCGGCTACTTCGACGACGTCACCACCGTGATCCAGGGCGGCGCCTCCAGCGTGACGGCGCTAACCGGTTCGACCGAAGAGGAACAATTTCACTGAGCCGCGAGTACTGATCTTGCCCATCACCGATCCCGCCGCCTTTCTGAAGGAACTGTTCGGCGCCGCCGTCGCCGCGGTGAGCCCGGCCGTTTGCGTGCCGCCCCATCTGCCCGCTCCGCCGCGAGGACGCACGCTGGTCATCGGCGCCGGCAAGGCGGCCGCGGCGATGGCGGCGGCCGTCGAGGCGCACTGGCCGGCGGACCGGCCGCTCGCGGGCGTCGTGGTGACCCGCTACGGCCACGGTGCGAAGACGCAGCGCATCCGCGTCATCGAGGCGGCGCATCCGGTTCCTGATGCGGCGAGCGAAGCCGCCGCAGGCGATCTGTTGGCGCAGCTCTCGGGGCTTGCCACCGCCGATCTCGTTCTATGCCTGATCTCGGGCGGCGGCTCGGCGCTGCTCGCCCTGCCGGCGCCGGGGCTCACGCTCGCCGACAAGCAGGCGATCAATCGCGCGCTCTTGAAAAGCGGCGCCAACATCGGCGAGATGAACTGCGTGCGCAAGCACCTCTCGGCCATCAAGGGCGGCCGCCTCGCGCTGGCCGCCGCGCCCGCGCGGGTGGTGACGCTGGCCATCTCGGACGTTCCCGGCGACGATGCTTTCGTCATCGCCTCGGGCCCGACGGTGGCCGATCCGACCACGCGCGAGCAGGCGCTGGCCATCCTCGCCAGGTACCGCATCGACGTGCCGGCCCACGTCCGCGCCCACCTCGCCTCGCCGCGATGCGAAACCCCCAAGCCGGGCGACCCGCGGCTCGC
The DNA here is from genome assembly GCA_030691075.1 of Sulfurisoma sp. Taxonomy (GTDB): domain Bacteria; phylum Pseudomonadota; class Gammaproteobacteria; order Burkholderiales; family Rhodocyclaceae; genus Sulfurisoma. The sequence goes on along the minus strand of JAUYFI010000055.1, from coordinate 19,243 downwards.
CGGCGGCGAGACCCGCGTGATCGCCACCGCGCAACAAGCGCTTCAGGCCGCCGCCGCCCATGCGCGCAGCCGCGGCGTCGCGCCGCTGCTGCTGGGCGACAACATCGAGGGTGAGTCGCGCGATATTGCACTGATGCACGCCGCCATCGCGCGCCAGATCGCCCGTCATGGCGAACCGATCCAACGGCCCTGCGTGATTCTTTCCGGCGGCGAGACCACGGTCACGGTGAGAGGCGACGGTCGCGGCGGGCGCAACGCGGAATTCCTGCTGGCGCTGGCCGGCGCCATGGATTTTCCGGCCTGGGCGCTGGCCTGCGACACCGACGGCATCGACGGCACCGAAGACAACGCCGGCGCCTGGTGCGGCCCGGACATCCGGCAACAAGCCGCCGCACGCGGCATCGACCCCGCCGACTACCTCGACCGCAACGACGGCTACAGCTTCTTTGCGGCCCTCGATAAACTCATCGTCACCGGCCCGACGCACACCAACGTCAACGACTTCCGCGCCATTTATCTTCCCGCCTGAAGCGCATCACACACCCCTTCGGTCAAGAGGTTTTTGACCAGATTCACCCCTTGCATTCAATCTGGCCTTATATACGATACGTGTCGCACCGCAGCAGTCACTCAAGGAGAAGTCATGGCCCTCAATCTGCCTGCCGGCATGCAGATCAACGCGCCCATCCATCCCGGTTTCGAGGACATCCTCACGCACGATGCCCTCGCCCTGGTCGCCAAGCTGCACCGCACTTTCGAGCCGCGCCGCCAGGAACTGCTGCAAAAACGCGCCGAGCGCCAGAAGGAACTCGACGCCGGCAAGCTGCCGGATTTCCTGCCCGAGACCCATTACATCCGCGAGCACGACTGGAAGATCGCACCCATTCCCGCGGCGCTGAAATGCCGCCGCGTCGAGATCACCGGCCCGGTCGAGGGCAAGATGATCGTCAATGCGCTCAATTCCGGCGCCGATTCCTACATGACGGATTTCGAGGATTCGAACACGCCGAACTGGATGAACCAGATCCAGGGCCAGATCAACCTCAAGCAGGCCGTGCGCCGCACCCTCGCGCTCGAATCCGGCGGAAAGAGCTACAGGCTGAACGACCAGATCGCCGTGCTGCAGGTGCGCCCGCGCGGCTGGCACCTCGACGAGAAGCACGTCACCGTCGACGGCCGGCGCGTTTCCGGCGGCATTTTCGATTTCACCCTGTTCCTCTTCCACAACGCCACAGAGCAGCTCGCGCGCGGGGCCGGCCCCTACTTCTACCTGCCGAAAATGGAGTCGCATTTCGAGGCACGCCTCTGGAATGACGTTTTCATCTTCGCCCAGAACGATCTGGGCCTGCCGCAAGGCACGATCAAGGCCACCGTGCTGATCGAGACGATTTTGGCCGCCTTCGAGATGGACGAGATTCTCTTTGAACTGCGCGAGCACTCCGCCGGCCTCAACGCCGGGCGCTGGGACTACATCTTCTCCTGCATCAAGAAGTTCCGCGTCAATACCGGTTTCTGCCTGGCCAACCGCGCCGCGATCACCATGACCGTGCCCTTCATGCGCAACTACGCCCTGCTGCTGCTGAAGACCTGCCACAAGCGCGGTGCTCCGGCCATCGGCGGCATGAGCGCCCTGATCCCGATCAAGAACGACCCCGAAGCCAACGACCGCGCCATGGCCGCCATCCGCGCCGACAAGACGCGCGACGCGACCGACGGCTACGACGGCGGCTGGGTCGCCCACCCGGGCCTCGTCGCCGCGGCGATGGAAGAATTCGTCAAGGTGCTGGGCGAGCGCCCCAACCAGATCGACAAGCAGCGCCCCGATGTCGATGTCACCGCCGCCGATCTGATGAACTTCCAGCCCGAGCAGCCGATCACCGAGGCCGGCGTGCGCAACAACATCTCGGTGGGCATCCAGTACCTTGGCTCCTGGCTCGGCGGCAACGGCTGCGTGCCGATCTTCAACCTGATGGAAGACGCCGCCACCGCCGAGATCGCGCGCTCGCAGGTGTGGCAGTGGATCCGCTCGCCCAAGGGAAAGCTTGACGATGGCCGCAAGATAACGCAGGAGATGGTGCGCGAATTCATCCCGCGGGAGCTGGAGAAAATCAGGGGCCTCGTCGGCGACGCCGCCTACAACGCAACCTACATCCGCGCCGCGCGGATCTTCGAGGAGATGTCCACCGCCGAGACCTTCACCGAATTTCTGACGCTGCCGCTGTACGAAAAGCTCGACTGAAAAAGTCGGCTCTGGCGGGACGGCGGCCACGGTCCGTTGTCATATTACAAGCAAGCCCCGATATATTAGTGCATCCTGAAATAGTGAAACTGATTGCCACCCCACTAAATATCCATTAAATTTCCGCAGCCTCGTAGCTGTTACCTAAGTCATAAAAAGACAGCACACGCCCCGACAGAAGAGGAAGCATGGACTATTTCCATGCACCGAATATCGAATTCGCGGCCGACAACCGCCAAAGGAGGGACATGCATGCGCATCACCATCCTCTTTGGCCACCTTGACCGGAATTCGTTGCCATTCCACGTCATCGTCAAGAGGATTTTGAGTCATGCCTGAAAACACCCCGCCGCCCGCCTGCGAAACCGAAGCCAAGGGGGGATTTTGGCAGCGCCTCCTGCGACCGCCGAAATGCTCGATGCTGACCATGATCGCGATCGGCGTCGTCGGCGGCATCGCCATCTGGGGCGGCCTGAACATGGGCATGGAATACACGAATCGCTCGGAATTCTGCACCTCGTGCCACGAGATGACCATTCCCTTCGAGGAACTCAAGAAGACCGTGCATTACAAGAATCGTAGCGGCACCAGCGTGCAGTGCGCCGACTGCCACGTCGCCAGCAGCAAGACCCCCACCGACTACATGTTCAAGTCGTTCCAGAAACTCATGGCGGCCCGCGACGTCATCGGCCACATCAAGGCCACGGTGGACACCCCGGAAAAATTCGAGGCGCATCGCCTGACCATGGCCCAACGCGTCTGGGAGCGCATGAAGGACAGGGATTCCAAGGAATGCCGCAACTGCCACGACTTCAAGACCATGGACCCCGCCAAGCAGAAGGATCGCTCGGTGGTCAAGCACGAAGGCGCCCAGGAGGACGGCAAGACCTGCATCGACTGCCACAAGGGCATCGCCCACAAGCCGGTGCATCAGGAGCAGGCCGCCGCGGCGGCGAAGGAAGGCTGATTTCCCGGCCCGGCGGCGGAGTGCCGACGGGCCTTGTTTATTTTCCGCCCCGACAGGGGTGTTGCACTGGGAGTTGAAGCATGAAGAGGATTGCAATTGCGGTGATGGGCGCGTTCGTCGCCGGCGGCGCGTTCGCGGCGCCGGACTGGAGCAAGGTGCCGCCCCGCCAGATGAAGCTGTTCTACCCCGGCCAGTCAAGCCTGGAATGGATCATGAGCAAGGCCGACCACTCGGCCGTGCCCGACATCGTCGACAAGAAGCGCCCCTGTGCCAAGTGCCACGAGGGCGATGCCAACGTAATCGGCGACATGATCGTCGCCGGCAAGCCGGTGGGCAGCTCCAAGTCGGTGCTCGAGCCGACGCCCCCGGCCGGCAAGGTGGGCTGGATTCCCGTCACCTTCCAGGCAGCCCATGACGGCGACAAGATCTACTTCCGCTTCGAGTGGGTGCCGCCGAAGATCGGCACCAAGAAGCTCGACCTGAAGAACGAGGTCAAGCTGACCATGATGTTCGACGGTGGCGGCACGGTCGACGGCGCCAACCTCAACGGCTGCTGGGGCACCTGCCACACCGATCTGCGCTCGATGAAGGACGCCAAGGACGACAAGAAGACCAAGTACATCAAGGGCGGCGACCTCGCCGGCGGCAAGTTCATGGACCTGATCCAGTTCCGCAGCGGCAAGGGCGAGAAACCGGTGGACGGCTATGTCACCACCGAACGCAAGATGGAAGGCGGCAAGGGCCTGGTCAAGGCCGAGGGCAAGAAGGAAGGCAACAAGTGGGTCGTCACCTTCGAGCGCAACCTGGCCGGCGGCGGCACGGGCGACCACGCCATCGGCGCCGACAAGATATACAACTTCGGCTTCGCCATCCACGAGGACTACACCAATGCCCGCTTCCATTATGTGTCGCTCGGCTACCAGTTCGGTCTCGACAAGGCGAATCCGGATGTCAGGAACTACATCAACGTAGTGAAGCAGTAAGCCGTTTTTTCCAGAGGAGGAAGAAGAGGAGATGAAAATGAAAATGAGATGGAGTGGTCTGGCGTTCACTGTTGGCGCCCTCACCCTGTCGGCGGGCGCCCTCGCGGCTCCGCCGACGGCCGCCATGCTGGTCAATGCCTGCGCCGGCTGCCATGGCGTCAATGGCGGCAGCGCGGGACCGAGCATGCCGAGTCTGGCAAACCAGTCGAAGGAGGCGATCGTCGTCGCCATGAAGAAGTTCAAGAGCGGCGAGCGTCCGAGCACGGTGATGGGCAAGCTGGCCAAGGGTTACTCCGACGCCGACTACGCCGCCATGGGCGAGCTCCTCTCGAAGCAGAAGCTCCACGCCACCACGCAGACGCTCGACGCCGCCAAGGTCGCCAAGGGCAAGAGCCTGGAGGAGGCCAACTGCTCGCGCTGCCACATGGAAGGGGGCAAGGAAGGCAAGGAAGACTCGCCGGTCATGGCCAGCCAGTGGCTGCCTTACCTGTCGATCCAGATGAACCAGTATCTCGACGGCACGCGCAAAATGCCGGAAAAGATGGCCGAGAAGGTCAAGCCGATGTCCAAGACCGACCTGGACGCCCTGATGCACTTCTACGCCAGCGTGAAATAAGGGAGGATGCAATATGACATTAGATCGTAGAAGTTTCATCAAGCTCATCGGCAGCGCCTCGGCCGTCAGTCTGGCGGGATGCGCCGGCGCACCGGCCGTGCAGATGGCCAACGAGATCATGCCCAAGACCAGCCGCCGCGTCGTGGTGGTGGGTGGCGGCTACGGCGGCACCATCGCCGCCAAGTACATCCGCATGATGGACAAGAGCATCGAAGTGGTGATGGTCGAGCGCAGCGACCATTACGTCTCCTGCCCCTTCTCCAACCTCTACCTCGGCGGCATCCTCAAGGACCTCAGCCCCCTGACCATCAAGTACGACAAGCTGGTCGCCAATCACGGCATCAAGATGGTACAGGCCGAGGTCACCGGCGTCAGCGCGGAGGGCAAGTTCATCAACACCTCCAAGGGCTCGATCCGCTACGACCATCTGGTGCTGTCGCCCGGCATCGATTTCCGTCTCGACGAGATGAAGGGTTACGACGCCGCCGCCATGGAAGTCATGCCCCACGCCTGGAAGGCCGGTCCGCAGACCGTCCTGCTGCGCAAGCAGCTCGAGGCGATGAAGGACGGTGGCACCGTGGTGCTGACCATCCCGCTGGCCCCCTTCCGCTGCCCGCCCGGCCCCTACGAGCGGACCAGCATGATCGCCTACTACCTCAAGAAGCATAAGCCCAAGTCGAAGATCATCGTCCTCGACGCCAACCCGGGCATCGTTTCCAAGGCTCCTCTGTTCACGAAGGGCTGGAAGAAGCACTACGAGGGCATCATCGACTATCGCCCGGCGAAGAAGGTCACCGAGGTCGATGCCAAGAGCAAGGCCGTGCTGGTCGAGGGCGTCGAGGATGTCAGGGGCGACGTCGTCAACGTGATTCCGCCGCAGAAAGCCGGCCATATCGCGCATGTCGCGGGTGTCGTGGGTGAAGACAAGAAATGGTGCCCGGTCGACCCGACCACCTTCGAGTCAACCCTCCACAAGGGCATCCATGTCATCGGCGACGCCTGCGTCGCCGGCGCCATGCCCAAGTCCGGCTACGCGGCCAACTCCGAGGCGAAAGTCTGCGCCACCAACATCGTCAACATGATGAATGGCAGGGAAATCGTCGACATGTCCGGCATCAACACCTGCTACAGCTACCTCACCGACAAGGAAGCCATCCACGTCACCGGGGTGTACAAGGTGGACAAGGAGAAGAACGTCATCGTCGCCGTCCCGGGTTCGGTGGGCATCCCACCCGACCTGAACGAACTCGATGCGATCTACGCCGACAGCTGGCTCAGGAACATCCTGATCGAGATGTCGACCTGAACGTTGTCCTGCATCACGACAAACCCCGCCACGGCGGGGTTTGTTTTTTGCGGCGGTAGAATGCCGCTGGAGATTCATTCGATGCAGGACTTTCGCGGCGCCCACTTCGCCGCGCAAAAAACAGGGGGCACGATGAGCTTCGATCGACGCGAATTTCTCAAGGCCACCGCGGCGGGACTGGCGGCGGCCGGCGGCGGCGCACTGACAGGCTGCACGGCAACAAAACACGCCGCCCATGTTGTCGTCATCGGCGGCGGCTTCGGTGGCGCCACGGCAGCCAGATACCTGCGCCTCGGGTCGGCGGGCGGCATCGACGTGACGCTGATCGAGCGTCAGCCGGGCTTCGTCTCATTTCCCATGTCGAATCTGGTCATCGGCGGCGCGAAAAAGCTCGAAGACATCAGCCGCGGCTACGACGGACTGAGAGCGCATGGCGTGCGCGTCATCCACGGCAATGCCGTCGCCATCGACCCGGTCGGGCGCGGCGTCAGGCTGGCCGACGGCAGCGCGCTCGGCTACGACCGGCTGGTCGTCGCGCCGGGCATCGACTTCATGTGGGAAACCGTGCCCGGACTGACGGCTGAAGCCGCCGGCCCCGTGCTCCATGCCTGGCAGGCCGGCGCGCAAACCACCGCACTGCGCAAGCAGATCGAGGCAATGGCGGATGGCGGCGTCTTTGCCATCTGCATTCCCAGGACACCCTACCGCTGCCTGGCGGCGCCCTACGAGCGCGCCTGCCTCGTGGCGCACTACTGCAAGACGCACAAGCCGCGCGCCAAGGTGCTGATCCTCGATGCCAACGATGACGTGCAGGCACAGCGCGGCCTGTTCATGTCCGCCTGGTCCGAGCTTTATCCGAACCTGGTCGAGTACCGGCCCAATCACCCGATCAGCAGTGTCGACGTCGCCAGCAAGACCGTTCGCTTCGAGTTCGGCGACGCGGTCAAGGCCGATGTGCTCAACGTCGTGCCGTCGCAGCGCGCCGGCGCCATCGCCCGCCAGGCCGGCCTGGTCACGGCCGGCAACCGCTGGTGCGGCATCGACTGGCGCACGATGGAATCGCTCGCCCATCCGGGCATCCATGTCGTCGGCAGCGCCACGCTCGCCGCGCCGATGATGCCGAAGTCAGCCCATATGTCCAACCAGCACGCAAAAATCGCCGCCGCCGCGATCGTCGCGCCGCTGCTGGGCCGCGTGCCCTCGCCCGAGCCGATCACCATCGCCCATGCGGGCTACAGCTACTTCGACGACCGCAACGCCGCCCACATGATGTCGGTGCACGCCTACGACGCCAAGCTCGCGGCCTATCGCCTGGTGCCCGAATCGAGCGGTGTTTCAGCAAGGCGCGGTGAAGCGGAAGGCAAGCACGCCTGGGCCTGGGCCCAGAATCTCTGGGCCGACACCCTGGCCTGAAATACCCTCCCGGCGCCGGGCTACTCCAGCCCGCCGATATGGCTGGCGACCGCGCTGATCTCGAGCTCGGTGAGCTTGGAGGCGATCGCGTGCATGACCGCGTTGTCGTTGGTGCGCACCCGCTGGTTGAATTCCTTGAGCTGAGCCTCGAGGTACTGCGGGTTCTGCCCGGCCAGGCGCGGCAGTTGTGCCGTGCCGTGAGCTTTCGGGCCATGGCAGCTGGCGCAGGCCGCCACGCCGGTGTATCTGTTGCCCTTGTCGAAGATGTACCTGCCGACCGCCGCAAAGTCGGCATCGGTCGCCCGCCGCGACTTGGCGGGCTTGCCCGCGAAGTAGCCCGCCAGGCCGGCGATCTCGCCGTCCTTGAGATCGGTCGTCATTTCGTTCATCGTGCCCTTGCGCCGCCCCTCGCGGAAATCCGTGAGCTGCTTCACCATGTACTCCGGATGCTGCGCGGCAAGTCGCGGAAAAACCGGGCTGGCGCTCTCGCCTTCCATGCCATGGCACAACGCGCAACGGCTGGCGACGATATCCTTCACGGCCCTGACATCCGCCGCCAGCGCCGGCAGGGACATGGCCACCGCCGTGATAAAACAAAAAACGATTCTCACATCATCCCCCGTTAATCGGACTCAGGTCAGCCATGACCGGTGCTGCCGAAGCCGCCGGCGCCGCGCTGGCTCTCGGCGAATTCCTCGACGATATTGAACGCCACCTGCAGCACCGGCACCACCACCAATTGCGCCAGGCGATCGAGCGGGTTGAGGGTGAAGGTCTCGTGGCCGCGGTTCCAGGCCGAGATGCAAATCTCGCCCTGGTAGTCGGAGTCGATCAACCCGACGAGATTGCCGAGCACGATGCCATGCTTGTGGCCAAGGCCCGAGCGCGGCAGGATCAGCGCCGCCAGGCCCGGATCGGCGAGGTGGATGGCAATGCCGGTCGGCACCAGCGTGGTCTCGCCCGGATGCAGCTTGACCGGCGCCTCGATGCAGGCGCGCAGGTCGAGCCCGGCCGCACCCGGCGTGGCGTAATGCGGCGGCGTGTCGTGCAGCCGCGCGTCCAGAACCCTGACGTCAATCCGATGCATGTGAAATCATTCCCGCGATGTGTTCGACAATGCCGCGCGCGACGGTGAGCTTGTCGCCCGGCGGCAGTACGTGGCTTCCCGACTCGTCGAAGAGCGTCACGACATTGCCGTCGCCACCGAGGCCGTCCCGCACCAGGTTGCCGACCACCAGCGGCAGCTTCTTGGCGCGGCGCTTGCCCTCGGCGAACTCGGCCAGATTGCGGCTCTCGGCCGCGAAACCGACGCAGAACGGCGCATCAGGCAGCGCGGCGACTTCGGCGAGGATGTCGGGATTGGCGACGAGTTCCAGCGTCAGCGTTGCGGCGCCCTTCTTGATCTTGTGCTCGGCCATTTGCGCCGGCCGATAGTCGGCCACCGCCGCCACGGCAATGAATATGTGCCGTCCCGGAGCCGCCGACTTTACGGCATCGCGCATTTCGAGCGCGCTGGTCACGTCGATGCGCGTCACGCCCGCCGGCGTCGGCAGCGCCACCGGACCCGCCACCAGGGTGACTTCGGCGCCCGCTTCGATGCAGGCCCGCGCCAGGGCGAAGCCCATGCGTCCCGAGCTCGAGTTGGTCAGCCCGCGCACGGGATCGAGCGCCTCGAAGGTCGGCCCCGCCGTCAGCAGCACGCGGCGCCCAGCCAGGCGCTTGGGCTGAAGGAAGGCCACCAGCGCATCGAACAACTCCCGTGCTTCCAGCATCCGCCCCGCGCCGGTTTCGCCGCAGGCCTGCTCGCCACTCGCGGGACCGAGCAGGGCGACGCCGTCGGCGGCCAGCTTCGCCACGTTGCGCTGCGTCGCCGGCTTGTCCCACATCTCGCGGTTCATCGCCGGCGCCAGCAGCAGCGGACAGTCGCGGGCGAGACACAGCGTGGCCAGCAAATCGTCGGCCGCGCCGTGCGCTACCTTGGCCATGAAGTCGGCCGTGGCCGGGGCCACCAGCACCGCCGCCGCGCCGCGTGTCAGGTCGATGTGCGCCATGCCGCGATCATGCGTATCCCACAGATCGGTCCACACCGGCCGCCCGGTCAGCGCCCGGAAGGTGGCGGCGGTGACAAAATGGGCGCCGCCCGCGGTGAGCACGACGTCCACCGTGGCGCCAGCCTTGACCAGCAGCCGCGCCAACTCCGCCGCCTTGTAGGCCGCGATGCCGCCGGTGACGCCCAGCACGATGCGCTTGTCGTTCAACTCCGCCATGACAGGTAGAATCCCGAGAAACTTCAGCGGGAATTCTAAACCCTTATGGCGATCACCGACTGGCCGGAAGACGAGCGCCCGCGCGAGCGCCTGCTCAAGCAGGGCGCGGCCGCGCTGTCCGACGCGGAACTGCTCGCCATCTTCCTGCGGGTCGGCGTCAAGGGGCAGAGCGCCGTCGATCTGGCGCGCACGCTGCTGAACCATTTCGGCTCGCTCACGCGGCTTTTCGCCGCCGGGCCCACCGAGTTTGTCGCAATACCCGGCATGGGCAACGCCAAGTATGCCCAGTTGCAGGCGGTGGTCGAAATGGCCCGCCGCGCCCTGCGCGAGGAACTGGCGACCCGCGATCTGCTGTCGACGCCGGCCGCGGTGCGCGACTGGCTGCGCCTGCACATCGGAGGCCTGTCCCACGAAGTCTTCGTCGCCCTCTGGCTCGATGCCCAGAACCGGCTGATCGCCGACGAGGTACTATTTACCGGCACACTGACCCAGACCAGCGTCTATCCGCGCGAGGTGGTAAAGCAGGCGCTGGCCCGCAATGCCGCCGCCGTGGTGCTGGCCCACAACCACCCCTCGGGCGTGGCCGAGCCGTCGCAGGCCGACGAACTGCTCACGCGCTCGCTGAAACAGGCGCTGGCGCTGGTGGATGTGAAGCTGCTCGACCACTTCATCGTCGCCGCCGGAGTGGCCCCGCTTTCCTTCGCCGAACGGGGCCTTCTGTAACTAAGTCTGTAACTAAGTATTGATTCCCTGCCCGCTTTTCGGGTACACTGCGCGGCTTTGCTGAAACCGCGAATTTGGAGCACACGATGTCCCGCGTATGTCAAGTGACGGGCAAGTCCCCGATGGTTGGGAACCACGTTTCCCACGCCAACAACAAAACGAAGCGCCGCTTCCTGCCGAATCTGCATTCCCGCAAGTTCTGGATCGAATCCGAGAACCGCTGGATCCGCCTGCGCGTATCCAACGCCGGCCTGCGCACCATCGACAAGAAGGGTATCGACGTCGTCGTCGCCGAGCTGCGCGGCCGCGGCGAACACGTCTAATCAGGAGAGCGATCATGGCCAAGGGCGGACGCGAAAAGATCAAGCTGGAATCCACTGCCGGTACCGGGCATTTCTACACGACGACAAAAAACAAGAAGACCAAGCCGGAAAAGCTGGAATTCATGAAATACGACCCCAAGGTGCGCAAGCATGTCGCCTACAAAGAGATCAAGCTGAAATAAGTGCTTCGGCCGCTCCAGTAAAAAACCCGCCGCGGCGGGTTTTTTATTGCCCTGTCGGCGGGGCGGCGCCGAGCAGGCGGATATCGCGCCGCGGATAGGGAATCTCGATGCCCGCGGCTTTGAAGGCCCGCCACACGGCCAGGTAGATCTCCGAGCGCACCTCGCCGGTTCCCGCCTCGGGGTCCTCGATCCAGAAGCCGAGCTCTATGTCGATGCCGGAATCGGCGAACAGCGTCACCAGCGCCCTGGGCGCCGGGTCGCGCAGCACGCGCGGCTGGGCCAGGGCGGCCTCGGCCAGGATGGCCAGGGCGCGCTCGACGTCGCTGCCGTAGGCCACCTGCACCGGCAGGGCGATGCGCACCCTGGGATCCGAATAGGACTCGTTCTGCACCACCGAGCCGACCAGCATTTCGTTGGGGATGATGGCCTCGATGCCGGTGAGCCCGCGCAGCACGGTGAAGCGCGTGGTGATCTGCGTCACCTGGCCGCGGTCGCCGCCCACCGTGATCAGGTTGCCGATGCGGATCGAGCGGTCGAGCAGAATGATGAAGCCCGAGACGTAGTTGGCGGCGATCTTCTGCAGGCCGAAGCCGAGACCGACGCCGAGCGCGCCGCCGAACACCGACAGCGTGGTGAGGTCGATGCCGACCAGCGGCAGGCCGATCAGCACCGCGACGAGAATCAGTAGAGCTTTGGCCAGGCGCGAAAACAGCACACGCAGGTTGGAATCCAGCCCCGTCGCCGCCAGCAGTCGCGCCTCGATGGCGCCGCCGATCCACAGTGCCACCAGCAGCGTGGCGAGCAGCACGCCGACGCCCTGCAGGATCAGCCACAGATTGAGCTTCTGCTTGCCGACCGTGAATTGCACGCTCTCGAAGAGGTTGATCAGTTCCGGCAGCAGGCCGGTGATGTAGAGCGCCACCACGCCCCACGCCAGCGCCGCGAAAACCTTTTCGAAACTCGCCAGCCAGCCAGCCTCGCCCACGCCGAGGCGTAGCGCGAAGAACACCGCGCGGATCACCGCCAGCGACAGCAGCAGCGGCACGGCGAGCGACAACAGATTCACATGATGCCACTGCGCCAGCAGCGGCCGCGCGATCAGCACCAGCGCCAGCGCGGTCAGGGGAAAGGCGACCCGCGCGATACCCCGATGATGCAACGCCGTGTCGCCAGCGCCGACTTTTTTTCTGCGCCGCGCCAGCGCATGATCGACCAGCCAGGCCAGGCCCAGGCAGACCGCCAGCGTCGCGACCTGCCAGATGGCGTCGGGCTGGTGCAGGTCGTGCCAGAGTTCCCGCAACTGGGCGCCGAATTCGTTGCGCATGCTCACCTCGAATAGGGCACGGCGTCCTGGCGATGGCGTCGCCAGTTGTCCAGATAGGCGCGCGCCAGCGGCGCATTGCCGCGCAGGATAACCAGGTTCTCGGCGTTGCGCGCCTGCGCCGAGAAAGTGAAATTGTAGCTGCCGGTGATGACGATGGGATCGGCATCCTCGGCATCGATGAGCATGACCTTGTTGTGCGCGGCGGCATAGCGCACCTCGTACCAGATCGGGATGCCGCTGTCGTGCAGCTGGTGGATCAGGCTGCGCTCGTTGCGCGTCGCCTGCTCGCGGTCGGCCAGCATCTCGATCCTGACGCCGCGCTTCCTCGCCTCGCCCAGCGCCCAGCCGATGTTGCGGCTGCTGAAGACGTAGGCCTGGACGTGGATGGTGCGCCGCGCCTGCCCGATCGCGCGCAGCAGCGTGCCCTCGGCGTCGTCCCAGGGCGTGAACAGCACCTCGATCGTGCCCTGCGCAGGCAGCGGGCCCGCCCAGGCCGACGACGCCGCGACGAGCGCGAACAGCAGCGCCAGACGGCGGATCACTCGCGCCGCTCCAGCACGGCGGCATAGAAGCCGTCGGTGCCATGCCGATGGGGCGACAGTTGCATGTCCCCATTTTCCGTGGAGCAGTCGAGCGCGATGCCCTGCTTCGTCAGGATTTCGGCGGCGGACAATCGAACGAATTCGGGATGGCCGGCGAGGAAGGCATCGACCACGCCCTCGTTCTCCTCGGGCAGGATGCTGCAGGTGGCATAGACCAGGCGCCCGCCGGGCTTCAGCAACCGCGCCGCGCCGGCCAGGATGTCGGCCTGCTTGCGCGTGAGCTCGGCCACGCTCTCCGGCGTCTGCCGCCACTTGAGGTCGGGATTGCGCCGCAGCGTGCCCAGCCCCGAGCAGGGCGCGTCGACCAGCACCCGGTCGATCTTGCCGGCGAGGCGCTTGACCTTGGTGTCGTTCTCGCCCGCGATCAGCACCGGATGCACGTTCGACAGGCCCGAGCGCGCCACGCGCGGCTTGAGCCGGGCCAGACGCTTCTCGGCCACGTCGAAGGCGTAGAGCCGGCCGGTGGAACGCATCATCGCGCCCAGCGCCAGCGTCTTGCCGCCGGCGCCGGCGCAGAAATCGACCACCATCTCGCCGCGCTTGGGCGCCAGCAGATGGGCCAGCAACTGGCTGCCCTCGTCCTGCACTTCGATGGTGCCGTCGAGGTAGAGCGGGTGCTTCGACAGCGCCGGCCGGCCCTCGACGCGAATGCCTTGCGGCACGAAACGGCAGGGCTGCGCGACAAAGCCGTCGGCCACGAGCCGCGCCAGCACCTCGTCGCGCCTGGCCTTGAGCTCATTCACGCGCAGGTCGAGCGGCGCCGGCCGGTTGAGCGCGCGGGCAAGCTCCAGCATGGCGGCGGGCGTCATGTGCGCGAGCAGGCGCTCGGCCAGCCAGTCGGGCAGGTCGGCCTGTTCGGCCAGCGTGAATTCGACGTCGGGCTGGGCCTTGAGCTCGCCGAGCCACGACGCTTCGCGCCCGCCGTCGTTGCCCAGCGCCTCGCCCACCTGGCGTTGCGAGAGGCCGGTGACCTTGACCAGCGCCGCCAGCACCAGGTGCAGCGGCGTCGGCCGTTCGCCGACCACCTTTTCCAGCAGCCTGCGCCGGCGCAGCACCGTGTAGGCCGTCTCGGCGATGAAGGCGCGGCTGCGGCTGTCGACGCGGTTGGCGCGGAAGAAATTCGACAGCACGGCATCGGCCGGTTGCGCGAACTTGAGCATTTCCCGCACCACTTGCGCCGCGTGGCCGATCATCGTGTCCGTAAGTCTCATTCGATCTCCATTTCCTCGACCACCTGGTCGAAGCTCTCGCCCTTGCGGTCGATATGACGAATGCGCAAGGGCAATCGCTTGTCCACGCCGATCCAGATTTCCGTCGCGTCGCCGCCGGCCGTGCCGACGGTCTTGATGTGCAGCGCCGCCTTCTCCCCCAGCGGCGTGGCGATTTTTTCCTCGCCGACCAGGGTGAAGACGAAGCGTTCGATTTTCTTGCCCGTCGCCACCGTCATTCCCACCCCGTCCGCGACCACCGGCAGCAGGCCCAACTGCCAGAACATCGACAGCATATCCTGCATCCCCGGCTCGGCCACCGCATCGCGCGGGCCCGGGTTCATCGCCACGCGCCCGGCGGCCCAGTCGAAGCTCGCCGTATCGCCCGCGGCGCCGCCGCGCTCCACCCGGAAACTGCGCGGTCGCAGGCCCTCGGCAAGCAGTTCGCCCTCGCTGATCTGGGTGACGGTGGCTGGCCTGAACAGCGCCGCGATGCCCGTGGTCTCGGCCACCGCGCGCAGAGTATAAGCGTTGCCGTCGAGCGTCCAGCGGTGCTCGGAGCGGCCGACGACAAAGCCCTGTTCGCCGCGGATGATGGCAAAGCGAATGCGCGCACGCCTGGGCAGCGGCGCCGTCGCAACGGGTTTCGCCACGGCTGGGGCCGGCGGCGCGACCGCCTCGACCACCGGCGCGGCGGTGGCTTGAGCCGGTGGTGGAGAAAAAGTCGGCGCTGGCGAGACGGTGGGACGACGCGATGACGCCGGCTTCACCGTGGCCAGTCGCGCGGGCGACGGCTCGGCGAGAGCCACCGGCGGAGGTGCCGGAGGTGCCGGAGGCAACGCCAGTCGCGCCTCGATGCGTTCTTCCTTGTCCGGGTTCAACAGATCGTCGAGCGACGGCAACTGCCAGCCGGGGCTCGACAGCACCAGCGCGTGGACCAGCAGCGAGGCCGCCAGCGCCAGCCACCAGCGCCGGTCGACCGCCGGCGAATTCAGGGCGACAGACATGGCACGCAGAGCGCGGCCGGCACGGCAAACTCACCGTCGAGCCGAACACGTCCCGCCTCGAGTCTCAGGCGCCCGTCGAGGAACCAGCGCGCGGCCCGCGGATAGATCGCGTGTTCCTGCTCCAGCACGCGCGCCGCCAGCCGCGCGGGGTCGTCGCCCGCTTGCACCGCCACGGCGGCCTGGATGACGATGGGGCCGGCATCGAGCGAGGGCGTGACGAAATGCACCGTGCAGCCGTGAATGCGCACGCCCGACTCCAGCGCGGCGGCATGGGTATTCAGGCCGGGAAAGGCCGGCAGCAGCGAGGGATGAATGTTGAGCATGCGCCCGGCGAAGCGTTCGACGAACGGATCGCCCAACACGCGCATGAAGCCGGCGAGCAGCACCAGGTCGGGCGCATGGGATTCGATTTCCGCGGCCAGCGCCGCGTCGAACGCATCGCGGCTCGGATAGGCCGTGTGATCGACGACGACGGTCGGCACACCGCGTTCGCGGGCGAAATCGAGGCCGGCCGCGTCAGGCCGGTTGCCGATGACGGCGGCGCAGCGGCCGGGCAGGTTCGCGTCGAGCAGCGAGCACATGTTGCTGCCGCGACCGGAGATCAATATGACGTAGGATTTCATCGGAACGTCGGCACGGGCAGCACCGGGAGAAACACCGCCGTGGCCATGCTCTGGACGATCTTGACGAAGGCGCGGTTGGTCTTGTCGGCGACGATGCGCGAGAGCAGGTCGAGGTTGCCGATCATCTTGCCGAACTCGCGCTCGAAGCTGAGGTTCTGCACGGGCGCCATTTCGTTGGCGAGCAGCAGCAACTCGCCGTCGGCGCCGCGCGCATGGGCAAGTTTCCATGCCGCGATCTCGAGATTGCGCGCGCTGTTGTGGAGACGTTGCGGGTCCAGATCGTCGAGGACATAAAACTCGGTTCGTTCGTTAAAGGCTCCATGCAGCATGCCGCCCAGGCCGGCCACCAGCGCCGCCACGCGGTCGCCGCGCCAGTCCTCGCGCAGCGCCAGCAGAACCGCCTCGGTGCCGCGACGTTCCTCCAGCTCGGGCAGCCGCCAGGCCAGGGCCGGATCGAAGAGCCGCGCCAGCGCCGCTTCCATGCTCGCCTGGCCGCCCTTTTTCCACTCGCGCGGATTACGGCGATAGAGCTTTTCGGCCACGAGACGCAGGCTGGCGAAGACCTCGCGCCGGTGCGCGTCGGCCACGCGGTCGATGTCGGTCTTGGCCAGTTGCCCCGGCTCGAAGGCGCCCGAGGCGGCGCAGCCGGCCAACACCAGTGCCAGCACCGCGGTCAGCAGAAGCGGGAGCAGGAGCGCGCGCATGGCGGACATGTTAACGCAGGGCCGCCACATGACCCCAGTCTATTGATTCTGCGCGGATAACTTGTGGCGAGCCCAGCCGATCGCCAGAGGCAACAGCGACAGCACGATGATGCCGACGATCACCAGCGTCAGGTTGTTCTTGATGACCGGCAGGTTGCCGAACCAGTAGCCGGCCAGGCAGAGCGAACCTACCCAGACCGCGGCGCCGATCACGTTGAAGAGCGTGAAGCGCGTGGCCGTCATGTCGGCCACGCCGGCGACGAAGGGGGCATAGGTCCGCAGGATCGGCAGGAAGCGGGCGATCACGATGGTCTTGCCGCCGTGATGCTCGTAGAAGGAATGGGTCTTGTCGAAGGCCGCCTTGTTGAAAAAGCGCGAATCCTCCCAGCGGAATACTTTCGGGCCGAACCAGCGACCGACGCGGAAATTGACGCCGTCGCCGAGCACGGCCGCGGCCATGAGCACGGCCATCAGCAGCCCGATGTCCATGCCGCCGGTCGCGGCCAGCGCGCCAGCGACGAAGAGCAGCGAATCGCCCGGCAGGAAGGGTGTGACGATCAGCCCCGTCTCGCAGAAAATGATGGTGAACAGGATCGCGTAGATCCAGGTGCCATACTGCGCCAACAAGACCGCGAGGTGCTTGTCGAGGTGCAGGACGATGTCGATGAATTGGGCGAGGAGTTCCATGGGAGCAGTTTACACGACCCCATCCCGATCCAACTCCGACGGAGCCTTCGGATCAGACCCGACGCTTGCCGATTATCCGAACACCGCGCCATATCCAGATAGGTCGCGTCGTAAGCGGCGAGGCCGTGCTCGCGGGCGAGCGCCATCACCGGGTCACGCCGAGCGGCAGGCGCGACGCCGTTGCGTCACGCCGCCGCCAGATCCTCGACTTCGCGCCGCAGCCGATACGGCCGAATCAGAACTTCGGCTGGCAGCTTCAAGCTTTCCGACAAGCGCCGGATCATTTCGAGCGTCAGGGGCCGGGTACGATTCATGATGTCGGACACCCGACCGCGCGGCCCGATGCAGGGCTCCAATTCTTTGCGCGTCAGGCCGCGCGACTCCATGACATGGCCGAGGAAATCGATCGGATCGGGATCGGCAATCGGGAAATGCTGGCGCTCGTATTGCTCGACAAGCAGCGTAAGCACGTCGAGCCGGTCGGCCTCGGCGGACTTGGCCGGGACATCCCACAACCGCTCGATCTCCGCCAGCGCGGCCTGGTAGTCCTTTTTCGTGCGGATGGGACGCAGTTCCATGTTCAGCCTCTCAAATCGTCTCGACATCGATCTTGTCGTACCGCCGATGCGTCCCGATGAAGCGCACATACATCAGCCCCCGGTCGTATCGCACAGCCACCACCAAGCGGTAATCGTTGCCCTTGATGTTGAAGACCACGCGGTTGTTGGCCGTGAAGCTGGCGTTCCGGTACGCATCCTTGATCTCCGCCGGGCTTTTCCAGGCAGCCCGGCTTGCCAAGGCATGCCAGGACCGCAATGGCGTTTCCGAGTCCGTGTGGAGCTCCCAGAACGCACGCAGGGTGGACAGGGCGATGATTCGCATGCGTCACTGTATCATGATACCAACCCGGTATCAACAACAAGCGACACGGCGGTCGTTCCTATACGGTGCCGCCTGTTGCGGCCGGCAGGGTGAAATAGAAAACGCTGCCCTTGCCGAGCGCCGATTCGACCCCAATTTCACCGCCATGGTGCTCGACGATCTGGCGGCAGATCGACAGCCCCAAGCCGGAACCCTGCGGCTTGGCGGTCAGCGTGTCGCCGATCTGGCGGAACTTGTCGAACACCATCCGCCGATCTTCCGGGGCAATGCCGATGCCCGTATCCTCGACGCTGAAGCGGACGAGCCCATCCCGCCGCTCGGCGCGCAGGACGATGTGGCCGCGCTCGGTAAACTTGACGGCGTTGGAGACCAGATTGATCAGCAAGGATAGGAAATGCGCCGCTGGCGGCGACTTTCCGGGCTACAGGCGCGAGCCACCCCCCTGACGAGCGACGGCTTGTCTTTATTTTGCACCCGCCCTACCAGGCGATGCGCTGATCGAACTCGATCTCCGGTGCGGGCTGAGCGGACGAGTCCCACTGCGGATCATCGCCTGCCGGTTCCGCCCCGGCCGCCGCCTCCCACAGTGGCGGCGCGCGCAGTAACGCAGCAGCCGCTCCAGTCCCGCCCGGTCGTTGCCTTCGATGCGCACTGCCGCATCCACCGAAAGCGAAGCTTCAGTGTAGGCTAACGCCGGCTTCATCGGCGTTAAGCGCAGCGGCCGAAACTAAAACCCGCCGCCGTGATCCATGCGCCGCGTGTTTGCAGGATGGGCACACGCCCCGGCCCTTGCAGGAATAGGCGATGAGGAACTCGTGCTGGCAGGTGTCACACCAGGCGCGGGCAAAGCCGTGGGCGAGGATGCCGCAGTCGAGATATCCGCTACGGCGAGGAGAGCGTCTTTTGCGCGACCGCCTTGTAGCGCAGTTGTTTCATCAGCGGCGGAAGGTGCGCTCGACATACGCCGGCGGCGACTCGCCACCGGGCCCGCTGACGATCGAAGGTCTCGTGGTTGGGTTGATTCGGGGTGGCCGGGCGTTGTGAAAAGTGCCCCCTTCCGGCGACTCAATTGCCAGCGGGTTCCCGCGGGATCAGGGGCATGTGGGGGTCACGTCTCCACGCTGCTGGCGATTACCGCCGGCAAATCCGCCAAGGGAATGACATCTACGTTCCCGGCCAGGGGGTAG
>JAUYFI010000051.1 GCA_030691075.1 Sulfurisoma sp. | reverse complement strand
TGATGGGCATCCTAATCGCCCTGGCTATCGCCAACTTCGCCAAGCAGTTTTTCTAAAAATAAAAAGGGGCCAGGCTCGAGTTAATTTCTAATTCCCGTTCGTGGTGAGCCTGTCGAACCACAAGCTCCCTTCGACAAGCTCAGGGCGAACGGTTGCCCTCGGCGGCGGATAAACGCTATTCGTTGGGCACCTCGGGGTGGCGTGTATGGCATTGACAATGTGTAGCCATGGAGCTACAGTTGCTCCGTGATTGAAATTCGCAAAACCGTCCTCTTCGCTCAGTGGCTCGACGACTTGCGCGACCTCCAGGCGAGAGCACGCGTCCAAGCAAGGATCGAACGGCTCGCCGCTGGAAACCCCGGAGATGTCGAATCGGTTGGCGAAGGTGTCTCGGAGTTGCGAATCAACTACGGTCCCGGTTACCGGGTGTATTTCAAGAAGCGAGGGCGAGAGCTGATTATTCTGCTGGCTGGTGGAGACAAGACTACCCAAGCCAAGGACATCAAGGCTGCATTGCGCCTCGCACGTAATCTTTCGGAGTAGCAACCATGACTAAGACCGTTACCACTCGCTATGACGTTGCCGAACACCTCGGAACCCCAGAGGAAATGGCCGCTTATCTTGAAGCCTGCCTTGAAGAAGCCGACGGGGATGCTGCATTCATTGCAAAAGCACTTGGCGATATTGCTCGCGCCAAGGGTATGTCACAGGTCGCGCGCGATGCCGGACTGTCTCGCGAAAGTCTTTACAAAGCGCTCTCCGGTGACCGTAGCCCTAGCTTCGACACCATCCTTAAAGTCATCGGTGCACTAGGGCTGAAGTTGCATGCCGAAGCTGGTCACGGCTGACGCGAAAAAAAGAAAAAAAAGAAAGGGGCCAGGCTCGAGTTAAATCCTGTCAGGCCCCTGGCCCTCTGAACACCGAGGGTGCAACAAACTCAAAACCCCGCTTCTCACAAGGAGGCGGGGTTTTTCCGTCTACGTGCCGTCCCGCCAGCGCCGACTTTTTGTGAGCTCCCAATTCCCGTTCGCGGTGAGCTCCCAATTCCCGATCATGGTGAGTCGTGAGCTTGTCGAACGATCGAACCGCTGGTTCCGCGCCAGCACTGGCCTTCGACAAGCTCAGGCCGAACGGCGTCTTGTGGTTTTTTGGTGAATCGATCTGTTACGTGCGTGAAGGAGATGCCCATTTCCCGTTAGTGCTCTGTTAGCGGCGCGCAAAGCGCTGGAAAGCCGGCATGCCGGTAGGAGCCGATAGGTTGTTTCGGTGGAAATCGGTTGCTTCGATTCTCCCGGGGTATCTGCTTTGGGTCGATAGCAGTCCATTCATAGTCAAAAGTCAGCGCTGGCGGGACGGCGCCGTGGCGCCAGCACCGACTTTTCCCGATCACGCTCAGGCGAACTCGATCAGCAGATCCTTGGCATTCACGCTCTCGCCGTGGCGGGCGTGGATGGCGTGGACGATGCCGTCGCGCTCGGCCGTGAGCATGGTCTCCATTTTCATCGCTTCGATGGAGACGAGCGCGTCGCCCTTGGCTACTTTCTGCCCGACATGCACGGCGACGGTGACGATGCTGCCGGGCATGGGCGCGCCGAGGTGCTTCGGGTTGCCCTCCTCGGCCTTGGGCTTGGTTTTGACGCCGGCGAGCCCGGCCTTGGGCACGCGGATCACGCGCGACTGGCCATTGAGTTCGAGGAAGACCTTGACCTGGCCGTCCTCGTCCGGCCCGGCGGTGCCCTGCTGCGAGACGATCAGGCTCTTGCCGCGTTCGAGGTCGACGCTGATTTCCTCGCCGGTTTGCAGACCGTGGAAGAAGGCGGGCGTCGGCAGCAGCGAGACGTCGCCGTAGTGGCCGCGGTGCGCGGCGTAGTCCTTGAAGACCTTGGGATACATGAGATACGAAGCGAGGTCGGCATCGTTGATCTTCAGCCCGGTGGCGGCCTCGGCCTCGGTGCGCCTGGCTTCGAGATCGACCGGCGGCAGTGAGTCGCCGGCGCGGCCGGCCAGCGGTTTCTCTCCCTTGAGCACCTTCTTCTGCAATTCTGCCGGGAAGCCGTCGGGCGGGAAGCCGAGTTCGCCCTTCATCAGCGAAATGACCGAATCGGGGAAGTCGATCTCGCGCGCGGGGTCGCGCACGTCGGCGGGCGTCAGCCCGTTGGCGACCATGAACAGTGCCATGTCGCCGACCACCTTCGAGGTCGGCGTGACCTTGACGATGTCGCCGAACAGCAGGTTGACGTCGGCATAGGTCCGCGACACCTCGGACCAGCGGTGCTCGAGGCCCATGGCGCGGGCCTGTTCGCGCAGGTTGGTGTATTGGCCGCCGGGCATCTCGTGGCGATAGACGTCGGCGGTGCCCGAGCGGATGTCGGCCTCGAACGGCGCGTACTGGCGGCGCACGCCTTCCCAGTAGTGCGACAGGGCCTGCATGGCGTCGAAGTCGAGGCCGGGGTCGCGGTCGGTGCCGGCCAGCGCGGCGGCGATGGAGCCGAGGTTGGGCTGCGAGGTGAGCCCGCTCATCGAGTCGAGCGCGCCGTCGACGGCGTCGCAGCCGGCCTCGATGGCGGCCAGCACCGAGGCGGCGGCGATGCCGCTGGTGTCGTGGGTGTGGAAGTGCAGCGGCAGCCCGACTTCCTGCTTGAGCGCGCGCACCAGCTCGCGCGCGGCGCGCGGCTTGCACACGCCGGCCATGTCCTTGATGGCGAGGATGTGGGCGCCGGCCTTCTCCAATTGCTTGGCGAGGTCGACGTAGTACTTGAGGTTGTACTTCGGCCGCTTCGTGTCGAAGATGTCCCCGGTGTAGCAGATCGCGGCCTCGCACAGCGCGCCGGATTCGACCACCGCGTCCATCGCCACGCGCATGTTGTCCACCCAGTTGAGCGAGTCGAAGACGCGGAAGACGTCGATGCCCTCTTTCGCCGCCTGCTGCACAAAGTAGCGCACGACGTTGTCGGCGTAGCTGGTGTAGCCGACCGCGTTGGAGGCGCGCAGCAGCATCTGGAACAAAACATTGGGCACGGCGGCGCGCAGGCGGGCGAGGCGCTCCCACGGGTCTTCCTTGAGGAAGCGCATGGCGACGTCGAAGGTGGCGCCGCCCCAGCATTCGAGCGAGAACAGGCCCGGCAGCATGCGCGCGTAGTGCGGCGCGATCTCGGTCAGATCAAAGGTGCGCATGCGCGTGGCGAACAGGCTTTGATGCGCGTCGCGCATCGTCGTGTCGGTGAGCAGCACGCGCTGCTCGCGGCGCATCCACTCGGCGAATTTCGTTGCACCCAGCTGTTTGAGGCGGTCGCGCGTGCCGGCGGGTGGTTCGAGGGATAGATCGCACTGTGCCGCGGAGGGCTTGATCGGCCTGGCCAGCGGCAGCGGCGGCAGTGCGCGGCCCTTCATCTCCGGGTTGCCATTCACCGTGACATCGCCGAGAAACTTGAGCAGCCGCGTCGCGCGGTCGCGTCGATGCTGGAACTTGAACAGCTCGGGCGTTTCGTCGATGAAGCGCGTGGTGCACTCGCCCGAGCGGAACAGCGGATGGGCGACGACATTTTCGAGGAACAGCAGGTTCGACGACAGCCCGCGCACGCGGAATTCGCGCAGCGCCCGGTCCATGCGGCGTGCCGCCTCGTCGGGCGTGTGGCCCCAGGAAGTGACCTTGACCAGCAGCGAGTCGTAGTAGGGCGTGATCACCGCGCCCGAGTAGGCGGTGCCGCCGTCGAGGCGGATGCCGAAGCCGGCCGGGCTGCGATAGACGCCGATGCGGCCGTAGTCGGGCGTGAAGCCGTTCTCCGGATCCTCGGTGGTGATGCGGCATTGCAGGGCGTGGCCGTTGAGGCGCACCTCCTCCTGTCGCGGCACGTAGGAATCTTCGTCGCCTATCGTTGCGCCTTCGGAAATGCGGATCTGCGCCTTGACGATATCGACGCCGGTGACCAGCTCGGTGACGGTGTGCTCGACCTGGATGCGGGGGTTCACTTCGATGAAGTAGAACCTGTCGGTGTCGGCATCCATCAGGAATTCGACGGTGCCGGCGTGGGTGTAATTCGCCGCCTTGGCCAGTTTCAGCGCGGCCTCGCACAGTTCGCCGCGGCGCTGTGCGGTGAGATAGGCCGCGGGTGCGCGTTCGACCACTTTCTGGTTGCGCCGCTGTACCGAGCAGTCGCGTTCGAACAGGTGCACGCGGTTGCCATGGGTGTCGCCCATCACCTGCACCTCGACGTGGCGGGCGCGGCGCACCAGCTTTTCGAGATACACCTCGTCGTTGCCGAAGGCGGCCAGCGCCTCGCGACGGGCGACGTCCATCGCCGGGCCGAGGTCGGCTTCGGTCTCGACCACGCGCATGCCGCGGCCGCCGCCGCCCCAACTGGCTTTCAGCATCAGCGGGTAGCCGACGGCGGAGGCCTGCCGCTTGGCCTCGGCGAGATCGGCCGACAGCGCGACGGTTGCCGGCACCACCGGCACGCCGGCCTTCTCGGCCAGTTCGCGCGCCGAGACCTTGTTGCCGAGCAGGCGCATCACCTCGGGCTTGGGCCCGATGAAAACGATGCCCGCCGCCTCGCAGGCCACGGCGAAATCGGGATTCTCCGAAAGAAAGCCGTAGCCGGGATGAATCGCATCGACATGCGCCTCCCTGGCGATGCGGATGATGTCGGCGATGTCGAGATAGGCGGCGATCGGCTTCTTGCCGGCGCCGACCAGGTAGGACTCGTCGGCCTTGAAGCGGTGCAGGGCGAAGCGGTCTTCGCTGGAATAGATGGCGACGGTGCGAATGCCCATTTCGCTGGCCGCGCGCAACACGCGGATGGCGATTTCGCTGCGGTTGGCGACGAGGATGCCGCGGATGTGTTTCATGATGAGATACCCGAGAACGATAACCAGTCGGCTGGCGCGGTTTCCTGAGCCGGGCGCCGCGAGCCGGAATCCGCCGATTCTAATGGTGTCGGGAGAAATCGCCGGTACCCGGTTTTTCTGCTCGCCTCCCCATGCGATGGTGTGGTATGGTTCAACTATTCGATAACCATGGAAATGGCGCAATGGAAACCACCCAGGCTGTCGACAAGCTTGCCGCCCTCGCCCAGGAAACCCGCCTGCGCATCTTCCGCCTGCTGGTGGAGGCGGGGCCGGCGGGCATGAACGCCGGCGCCATCGCCGAAGCGCTCGATATTCCCGCGGCCACGCTGTCCTTTCACGTGGCGCATCTGGCGCGCGTCGGACTGGTCGCCTCGCGTCAGGAAAGCCGCTTCATCTTCTATTCGGCCGGTTTTCCCGCCATGGACGACCTGATCGCCTATCTCACCGACAACTGCTGCCAGGGCAAGCAATGCCTGCCGAAGACGGCTGCGGTCGCCACCACCGCGAAGCGCCGCGCCCGGGCGGTATGACATGCCCTTCAATGTTCTCGTGCTGTGCACCGGCAATTCCGCCCGCTCCATCCTCGGCGAAATGTTGTTCAACCATCTCGGCCAGGGTCGCATCCAGGCCTTTTCGGCCGGCAGCAAGCCGGCCGGGCAGGTCAATCCGGTGGCGCTGGAAACCCTGGCGCAGCATGGCGTGCCGTTTGATGGCGCGCGCAGCAAGTCCTGGGACGAATTTGCCGTCCCGCCAGCGCGCCCCGCAGGAAGTACCCTTGGGGTGCCGACTTTTGACTTCATTTTCACCGTCTGCGGCAACGCCGCCAGCGAGACCTGCCCGGTCTGGCCCGGCCACCCGGCCACCGCCCACTGGGGCATTCCCGACCCGGCCCACGTCGAGCCGCTTCCAGCGCGCCGCGCGGCCTTTGAGGACGCCTACCAGTCGCTGAAGCAGCGCATCGCCGCCTTCCTCGCGCTGCCGCTGGAAAGCATGAGCCGCGACGAAGTGCTGGCCGCCGCGCGGCGCATGCCCCTTTGGGGCGGCCCGGCAGGGGCATGACATGTCCGCCCAATGCGAAGTCACCGCCAAGGCCGCCGCCGGCGCGCCGATGAGCGTGTTCGAACGCTGGCTGACGGTCTGGGTCTTCCTCTGCATCGTCGTCGGCATCGGCCTCGGCCAGTTCGTGCCGGCGCCGTTTCAGGCGCTGGGCAGGATGGAAGTGGCCCGCGTCAACATCCCGGTCGGCCTGCTGATCTGGGTGATGATCATCCCCATGCTGGTCAAGGTCGACTTCGGCGCGTTGCACGAAGTGAGGCAGCACGTGCGCGGCATCGGCGTCACGCTGTTCGTGAACTGGCTGGTCAAGCCGTTCTCGATGGCCTTTCTCGGCTGGCTGTTCGTGCGTCAGATTTTCGCTCCCTATCTTCCCGCCGACCAGCTCGACAGCTACATCGCCGGCCTGATCCTGCGCGCCGCCGCGCCGTGCACGGCGATGGTTTTCGTCTGGAGTCGCCTCTCCAACGGCGACCCGCTGTTCACCCTGTCGCAGGTGGCGCTCAACGACACCATCATGATCTTCGCCTTCGCCCCGGTGGTGGGGCTGCTGCTGGGCATCTCGGCGATCACCGTGCCGTGGGACACGCTGGTCAGCTCGGTGGTGCTCTACATCGTGATCCCGCTGGCGCTGGCGCAAGCGTGGCGCAAGCAGCTTCTTGCCCAAGGCCAGGCGCACTTCGACGCCGTAATGGAAAAGATCGGCCCGTGGTCGATATCGGCGCTGCTGGCGACGCTGGTGCTGCTGTTCGCCTTCCAGGGCCGCGCCATCATCGAGCAGCCACTGGTCATCGCCCTGCTGGCGGTGCCCATCCTGATCCAGGTATTCTTCAACTCGGGGCTCGCCTACTGGCTCAACCGCGCGGTGGGCGAGAAGCACAATGTCGCCTGTCCCTCGGCGCTGATCGGCGCCTCCAACTTCTTCGAGCTGGCGGTCGCCGCCGCCATCAGCCTGTTCGGCTTCGAGTCGGGCGCGGCGCTGGCCACGGTGGTCGGCGTGCTGATCGAGGTGCCGGCGATGCTGCTCGTGGTCAAGGTCGTGAACTCCAGCAAGCGGTGGTACGAACAGGGCTGAAGCCGAAACCCGGCGCGCCGTTACAAACTGTTGCCAAGGGCGCATTGCAGACTCGGCCATCGCGACCTTTAATGAAACATCCCGATTCATGTCGGGTTTCTCGAACCAACCGGAAAGGATCCAAAAATGAAACTCTCTCACGTCACGCTGATCGCCCTGCTCGGCGCCGCCGTCGCCGCGCCGTCTTTCGCCCAACCCGGCCCCGGGATGGGCGGTATGGGGGGCATGGGAATGGGGGGGCCGGGCAAGGGCGCT
This sequence comes from Sulfurisoma sp., assembly GCA_030691075.1. Taxonomy (GTDB): domain Bacteria; phylum Pseudomonadota; class Gammaproteobacteria; order Burkholderiales; family Rhodocyclaceae; genus Sulfurisoma. The sequence continues at coordinate 1,364 of JAUYFI010000051.1, read as the reverse complement.
CGCTTCGCCTTGAACAAGGACAACACGACCGGATGGGCGCTGATGACGCCCGAAGAACGCAATGCCCACCGGCAGAAGATGTGGTCGTTCAAGAGCTACGAGGAATGCAAGGCCTATCAGGACGAGCATCACAAGGGCATGGAGGCCAAGGCCAAGGAGCAGGGCAAGACCCTGCCGGCCCCGCGCAACAATGCCTGTGATCGCATGAAGGCGCGCGGCCTCGTCAAGTAACGGGTGCTTGGCCGCTACGGCGGCCGGTACGCGGACGCCTGCAAAGCCTGCTCCTCTCCTTGGATTGATGAATTGATTTCAAGTGAACTGATAGAGGCCGAGCGGCTATGCAGCAACACCGTACGACAGTTCTCGCTGGTGTTTCAAAGCCAGCAGAACGACTTCGGTATCGGAGTGGGCGTACAGGACGACATGCTGCCCGAGGATGTGCTCGCGCAGGAACGGGAGCTTTGCTTCTTCCGCCAACTTCAGAATGACATCGACCCTCAGGCGGGCTTGCGCTGACTTACTGGAAAGGAAACGCGCAGGGCGACCGCTCCCCGGAGACCAACCCAGGATGGATACCATTTCCCGCAGTTCTGCCCTGAGCTTCCTTGACCGCGCCGCGGCAGAATCTGCGCCCTGCACTACGAAAAACTCCTGGGCCGTCTCCAGGTTGGCAAGAAAATTCGGCGCGGCTTCAACCGTCGCGCTCACCGGCAAGGTCATTGATCTGCCAGTGCCCGGGCCAGGTCTCCGGCCGACACGCGCTTTCCTGCCCGTATCTGCCGCAGCCCGATCTCCGCTTCAGCCAGCAACACCAATCCCGCGTGCTCTTCCTCCAGGGCGTGGTAGTAGTCAAGCTTCCTGGCATCGACGATGGCGACGTAGCTGGCTCCGTTCTTGGTGAGCACTTTTTCGGCGCCGCCATCAACGACTTCCTGGGCAAGCTCGGTCAACCGGGCACGCGCTTCACTGATGGGCACCACATCACGGGTTCGCAAGCTCATGGCCACACATTTAATGTAAGCATTAACGAATATCGTACAACATGGCGGAGCGAAAAGCGATCAATTCAAGGCATCCCTGAGCGGTGACAACGATTCTCAGCATCTCCGCCACCCGCGCGCGGCTCTCTTGCGTATCTCCCTGAGAGGCTCATCCTGTGCGCCGCACGACATGTACAGTGCAATGCACATCAGCAGACCCGAGCAACCAGTTCGTCGGAGCAAGATTGAGTCCTTAAACTGCTGTAAATCGGGTGGCTGGTAGCCACCGCTTCGATTCGGTAAATTGACGTTGCGAGACGATCGATAACCGAAGGAGAAGAAGCGATGGCTGAGTATGAGATTAGCGTAGGTTCGGAATTGCTG
>JAUYFI010000050.1 GCA_030691075.1 Sulfurisoma sp. | reverse complement strand
GAGCCTGGCCCCTTTTGCTCTTCACGCTCCCTTCGACAAGCTCAGGGCGAACGGGGTGGGGGTGGGCGAACGGGGTGGGGGTGGGCGAACGGGGTGGGGGTGGGCGAACGGGGTGGGGGTGGGCGAACGGGGTGGGGGGGGCCGTTCGTGGTGAGCCTGTCGAACCACAGGCTCAGGGCGAACGGGGGGGGGCGAACGAGTCGCGAGTAAACGTGTCCCCTAATGTGGCTATTTAGCCAGCGCCACCGGGTAATTGGGATGTTGCGGGTTCACGATCAACGCCTGCTGGCGAGGGTCAACCACCAAATCCATCGCCTCCAGTGGAATAACACCGAGCAAGGGCTCATTTCCCAGCACCACCGCCTCGGTCACATAGCTGCGATTCTCGAACGCAATCTCGATGGGCGCAATTTTCGGAACTTTACGCTGATGCCCATCTGCCAAAGTAACCGTTTGCTGGCTGACCTCATCTACATCAAACCCCAGCTGCAAAGCAATCTCCTCGGTCACACACATGAATGTCGCGCCCGTATCCACAAGCGCATTGACCTGCACCTGCTGATGATTAAAAAGATTGGTTAATCTCAGTACCGCATAGGTAAGGCCCATGTCGTTCCCCTTGATAGCTGGGCAGTCAAGAGTACATCCTGACTTCAGTCGAGCCAATTGTCAAAGGGTCAAAGGTCAAAGGGGTCTGACCCATTTGCTTTCGTCCCCCACACACCCGTTCGCCCTGAGCCTGTGGTTCGACAGGCTCACCATGATCGGGAATTGGGGCTCACCATGATCGGGAATTGGGGGTTCACAAAAAGTCGGCGCTGGCGGGACGGAACGTAGACGGAAAAACCCCAACTCCTTGTGAGGATTTAACTCGAGCCTGGCCCCTTTAATTTGATAATGAGAAAACCCCGCCACCCGTTCGCCCTGAGCTTGTCGAAGGGAGCTTGTCGAAGGGAGCTTGTCGAAGGGAGCTTGTCGAAGGGAGCTTGTCGAAGGGAGCTTGTCGAAGGGAGCTTGTGGTTCGACAGGCTCACCACGAACGGGAATTAGAAATTAACTCGAGCCTGGCCCCTTTTTATTTTTAGAAAAACTGCTTGGCGAAGTTGGCGATAGCCAGGGCGATTAGGATGCCCATCA
>JAUYFI010000026.1 GCA_030691075.1 Sulfurisoma sp. | reverse complement strand
CCGGCCTTCAGGCCGGTGTATTTCAGTTTGGAAGGGGTGTGCACCCCTCCCAAACCGCGCCTTTGAAACCCCGCCCTTCAGGGCGGGGAGGCGCTCGTTCCGGCCTGAAGGCCGGGGTTTCAACCAGCAAGGAATTTGGATGAACAAGACAACGGCAATCGCCCTGACTGCTGCAGTGGCAGCCGCACTGGGGGCAGGATACTGGCTAGGCAGCCAACCGGCTGGCCACCTTATGACAGCAACGGTGCAAAACCCATCCAGCAGCAAACCGGCCATCAAGGAACGCAAGATTCTTTTCTACCGTAACCCGATGGGCTTGCCCGACACTTCCGCGGTACCGAAGAAAGACCAGATGGGGATGGACTATATCCCGATTTACGAAGGGGAAGAAGGAAATGGCCCCGACATGGCCAAGCAGGTCAACATCAGCAGTGAAAAAATCCAGCAACTCGGCGTGCGCAGCGAAACCGCCACGCTGCGTGACCTCGCGCGCAGCGTCCATGCCGTCGGGCGGGTCGAAGTCGATGAGCGGCTAAGCCATATCATCGCCCCGAAATTCGAGGGCTGGATCGACAAGCTCTACGTCAACACCACCGGCCAGGTAGTGAAACGCGGCCAGCCGCTGCTGGAAATTTACAGCCCTGAGCTGGTATCGGCGCAGAATGAATATCTCATCGCCAGGCAAGGCGAGACCAGCTTGCGGCACGCCAGCCCGGAGGCGCAGGCGAGCATGAAACAACTCGCCGAGGCCAGCCTGGCCCGGATCAACAACTGGGACATTTCCACCAGGCAATTGCAAGACATGAGCAAAAGCAGCGATGCCCGGCGCACCCTTACCTTCCGCTCGCCTGTCAACGGCATCGTGATGGAGAAAAAAGCCGTCCAGGGCATGCGCTTCATGCCGGGTGAGGTGTTGTACCAGATCGTCGACGTGTCATCGGTATGGATCGTCGCCGACGTGTTCGAACAGGATCTGGCACTGGTGCGGCCCGGCCAGCCTGCCAGTGCGAAGCTCAATGCCTATCCGGGCAAGGAATTTTCCGCCAGGATAAGCTACGTCTACCCTACCCTCAACCCGCAAACACGCACCATTCCCGTGCGGCTGGAGCTAGCCAACCCGGAAGGACTGCTCAAACCTGGGATGTATGCGGACGTGGAGTTGTCCGCGCCAGCCAAGGGCAAAGTTCTGACCGTCCCGACCTCGGCGGTGATTTAGCGGCAAGAGCCAGACCGTGCTGGTCGAACTGGCGCCAGGCCGCTTCGAACCGCGCCAGGTAAAGCTCGGCATGCAGGGCAACGACTACTTCGAAGTGCTGCAAGGCCTGGGCGAAGGCGAGAAAGTAGTGGTTTCAGCAAACTTCCTGATCGACTCGGAAAGCAATCTCAAGGCGGCGTTCAGTGGCATGAGCGGCACGCCGGCACAACCCGAAACGGCGCCGGCAACCGGGCACAAGGAGCACTGAGATGCTCAACAAAATAATCGAATGGTCGGCGCGCAACGTTTTCCTGATTCTGCTGGCCACCCTCGCCATCATTGCCGGCGGCATTTATGCCATAGTCAAAACCCCGCTCGATGCCCTGCCGGACCTATCCGATGCGCAGGTCATCATCTACACCGAGTACGCCGGCCAGGCGCCGCAAGTGGCGGAAGACCAGATCACCTATCCGCTTACCACGGCCATGCTGTCGGTACCCAAATCGAAGGTGGTACGCGGCTTTTCCTTCTTTGGCGCATCATTCGTCTACGTGATTTTCGAGGACGGGACGGATATCTATTGGGCGCGTTCGCGGGTGCTGGAGTATCTGGCCTCGCTTTCGGGCCGCAGGGCGTCTCGCCCCAACTCGGACCGGATGCCACCGGGGTGGGCTGGGTGTACCAGTACGCGGTGCTGGCGAAAAACAAGTCTCTGGCCGAGTTGCGCACCATCCAGGACTGGTATCTGCGCTACCAGTTAACCAAGGCGCCAGGCGTGGCGGAAGTCGCCAGCATCGGCGGTTTTGTGCAGCAATATCAGGTGGTGGTCGACCCGCGCAAGTTGCAGGCCTACGGTGTGCCGCTATCCAGGGTTTCCCAGGTAATCCGCGACTCCAACCGCGATGTTGGCGGACGCGTGATCGAAATGGCCGAAGCCGAGTTCATGGTGCGCGGCAAGGGTTATTTGCGCGGCAAGGGGGATCTGGAACAACTGGTCGTCAAGAGCGAAAAAGGCGTGCCGGTGCTGTTGCGCGATGTGGCGCGGGTGGAACTCGGACCGGATGAGCGGCGCGGCCTGACCGAACTCAACGGCCAGGGCGAGGTGGTATCGGGCATCGTCATGGCGCGCTACGGACAGAATGCGCTGGAGGTCATCTCCAACGTCAAGGCCAGGATCAAGGTGTTCGGCAAGGATCTGGAGGGCATGGAACGCCTGGCCAAGGAAATCGAGGCCGTGGTCAAGCAGGTGCCCGGCACGACCAGCGCCTACGCCGAACGCCTCACTGGCGGCCTGTATCTCGACATCGAACCCGACCGCGCCCAACTGGCGCGTTACGGCGTGACAGTAGGCGAGTTGCAGGACGTGATCGCCACCGCGCTGGGTGGCGAGACGGTCACCACCATGGTGGAGGGGCGCGAACGTTTCGGCGTCAGCGTGCGTTATCCGCGCGAGCTGCGCAGTACGCCGCAGATGATCGCCACACAAGTATTGGTGCCGATAAACGGCGAAATGGGAGGACAAACGGCGATGGTGCCGCTGGGCCAACTGGCAAGGATTGAAATCGCCAGGGGCGCGCCCTCCATCCGCACCGAAAACGCCCTGCTCTCGGCCTACATCTACGTCGACATCCGTGGCCGGGACATCGGCGGCTACGTGCATGACGCGCAGCAGGCGGTGCGCGACAAGGTCAAGTTCCCGCCTGGCTACTACGCCACCTGGAGCGGCCAGTTCGAATATATGGAACGCGCCAAGGAGAAGATGAAGATTGTCATCCCGGTCACGCTGGCGATCATTTTCCTGCTGCTCTATCTCAATTTCCGGCGCCTGACCGAAACCTTGATCGTGATGCTGTCAGTGCCGTTCGCCCTGGTCGGCGGCGTGTGGCTGATGTGGGCGCTAGGCTACAACCTGAGCGTGGCGGTCGCGGTAGGCTTCATCGCCCTGGCCGGCGTGGCCGCGGAGACCGGCGTGGTGATGCTGATCTACCTTGACCGCGCGCTCGAGGAAATCAAGGCAAGACGTGCCGCCGAGGGCAGGCAGCTGACACCGTCCGACCTCTACGCAGCGGTGATGGAAGGCGCGGTAGAGCGGGTGCGGCCCAAAATGATGACCGTGGTGGCGATCATGGCCGGCTTGCTGCCGATCATGTGGAGCAGCGGCACCGGTTCCGAGGTGATGAGGCGCATCGCCGCGCCGATGGTGGGCGGCATGCTGTCATCGACGATTCTGACATTGATCGTCATTCCGGCGCTCTACACGCTGGTCAAGGAATGGACCATTTTTGGAAGGAAGTGACATGAATGGATTTACCAGGAAAGGAGAATCGCGTTAACATTCAGTATCGCGTC
>JAUYFI010000137.1 GCA_030691075.1 Sulfurisoma sp. | reverse complement strand
CAACGTCATCAACACCTCCGGCGGCGGCTCCTACGGCCACATCGACTCTCCGGCGGCCGGCGCGATCTCCCTGCGCCAGTCCTACGAGTGCTGGAAGTCCGGCGCCGATCCGATCGAATTCGCGAAAGAGCACAAGGAATTCGCCCGCGCCTTCGAATCCTTCCCGGGCGATGCCGACAAGATCTTCCCCGGTTGGCGCGAGAAGCTGGGCGTGCATAAGTAATCTTCAGAGGTATCCGCCGCCGGGGTCGAGGCTCGACCCCGGCGGCGTGGCTGGCAACACGCCCCGGACGGCTCTGTTCGGCAACACGACACCGCCTGGCGGCAAGGTCCGCATTCTCGATGTCGACCACGTTATTGTCATGAGCCCTTAACGATGCGACCGCATCGCGGCGCATTGAGTCAACTCATGGAGGTGTGAGAAAAATGGCAAAAAGTGCCACAAATCCAAAAGTTCTGGTCGGGATACTCACCGGCAGCCCCAACGATCTGCCCACCGTGGTCAAGGTGCGGGACACGCTCGACAGCCTGGGTGTTTCCAGCGAAATCGTGGTGGCCTCGGCCCATCGCACGCCGGACAAGGTTCTGGCGTATATCGAACGCGCCCACAACGAGGGCGTGCAAGTGCTGATCGGTTGCGCGGGCATGGCCGCGCATCTCGCCGGGGTGGTTGCCGGGCATACCCGCCTGCCGGTCATCGGCCTGCCACTATCGGGCGGCTTGGGTTCCGGGCTGGACGCCCTGCTGTCCACCGTTCAAATGCCGCCGGGCGTTCCGGTCGCCACGGTAGCCGTGGATGGGGCGAAAAATGCGGCGATGTTGGCCGCGCGGATTCTCGCGTTGAAATACCCCAAAATCGACAAGGCTCTGGCCGAAGCCGCGCGCAAGGAGCGTAGTCGCTACGACCAGGGCGCGGACGAGGCCCTGAAGGAAATGACCGAGAAGGGCAAGGCGGGAAGCGGAAAGTGAACGCCGTTCAATTTCGGCCCGACATCCGGAGCCTGCCGATGGAGGCCATCGTGCGCGACTGGCTGGAGTAGGCACGCACCGCAGCCTTTGCGGCGGCTTGTTATTTATCCAGCGGATTTCGTCGTGAATCGTAAAAACCGTTTCGTTTTATGGGGCCGTCCGCATGAATTCGACTGAACAATACAAGGTTCGCAAGGAGCCTTTTTACCAACCCCAGGCCAACGAAGTCGCGCTGTACGCGGCGGCTTACCAGGCCCGTCTGCCGGTAATGGTGAAGGGCCCGACCGGCTGCGGCAAGTCGCGCTTCGTCGAATACATGGCCTGGAAACTGAACAAGCCGCTGATCACCGTGGCCTGCAACGAGGACATGACGGCAAGCGACCTCGTTGGCCGCTACCTGCTCGACGCCAACGGCACCCGCTGGCTCGACGGTCCGCTCACCACCGCCGCCCGCATCGGGGCGATCTGTTACCTCGACGAGATCGTCGAGGCGCGCCAGGACACCACCGTGGTGATCCATCCGCTCACCGACCACCGCCGCGTGCTACCGATCGACAAGAAGGGCGAACTGATCGAGGCCCATGCCGACTTCCAACTGGTGATCTCCTACAACCCGGGCTACCAGAGCCTGATGAAGGACTTGAAACAATCGACCAAACAGCGCTTCACCGCCTTCGATTTCGACTACCCCGAATCGGTATTGGAAACGCAGATCGTGGCGAAGGAAACCGGGATCGACACGGCCACCGCGGCCAAGCTGGTGAAGATCGGCCAAGCGGCGCGCAACCTCAAGGGCCACGGCCTCGACGAGGGCATTTCCACCCGCCTCGTGGTGTATGCGGCGACGCTGATCAAGAACGGCGTCGATCCGCGGGACGCCTGCCGCATGGCGATGGCGCGACCGATCACCGACGACGCCGACATCCGCGCCACGCTGGATCACGCCATCGACGCGACATTTGACGCAACCCCGGCCTGAGCGCTCGGCGCGAATCATGAAAAAGTCGGCGCTAGCGGAACGGCAATAGGATCGTGACCACCGGGACTCGCCTCGTGACGAACGACCGCAAGCGGGCCATGATGCACCCGCAGGTGCAGACCTATTGGCATGAGATCGATTGCGGCTTTCAGCCGGTGGCCGATATCTTCGAGGAGTGCGTCTACGAGGCGCTGACCAGCTTCTCCCGCGAGGAGATGAAGGCCTACCTGGAAGCGGCGCGCGTTCTCGGCAAACTGGGGCGCGGTCCCGAACCCATGCTGGCTTTCCTCGAAGAATGGCCGAGCGTCGCCAGCGCCATCGGCGGCCAGGTATTGGAGCCGGTGATGAACTTCGTGCGGGCGATGCAGAAATCGCCCAACGGCAAGGCCATCGCCCCTTTTCTGCAAACGCTGGCCGCCGTGGCCCGCCGCCTGCAGTCGCCCGAACAATTGCGCTTCTATCTCGACATCGCGCAAGACATGATGGTGCGCACCAGCGGCTCCATCCACGGTCACCACACCACCTTCCCCAGCCCCGGCCTACCCGATTTCTTTGCCCAGGCGCCGTTCCTCGCCAATCTTTTGTCCATGGCCGGCGTGAAGAACTGGGTGGAATACGGCATCCGCCACTACAGCAATCACCCGGAACGGCAGATCGACTACTTCAAGCTGCAATCGGCGGACAGCCGCGCCGTGTTGCAACGCGAGCGCCACGGCACCTTGTTCGCCGACGTCGAACGCAAGCTCGATCTTTACCTGCGCGCGCTGTGGCACGACAGCGACGTGCTGGTGCCCTACTCCACCGCCTTCGACGAATTGCGCAAGCCGATCCCCTATTACGACAGGCTGGGCCTGCGCGTGCCCGACGTGCTCGACGATGCCCACGGCCCCGATGGCACGGTGAGCGGCCTCGACCGTTACCGCGCCGTGCTCGCCCACATGATCGGCCACCGCCGCTATAGCTCCCCGCAGATCGCCGACAACTGGAGCCCGTTCCAGCGCATGGCGGTGGAGTTCTTCGAGGACTGCCGCGTCGAGAACCTGCTGATCCGCGAATACCCGGGCCTGCGCCGCGTCTTCCTCGCCCTGCACCCGAAACCCGTCGAGGCTGCCTGCGATCCTGAAACCACCTCCTGCCTGCGCCACCGCCTGGCCATGCTGTCGCGCGCGCTGATCGATCCCGGGCCCGGCTACACGGACGCGGATCTGCTGGAATATGCCCGGCGCTTTGACGAACTGTTGGCGAATGGCGCGGAAGCCAGCACGACGGAAATCGCCAGCCTGGCGCTCGCCTACGTCGCCAAGACCCGCCGCCAGAGCGACCAGCTCGCCCGCGTGCATTTCGACGACACCGTCATCGACTACCGCGACGACAACCGCCACCTGTGGCAATACATCGAGGACAGCGACGACGAGGACTTCTTCGACGATCCGGACAAGCGGAACAAGAAAGAGTCGGAGGTGCTGGGCCTGCCGCCGCGCCACTATCCGGAGTGGGACTATCAGAGCCAGAGCTACCGGCCGGACTGGGTGAGCCTGTACGAATCCCTGCATCCGAGCGGCAATCCCGTGGTCATCGACCGGCTGCTGGCCAAGCACGCCGCGCTGGCCAAGCGCCTCAAGCGTCTGCTCGACCTGCTCAAGCCGCAGGACAAGGTGCGCATCCGCTATCAGGAAGAAGGCACCGAGCTCGACCTCGACGTGGCGCTGCGCTCGCTGATCGACTTCAAATGCGGCGCCACGCCCGACCCGCGCATCAACATGAGCCACCGCACCGACGGCCGTGACATCACCGTCATGCTGCTGCTCGACCTGTCGCAATCGCTCAACGAAAAGGTCGCCGGCGGCGGCCAGACGATCCTCGAACTGAGCCAGGAGGCGGTTTCGCTGCTGGCCTGGGCCATCGAATGCCTCGGCGACCCCTTCGCCATCGCCGGCTTCCACTCCGACACCCGCCACGAGGTGCGCTACCACCACATCAAGGGTTTCTCCGAAAGCTGGGACGACACCGTCAAGGGTCGCCTGGCGGCCATGCGGGCCGGCTGGTCCACGCGCATGGGCGCGGCCCTGCGCCACGCCGGCCACTACCTGTCGGCGCGCCGGGCCGACAAGAAGATCCTGCTGCTGCTGACCGACGGCGAACCGGCCGATATTGATGTGGCCGACCCGGATCACCTACGGGCCGACGCCAAGAAGGCCGTGGAGGAATTGGCGGCGAAGGGCGTCACCACCTTCTGCCTGAGCCTCGACCCCAAGGCCGACGACTATGTGCGCGACATCTTCGGCAATCGCTGGGAAGTGCTCGACCGCATCGAGCGGCTGCCGGAGAAGTTGCCGCTGCTTTACATGAGCCTGACGCGCTGAGCGTTTGCAGGGACTCGCCCCGGAAAGCGGGGCACTCTCTTGCTGCGCGGCAAGAAAGTGTCCAAAAGAAACGCGCCCCGCTGCCCCGGCCTGCGGCTTCCCTCGCTCCGGGCCACCGTGCCGGCAGGCTTCCAAACTCGCCTGCGGCTCAGGCAACGAAGCCGGACACCCCCGACCCGACGACCCTCCGCTCGGCGGGACAGGGGGGGTAGAGTAGAGAACAGGCTTTCGCCTGCCCTCCCTCATCAAGCCGTGCATGCGGTTCTCCCGCACACGGCTTTCCGATGTTCTTCATGCCACGGCATGCGCCGAGCGCCAGCCCGCTACCGCGGGAACCTTGTACAGCCCGTAGCGCCCATAGAGATCGGCACTCGGGAAACGGCGCAGGCCGGTTCCTCTGTCCTTCACTTTGTGGCGCTTCATCAAGTGGGTTCGCAACCGTTGCTCCGCATGGTTCCTGACCTTGCTCATCGCCAGACTTGAGTTTCGA
>JAUYFI010000014.1 GCA_030691075.1 Sulfurisoma sp. | reverse complement strand
TAGTGCTTGGCAGAAAACCCCTATATTCCCCAGAAACACCTCATTCTCAGAGCGTTACACTATGTTTTGTTTGATCAAAACATTCATTGCCCAGTGCGTCTATGGTTGCCTGACGAAGTAAAGATTTTGTAAGGTTGATCTTTTTTGGGGTGTTTTACCGGTGTTCTTGTCATTTCAGTGGTCATTGGCGTAAATCTTCGTTGCGCCAATGATCACGGGAAGCATGGAAATAGAGCAATGCGATATGTGGTTCGACGAAACAATAAATTCCCATCAACCTCCTTTGCAAAAGTGGATGAGTGGTGTGGTTTTGTTTTTTGATATTCGCCATATCAGCCAGTAAAAATTTCCTCAGAAAATGAATATATTTATTGCTTTTTGAAGTGTTAAATATAAAATAGAGACAGTTCTAAATTAACTCTACTTCAGGAGGGCAATTACATCATGCGCGTTACTCAAAATGAACAAATGATCATAGGTGAAATTGACATCTCCAAGATATGCTTCAATCTTAAATCACGCGACGATATTCCTCGAATTCTTCGAGGTTTGCAATTCATTTACACAAACATAGAATTGCGTAATTCGATCTTCAAGTTACTCGAAACAAAAATATCCCCCGAGGCAAGCAAGACAAATGGTCGTCCAGGAATGACGTTGTGGAACATCTTAGTCTGCGGTGTTATTCGTTTAGACTTGAACTGTGACTATGATCGTCTGCACGAGTTAGTGAACCACCACAATACGTTGCGCGAAATGCTAGGTTTCGGTACCTTCAGTCAATTTGAATATCACCTCCAAACACTCAAAGACAACGTTAGTTTGCTCACCCCTGAATTGCTCGATGAGATCAACCAGCATCTGGTTGCTGCCGGTCACGCTTTGGTCAAAAAAAAACCAGACGAAGCCCTGCGTGGGCGTTGCGACTCATTTGTTCTTGAAACCCATGTTCACTTTCCAACCGATATCAATCTATTGTTTGACGCCATGCGCAAAACAATTACTCTGGTAGCCCGCTGGTGCGAAGAAGAAGGTATCAGCGATTGGAGGCAATACGTTTATAACGTGCGTCAAGTCAAACGTGCCATGCGCACAGCGCAAAACAAAAAGCGTAGCAAAGCCAAATCCGAAGAACAAGTTCAAAAAAATCAAGCACTCATCATCGAAGCGCATCAGGCTTATGTGACTGTCGCTCAAACATACTTGGACAAAGCAACCAAAACACTGGCCATCATGTCGGAGCGAGGGTTGGGCGATGCCATCACTTTATCCAAGAAAGTAGAGATTGAAGGTTTCATTGCCCACGCGATACGTCAGATCGATCAAATCAATCGTCGTGTGATTAATGGTGACGTTATTGCTCACGATGAGAAGGTTTTCTCAATATTCCAGCCCCATACCGAATGGATTAGCAAAGGCAAAGCGGGTGTTCCCGTGGAGCTCGGCGTTAAAGTGTGCATCTTGGAAGATCAACATCAATTCATCTTGCATCACAAAGTCATGCAGCAACAAACGGATGATCAAATTACTGTGGAGATGATCACACAGGCAAAACGACGTTTTTCAAAGCTCAATGTGTGCAGTTTTGACAAAGGTTTTCATTCCAAGGACAACCAAGCTGCGTTGAAAGAAGAGCTCGACTTAGTGGTTTTGCCCAGAAAAGGCAAACTTAGCAAACAGGCCAAAGAAGAAGAACAAGCGAGCGAATTTGTTAAAATGCGTCGATCCCATTCTGCAGTGGAGTCCGCTATCAATGGATTAGAAGTGCATGGTTTGGATGTGTGTCGCGATCATGGCATTTCTGGTGTTCAGCGTTATGTGGCACTGGCTGTATTGACACGAAATATTCACCGTATTGGAGCCATTATGTGGCAAAAAGACATTGAATACATGCAGCGCAAAAACAACCATGCTCGAAAATATAAGCCTGACAAGCTTGCAGCGTAGTTAATGTCCAACAATTTCACTTTGTAAGCTCAACATAATGGAATTACAGGGAAAAACTCGTGCGTAAATTTGTTAAAACCACAGAAAACATTTTCAAATACAAAAACGTTGCCAATAAAATAAAAAATTAGAAATGGCGACTCAAAATTTCAGAATTTTAGACCGACTATTTTTTAAAAATTGGGGTTTTCTGCCAAGCACTA
>JAUYFI010000006.1 GCA_030691075.1 Sulfurisoma sp. | reverse complement strand
CCCAGGCGAAAGTGCCCAGCCCGTGATCCTGGCCGGGGCCGCCATCAAGAGCGCCGCCCGCCCATGATCGACCCCAGCACGCCACGAATGATCTGGCGTCCCAGTTGCGAACCGATGGCACGGGCGGCGCTCTTGATGGCGGTCTCGGCGATGCCCTGGCGATTGCTCCGGCCACCGCCGCCACCCAGCATGTCGCCGAGCCCGCCGAGCCAGCCACCGCCTTCAGCCGCAGGGCTTTCCGTTTGCCCGGGCGCAGTGGAAGCGGCGTTCTGTTCCGCCTGTTCCGCCCGACCCTTGAGTTTTTCGTAGGCTGATTCACGATCCACCACTTGCTCGTAATGGCCGTATAGCACCGACTGCTTGACGATGGACTGACGCTGTTCCGGGGTGATGGGGCCGAGTTGGCTATGCGGCGGGGCGATCAGTGCGCGTTCCACCGGATGTGGCCGGCCTTTTTCGTCGAGCAGCGAAACCAGCGCCTCGCCCACGCCCAGTTCGGTGATGGCGGCTTCCACATCCAGGCCGGGATTGGCGCGGAAAGTTTCCGCCGCGGCGCGCACCGCTTTCTGGTCGCGCGGCGTGAAGGCGCGCAAGGCGTGCTGGATGCGGTTGCCGAGTTGGCCCAGCACCTTGTCAGGGATGTCGAGCGGGTTCTGGCTGACGAAGTAAACGCCCACCCCCTTGGAGCGAATCAGACGCACCACTTGCTCGATTTTGTCCTGCAAGGCCTGGGGCGCGTCGTTGAACAGCAGATGGGCTTCGTCGAAGAAGAATACCAGCTTGGGCTTGTCCAGATCGCCCACCTCGGGCAGCTGCTCGAACAGTTCGGACAGCAGCCACAGCAGGAAGGTGGCGTAGATCTTGGGCGAGTTCATCAGCTGGTCGGCGGGGAGGCTGTTGATGACGCCGCGCCCCTGCTCGCCGGTTTGCAGCAGGTCGTCGAGATTCAGGGCCGGTTCGCCGAAAAGTTGTTCTCCGCCTTCGGTTTCGAGTCCGACCAGACCGCGCTGAATGGCGCCGATGCTTGCGGCGGAGACGTTGCCGTACTCGGTGGTGAAAGTTTTTGCGTTGTCGCCCACGTACTGCAGCATCGCCCGCAGATCCTTGAGATCGAGCAG
>JAUYFI010000136.1 GCA_030691075.1 Sulfurisoma sp. | reverse complement strand
CAGGTGGTCGGCGAGGATCAGCGACAGCGAGCCGGGAATCAGCCCGGCAATGCGATAGGCATTGACGTGCACCGAGTTGCCGAGGCCGAGCTCGACCTCGCCCAGCAGTTCGCGGCGGTAGGCGTCGAGCACGATGTCCTGCGTCGCCGAGACGAAGGCCAGCAGCGCCGCCAGCACGACGATGATCTGGAGATCGCTTTGCGGCGCGAACAGGCCGAGCGCGGCGATCAGCCCCAGCAGCAGGACCTGGGTGACGAACATCCAGCCGCGCCGCCGCCCCAGCCACGGCAGGGCGTAGCGGTCGAGGAAAGGCGACCAGAGAAACTTCCAGGTGTAGGGAAACTGAATCAGCGCGAAGAGGCCGATGGCCTTGAGGCTGATGCCCTCGGTGCGCAGCCAGGCGGGCACCAGATTGAGCAGCAGGTACAGCGGCAGGCCCGAGGCGAAGCCGGTGAATACGCAGATCGCCATGCGCCGCGTCAGCAGCGGCGCGAGCCAGGAGGGAGCGGAAGCCATGCGGCATTGTAGCGGCGGCCCCATGCTACATTCGCCGGAAATGGGGGCGAATGGGGGGGGGCTTATGAATACCGCGCTGCTGCTGATCGACATCCAGAACGACTACTTTCCCGGCGGCGCAATGGAGGTACCGGGCAGCGTCGCGGCCGCCGAGCGCGCCGGCATGCTGCTGGCGGCGTGTCGCCAGCGCCGACTTTCCGTGGTGCATGTGCGTCACGTCTCCAAACGCGCTGGAGCCGGCTTCTTCCTGCCGGACACGCCAGGCGCGGAGATCCATGCCGGCGTCGCCCCGGTCGACGGCGAGACGGTGATCGTCAAGCACTTCCCCAACAGCTTTCGCGACACACCGCTGCTCGACCATCTGCAAAGCCTCGGCGCGGAACGGCTGCTGATCTGCGGCATGATGACCCAGATGTGCATCGACGCGACGACGCGCGCGGCCTTCGATCTGGGCTTTCAGTGCCTGGTCGCGGCGGATGCCTGCGCGGCGCGGCCGCAGGGCTTCGGCGGCCGGACGGTCGCCGCGGAGGACGTGCACACCGCGTTTCTCGCGGCGCTCAACGGCATCTATGCGAAGGTGTTGCCGACCGACGAGCTTGTCGCGGCGCTCTGATCAGCCGCTGGCCAGCCGATAGACGGCCAGGCTGCCGAGGAAGTTGGCTTCCTCGACCACGGTGTTGCCCTTTTCGTCGAGCACCATGCGGCTCTTCACGACGATGCCCATTTCTTCGCACAGGGCGTCGAAGTCGGCGATGGTGAAGAAGCGGATGTTGGGGGTGTCGAACCACTGGTGGGGCAGGTCTTCCGACACCGGCATGCGCCCGGCCATCACCGCCATGCGGTTCTTCCAGTAGGCGAAGTTGGGGAAGGAGACCACGGCCTCGCGGCCGACGCGCAGCATTTCCTCGATGATGCGCTGGGTGTGGCGCACGGTCTGCAACGTGCGCGAGAGCACGACGTGGTCGAACTCGCCGTTCTCGAAGCCTGAAAGACCCGCCTCGAGGTCGCTCTGGATGACGTTGATGCCGTTGCCGATGGCAGCCAGCACGGAGGCGTTGTCGATCTCGATGCCCCAGCCGCGCACGCCACGGGTGGCGATCAGCAGTTTCAGCAGCGAGCCGTCGCCGCAGCCGAGATCGAGCACGCGCTCGTTCGGCTGCACCCACGCGGCGATCACGTCGAAATCGGGGCGCCCGAGGGCGATGGCGTTTTCGGTCATCCCAGAAACCTCTGTTTCACCACGAAGACACCAAGAACACCAAGAACACCAAGAACACCAAGAACACCAAGAACACCAAGAACACCAAGAACACCAAGAAAACCCGAGGGATTTTGTGCAAAAGGGATGTCACCCGCCGGGTGAAACACCCCATGCGTGCAACCCATTGTTCTTGGTGTCACTTTGTGCTCTTCGTGTCTTGGTGGTGAGGTTTTCAGGGTCATGTCTCTATGCGCCCCATGTAAGCGCGGACGATGGCGTGATACTGCTCGTCCTTCATCAGGAAGGAGTCGTGACCGAAGCTCGACGCGATTTCGACGGAAGCCACATCCTGGCCGTTGTGCACCAGCGCATTGACGATCTCGCGGCTCCTGGCCGGCGAGAAGCGCCAGTCGGTGGAGAACGAGACGACGAGGAACTTCGCCGTGGCCTTCGCCAGCGCGGCGGCCAGGTTGCCGTCGGTGGCGTGGGCGGGATCGAAGTAGTCGAGCGCCTTGGTCATCAGCAGGTAGGTATTGGCGTCGAACCAACTGGCAAACTTGTCGCCCTGGTAACGCAGGTAGGATTCGACCTCGAACTCGACGCCGTAGCCGTAGCCGATGGCGTCGTTCTTGAGCTTGCGGCCGAATTTCTCGGCCATCTGGTCGTCCGACAGGTAGGTGATGTGGCCGAGCATGCGCGCCAGCCGCAGGCCGCGCGCGGGCTTGGTGTGGTGCTGGTAGAAGTTGCCGCCATGGAAGTCCGGGTCGGTCAGGATCGCCTGGCGGGCGACATCGTTGAAGGCGATGTTCTCGGCGGTGAGCCGGGGCGCGGCGGCGATGACCGCCGCGTGACGCACGCGGCCCGGCAGGGCCATGGCCCACTGCAGCGCCTGCATGCCGCCGAGGCTGCCGCCAACCACCGCCGCCCAGGCGTCGATGCCGAGGCGGTCGGACAAAAGCGCCTGCGCCTGAACCCAGTCCTCGACCGTGACCAGCGGAAAATCCGCGCCCCAGGGGTGGCCGGTGGCGGGGTTGAGCGTCGACGGCCCGGTCGAGCCGTGGCAGCCGCCGAGGTTGTTCACGCCGACGACGAAGAATTTTTCGGTGTCGATCGGCTTGCCCGGGCCGATCATGTTGTCCCACCAGCCCAGGGTCTCCCCGATGCGCTCGGGATCGGTGTAGCCGGCGACGTGCTGGTGGCCGGACAGCGCGTGGCAGATCAGGATGGCATTGGACTTCGCGGCGTTGAGCGTGCCGTAGGTCTCGTACACCAGCTCATAGGCCGGCACGACGGCGCCGCTCTTGAGGGTGAGCGGTTCGTCGAAGCGGGCGCATTGCGCCGTAACGTGTCCTACGCTGTGTGTGCTCATGGTTCCAAAATCAGAGCCGCTCCATCTGCTCGCGAATTTTGTCCGGCTCGTCGCAGCGCAAAAGGCGCGCTACTTTCAGCCCGAGTTGCTCGGCGTCGGCCATCACCACCTGCTGCTTGACCTCGAGGATCTGCGACGGGTGCATCGAAAACTGGCGCAGGCCCATGCCGATCAGAAGATGGGTGAGCGCGGGATCGCCGGCCATCTCGCCGCAGATCGCCACGGGGACTTCGGCGCGCGCGCCGGCCTGGATGGTCTGGGCGATCAGCCGCAGCACGGCCGGATGCAGCGGATCGTAGAGATGGGAGACGGCCTCGTCGGTGCGATCGATGGCCAGGGTGTACTGGATCAGGTCGTTGGTGCCGATGGAGAGGAAGCGCAGCCGCTTGAGGAAAGGGCCGAGCACCAGCGCCGCCGCCGGAATCTCGATCATGCCACCAACTTCGATGCCCTCGTCGAACTTGACCCGCGCCTCGCGCAACTGCCCCTTGGCCTGCTCGATCAGGGCCAGCGTCTGCTCGATCTCGGCGACATGCGCGAGCATCGGCACCAGGATGCGCACGCGACCATGGTGCGAGGCGCGCAGCAGCGCGCGCAGCTGCGTCATGAACAACTGCGGCTCGGCCAGGCAGTAGCGGATGGCGCGCAGACCCAGCGCCGGGTTGGGTTCCTGCCGCTCGGCGCCGCTGATGCTGCGCAGCGCCCGCGCCTGCTTGTCGGCGCCGACGTCGAGGGTGCGGATGGTCACCGGCTTGCCGGCCATGGCCTTGGCCACGCTGCGGTAGGACTCGAACTGCTCGTCCTCCGTCGGCAGTTCGTCGCGGTTCATGAACAGGTACTCGGTGCGGAACAGGCCGATGCCGGCCGCATCGACGTCCTTCACCTGGCCGATGTCCTGCGGCAGTTCGATATTGGCCTGCAGCGAGATGTCCTCGCCGTCGAGCGTCGTCGCCTTGGCCGACTTGAGGCGCTTCAACTTGGCGCGCTCGAGCTCGAGTTCGCTCTTCCTGAGGCGATATTCCTCGAGCACGCGGAGGTCGGGCTCGACGATCAGCACGCCGCGGGTGCCGTCGATGATCAGCAGATCGTTGTCGCGCACCAGCGACCGCGCGTGGTGCAGGCCGACCACGGCGGGAATGGCGAGGCTGCGCGCGACGATGGCGGTGTGCGAGGTGGCGCCTCCCAGATCGGTGACGAAGCCGCCGATCTTCAGCGTCTTGAACTGGATGGTGTCGGCGGGCGAGAGGTCGTGGGCGACGATGATCAGTTCGGAGTCGTCCTTGTCCGTGCCCTTGCCGCGCCGGCCGAGCTTGCGCGGCCGGCCGGTGAGCACCTTGAGCACGCGCTCGACCACCTGCACGATGTCCTGGCGCCGCTCGCGCAGGTAGGCGTCGTCGATCTCGTCGAAATGGCCGACCAGCTGCTCCATCTGCTGCACCAGCGCCCACTCGGCGTTGCAGCGGCGCTCGCGCATCAGCTGCCGGGGCGCCTCCGACAGCAGCGGGTCGGCCAGGATCATGGCGTGGATGCCGACGAAAGCCGCCAGCTCCGCCGGCGCGCCGGGGCCGCTGGCCTCGTCATGCAGGGTGGCGAGCTCGGTCTGCACGGTGTTCAGGGCCACGTCGAAGCGCGCCACCTCCAGCGCCACGTCGCGCTCGCGTATCGTGTAGTGCGCCACCTCCAGCGTGGCGTGCGAGACCAGGTGCGCCCGGCCGATGGCGATGCCGTGCGATACGGCGAGGCCGTGCAGTGAAAAACTCACTCGTCTTCCCCGAACTTGTCGGTGATGAGCCGGGTCAGGGCGGTCATCGCTTCCTCGGCCAGCTCACCCTCGGTATCGACGATGATCTTCGTACCCCTGCCGGCGGCGAGCATCATCACCCCCATGATGCTCTTGGCATTGATGCGGCGGCTGCCCTTCTCCATCCACACCTCGCAGGGAAAGGTGCCGGCGAGCTGGGTGAGGCGGGCGGAGGCGCGGGCGTGCAGCCCGAGCTTGTTGACGATTTCGACTTCGATGCGCGGCATGGCGGCCTTCAGTGACCGAGCATGTTGAGCACGCCGTCGCGGCCGCCGGCGATGGACTTGGCGATCAGCGTCGCGATGTCCTTCTCGCGGTAGGTCAGCGCCCGCAGCAGCATGGGCAGGTTGACGCCGGCCAGCGCCTCGACGCGGCCCGGCTCGAGAAGCTTCAGGGCCAGGTTGGCCGGCGTCGCGCCGTATACATCGGTGAGGATCAGCACGCCCTCGCCGGTATCGACGCAGGCAAGCAACTGCTTCGCCAGCGGCAGCGCGTCGAGCGGGTCGTCCTGGGCGGTGAGGCCGAGTTGCGCGATCTGCGGCGGCCGCTTGTTGAGCACGTGGCAGGCGCACTGGATCAGCGACTCGCCGTAGGTGCTGTGGGTGAGGAGAAACAGGCCGATCATGATGGGCCGATTCTAACGGAAAGCGGTCCAGGTCATGGCGGAACGCCTCCCTCGAACTTCAGCCGCGGCCGCAGCGCCTCGGTGATCTCGATGCGGCCGGCGGCATCGACGCGCAGCACCTGGGTGATGCCGAACTTTCCCGCCAGCCGTCGCCAGTCGTCGCCGGCGACGAACAGCGGCTTGCTCGCCACGTCCGACCACAGTCCGGCTTGCTCGCGCGGCGCGATCAGCACCGTCAGCGCCTGGGTGCCCACGGCCGGTTCCGCCGTGCGCGGGTCGAGCACATGGCTGTAGCGCCGGCCGTCCAGCTCGAAATAGCGCTGGTAATCGCCCGAGGTGCCGATGGCTTCGCCGTCCTTCAGGTCGAGCGTTGCCAGCGGCGTGGATGCGCGCGGATGCTGGATGCCGACGCGCCACGGCGTGCCGCCCTTGCTGCCCAGCGCCATGACGTTGCCGCCGATGTTGATGAGGGCGTTGTTTATGCCCGTGGCTTTAATGATCGCGCTGGCGCGGTCGAGCGCCACGCCCTTCAAATAGCCGCCGAAATCCAGCGCCACGAAAAAGTCGGCGCTGGCGACACGGCGGTCTTGCAGCGTCAACCTGGCAATCGACGGCCTGACTTTCTTCAGCGCCGCGAGTTTTTCGGCATCGGGCAGTTGCGGCTTGAAGGTGTCGTCGTGAAAACCCCAGAGCTTCACCAGCGCGCCGATGCCGGGATCGAACAGGTATTCGCCCTGCTTTGCCATCGCCTGCGCCTCGATGATCAGCGCCGCCAGCTCCGCCGAGACCTCGTGCGGCCGGCCGGCGGCGATGGCGTCATTGAGCGCGGTGAGTTCCGAGGGCTGCCAGGCATGGTAGGCGCGGTGCAGGCGGTCGAACTCGCGCAGCACCTCGGCGGTCGCCGCCCGCGCCCGCGCCTCGTCCCCGCCCCAGACCAGCACCTCGACGCGAGTGCCGAAGACGAAGGATTCCTGGCTGTGCAGCGACTCGCGGCCGCAGCCGGCCAGTAGCAGGAGAACGGCGAAGGCGGCGGCGAGCCTACTCGGCATCGGCCTGCGCGGCCGGCGCCGCCGCCGCGAACGCCGGCAGGGTCAGGCAGTGGCGCTCGATGCCGGCGATCAGCGGATAGGGGGCAAGATCGACGCCGAAGCGGTGGGCGTTGAAAACCTGCGGCACGAGGCAGACATCGGCCAGGGTCACCGCGTCGCCGAGGCAATGGCGGCCGTTGCTGTGCAAACGCAGCAGCAGCGCCTCGATGCCGGCGAATCCCTCGCGGATGCCGATACGCACCCACTCGTTCTTCGCCTCCTCGCTGGCGCCGAACTGCGCGGTCAGGCGCTTCATGACGCGCGGCGTGTTGAGCGGATGCAGGTCGGCGACCACGTGCAACGCGATCTCGCGCGCATGGGCGCGGGCCAGGGGATCCCGCGGCAAAAGCGGCGGCTCGGGGTAGCGCTCGTCGAGGTATTCGAGAATCGCCAGCGACTGCGTCAGCACATCGCCGTCGACCTCGAGGCTCGGCACGCCGGCCGTCGGGTTGAGCGCGCGGTAGGCCGGCTGGTTGTGCTGACCGCCGTCCTTGAACAGATGGACGTAGGCGTAATCGAACGGAATGTTCTTGAGGTTGGCGGCGATGCGCACGCGCCAGGCGGCGGTGGAGCGGAAGAAGGTATGGAGTTTCATGGCGTTGCCGTCGCTCCCGTGATGGCGGTTTCCTCGAGCTCGATGGCGGCGGCCAGCAGGGCGAGGCGCGCCACCACGCCGTAGGCATAGAAGCGGTTGGGCGCGGCATCGGGCGCGAGGTGGGCATCGGGCAGGGTGCAGCCGGTCTCGAAGTCGAGCGGCTTGAAGGTCATGCCCGGCGCGTTGAGGTTCTCGTCGATGCCGCGCTGCGTATTGACGCGATAGAAGCCGCCGACGACATAGCGGTCGATCATGTACACCACCGGCTCGGCCGTACCCTCGTCCACGGTCTCGACCGTCGGCACGCCCTCCTGGATGATGACCTCGGTCACCTGCCGGCCTTCCTTGATCACCGCCATCTTGTTGCGCTGGCGGCGAGAGAGGTCCCTGACCTCGCTGGCGTCCTTCACCGTCATGATGCCCATGCCATAGGTGCCGGCGTCGGCCTTGACGATGACGAAGGGCTCGCGCTCGATGCCGTATTCCCTGTACCTGGCGCGAATGCGGTAGAGCAGCGCATCGACGTTGGCGGCGAGGCAGTCCTCGCCGGAACGCTCGTGGAAGTCGATCTTGCCGCAGACCTCGTACTCGGGGTTGATCAGCCAGGGGTCGATGCCGATCTCGCGGGCGAAGTCGTTGGCCACCGACTGGTAGGCGCGGAAATGCCGCGACTTGCGCCGCGCGTGCCAGCCCGCGTGCAGCGGCGGAATGACGAACTGCTCCTCCAGGCCCTGGAGAATCTCCGGCACGCCGGCCGAGAGGTCGTTGTTGAGCAGGATCGAGCAGGGGTCGAAGCCTTCCAGCCCCAGCCGCCGGCCCGCCGGGCCGATGCGCTTCACCGGTTCCAGCGTCAGCGTCTGGCCGTCCGGCAGGTCGAGCGTGGTCGGCTGAGTGATCTCCGGCAGCAGCGAGCCGATGCGCACGTCGATGCCGGCGTGGCGCAGAATCAGCGCCAGGCGCGCCACGTTCATCAGGTAGAACTGGTTGCGCGTGTGGTTCTCGGGAATCAGCAGGAAGCGGCGCGCCTCGGGGCAGACCTTTTCGATCGCCGTCATCGCCGCCTGCACGCACAGCGGCAGGAAGGCGACATTGAGATTATTGAAGCCGCCGGGGAAAAGATTGGTATCGACCGGTGCCAGCTTGTAGCCGGCGTTGCGCAGATCGACCGAGGCATGGAACGGCGGCGCGTGATCGAGCCATTGGCCGCGCAGCCATTGCTCGATGGCCGTCTCGGATTCGAGGAAGCGCCTTTCCAGCGCCAGCAGCGGGCCGCTCAGCGCGGTGGTGAGATGGGGAACCATGATGCGATGTTATATCAACCCACGTACTTCGAATTGCGCAAAGTCCTCGGGCAGCAGCGTCTGCTCGAGGCTGCGCTGGGTAAACAGGAAGCGGCCGTCGCAGACGAAGCCGAGTTCATGCCAGTCGACCTCGTTCAGCAGCGCCGCGAGCGTCGCCACGTCGACGTCGCGCCGGTGCGGAAACAGGGCGAGGACGGAGCCATCGTAGTTGTTGCAGGGGTGGATGAAAAAGGGCCGGGCGTTGCGGGTCTTGTGATTGACATAAACGCGCGGCGCCTCCGAGACGTGGTGCCGCCGCCCCCACCGCCACCAGTTCGACTCGTTGAACTTCGTCACCCGCCGCCCCAGCAGCCGCTCCTTGAACTGCTCGAGATACCGCAGCGGTGCATCGAAAATCATGCGCCGCGTCTGCCCGGTCTGCGCCGTTTTCGAGCAGACGAAATCGGCGTTGCCCAGGGAGGCCGAGGTAAATATCTCGTCGGCGCCCGACACCGCGCCGACCTTGACGGCAAACACGCTGGCCAGCGGCACGCTGTAGATTCCGCGCGTCAGCAGCAGTTGCCCGCCAGCCTGCACCATGCGGCGGCCGTCGCGCAAACGATGCGCCATGTCGCCCTTCTCGAAGCGCCAGATGGCGCAGTTGGGCGCCGCCCCGGCGAAGATCTTCGCGTCGCCGAGATCCTCGAAATCGGTGATGGTGCCCTGCTCGAACAGCCAGGTGTTGAGCCGCGCCGCGCCGGTGGCCTTGAGGAAGTCGCGCGGGGTGATGAAGATCAGCTCGCCGCCGGGGTTGAGATGGCGCACGCACTTCTCGATGAAGTGCAGGTAGAGATTGGCGTGGCCGTCGAGCAGCTGCGAGGCCAGCCGGATGCGCGTCGCCGGCAGGATGTCGCGCGCACGGACGTAGGGCGGGTTGCCGATGACGGTATCGAAGCGGTCCTCCGCCGGCCAGGCGAAGAAATCGATGTTGTGCGCGTCCGCCGGGCAGTGCGCCGCATCCAGCTCCACGGCCACGCAGCCGGGAACACGAGAGCAGAAGGCGCCGTTGCCGGCCGCCGGGTCGAGCACACGGCCGCGGTTTCGGCGCAGGGACAGCATGCGCTCGACGATGGGCGCGGGCGTGAAGACTTGGCCGAGGGTGGTGATATCGTGTGTCTTGTTCATGAATTGCCATCCCGGGTCTGTGATCAAGCGCAACCTTGCTTTCCGGGGGTCTTTGGTGAAGGTGAAGTCAGGGGCGTTGTGCAATTATCCGTGCAATCACGGAAGTTCACTACCGCCTTTGCGAGCCCCCCTCCGCGAGGAGGGGCCGGGGGAGGCTGCTAGATCATCCCCCATTCCGCCACGCCGTCGCGCAGGTGCGCGGCCGAGTAGCCTTCCTTGCGCAGCAGGTCGACGGCGTCTTTCGCCATCAGGCAGAAAGGTCCACGGCAATAGGCCACCACCGGCCGGTCCTTCGGCAACTCGGCGAGTCGCTGGCGCAGTTCGTCCATCGGGATCGAGCGGGCGAAGGGCAGATGGGTGGTCAGGTATTCCTCGACCGGCCGCACGTCGAGCACCACGACATCGCCGCGCCGCGCCGCCTTCATCAGCGTCTCGCGGTCGCTCGGCACCAGGTCGTTGGGCGCGGCGGCGATCTTCTGCAACGCCAGTTGCAGCTCGACCAGGCGGTCCTCGGCGAGGCTGCGGATGACAACCCAGAAATCGGCGACCGCTTTGTCGGCCAGACGGTAATGAATGTTCTTGCCGCGCCGCTCGGTCTCGACCAGATTGGCGCCGCGCAGCTCGCGCAGGTGGGCGCTGGCCAGCTTCATGCTGATGGCCGCCGCGCGCGCCAGCATCTCCACCGTCTTCTCGCCCTGGCACAGCAACTCGATCAGTTCCAGCCGCTTGGGGCTGGAAGCGGCCTTGCCGATGCGAGCGACCTGCTCGTAAAGCAGATCCTTGATCTGGCGCGTCTTGTTCATGGCGATCAATCTAGCCGCCGGCCGAATGATTGTCAAACAGCCTTGATGACGACAACAGCCTTGACGGCAGACCGCCCGTCTGCTTTAATCAATCTAACAATCATTAGATTGACAACCACGGGAGGCCGCCATGAAAACCCTGTTCATCCTCAACGATCCGCCCTACGGCACCGAGCGCAGCTACAACGCCCTGCGGCTGGCTCGCAACATCCTGAAGAAGGGCGACGGCCAGGTGGAAATCCGGATGTTTTTGATGGGCGACGCCGCCGCCTGCGCCAAGGCCGGGCAGAAAGTGCCGGCGGGCTTTTACAACATCGGCGACATGCTGGGCATGGTGATACGCGGCGGCGGCGAGATCGGCGTCTGCGGCACCTGCATGGATGCCCGCGGCATGGGTGACAAAGATCTCGTCGAGGGCGCCTTGCGCAGCACGCTCGACGAAATCACCGAATGGACGCTGTGGGCGGACAAGGTTCTGGTCTTTTAACAGGGGAGGCGGGGCGTCGTGACGCTGCTGGCCCTGATTTCAGGCATTGCCACGGGGCTCGTGCTCGGCATCTTCGGCAGCGGCGGCTCCATCGTCGCCGTGCCGGCGCTGCTCTACCTGGTGAACCTGGATGCCAAGCAGGCCATCGCCATGAGTCTCGGCATCATCGCCGTCACGGCCACCATTTCGGCCATCGACAACTGGCGCCATGGCAATGTCAATTTGCGCGTCTCCGCCGTGTTCGGTCTATTCGGCGTCGGCGGCACCTATGCGGGCGCGCGGCTCGGTGTGCTGACGCCCGTCACCGTTCAACTGGTGCTGTTCGCCCTGGTGATGTACTCGGCGGCGTGGAAGATGCTGGTGAAGAAGGGCGGCGGCGGACCGGCCGTGGCGGAACTGGCGCCGGACGAACCCGTCGTCGGTCGTCGCATGGCGCATATCGCCGGCCACGGGATTGTCGTCGGCGTGCTGACCGGCCTGGTCGGCGTCGGCGGTGGCTTTCTGATCGTGCCGTCGCTGGTGTTGCTCTCCGGCATCCCGATTCGTCAGGCCATCGGCACCTCCCTGGCCATTGTCGCCGCCAAGTCCTACGCCGGCTTCGCCGGCTACATGAGCGCGGTACCGATCGACTATGCCTTGATGGGTTCCTTTACCGCCGTCACCGTGGTCAGCAGCCTGGTCGGCACCCGAATCGCGCGTCGTCTGCCGGGCGAGTTGCTCAAACGCGGCTTCGCCTGGTTTCTGGTCGTCGTGGCGAGTTATATTTTGCTGAAGAGCGTTTTTCCCGGCGGTTGATTCCGCCACCCGACCCAGGAGGTAACATGATGAACGCATCGCGCAACATACTGCTGTCGTGCCTTGTGCTGGCAAGCCTCGGTACCGTATCCGGCGCGGCGCTGGCCCAGGCGCCCGGCCCGACCGCCCTCAACGGCCAGAAGGTGCTGACGCTCGTCTCGCGCGACCCGCCGGGGGTTCGCTGCAACAACAACCTGCAGATTGCCGCCGAACTTTCCAACATCTACAAGGTGCCGATCGTCGTCGTCCCGGTGACCTACGCCGGCCCTGGCGCCAAGGCGCCGGCCGTCTATTACGGCGGGCAACTGCTGGCGGTGGACGGCGGCGACTTCAACGGCATGGTGGGTTACCAGGCGGTCGCCGACGTGCTGGAGATCGAGGGCGCGCCCAAGCAGGAGCAGCAGGGCCGCCTGATGGAAGTGAAGAAGGATTTCGAGGCGTTGAAGGCATCGATCAAGGCCGGCGGAGGCTAGGATGAAACCTACCCCAGTGTTGAGGCTGGCGCGTGATCGGGACGGCGGGGCATTCTGCTCCGCTCATGTCCCTTGGCCCCGGCCTGCGGCCGCCGCCTCATCCTTTACTTCGCTGCGCAGAACGCCCCACTGTCCCGATCGGGTAGCGTCGCGGGTGCGCGCGGCGCCATGGGGTAACTGACATGAAACTCCGCTCGACGAGTTCGCTGCGTCTCGCGCTGGCCATGACGGCCTGGCTCTTCCTGGCGCCCGCGGCCCTGGCCGGCGAATGGGAGGGCTGGCTGATCGGCGAGCCGTGCGCGGCGAGCCTGCAGGTGGCCGACTGCCCGCTGCGTCATGTCGACAAAACCGTGCTGCTGCTGGAGAACGGCGAGAAGCTGGCCTTCCAGTGGGGCGAGGGCAAGGCGGTCAGCGTGGCCGACGTGGACAAGTCGTACGCGAAAAAAGTCCGCCTGAGCGGCGAGATCAAGGCGGGCGTGATCGCGCCGACCAAGCTCGACGTGCTGGAAACGAGCGGCGAAAAGAAATTCTTCAAGGGCTGCCTGTGAGACATCCGCGCGCTGCCTTCGCGCTGCCGCTGCTGGCCATCGTCATGACGGCAAGCGCGGTCGCTGTCGCGGCCGCGCCGGACGCCGAACTGGCGCGCAAGGCCGGCATGGAGCCCTACCCGACCGCGCTGCGGGCGCCGCCCTTGCGCCTGCCGAGCTTCGGCGGCCCCGGTAACGAGTCGCGCGGCGCCGAGGATTACAAGGGTCGCGTCGTGCTGCTCAATTTCTGGGCGAGTTGGTGCCCGCCCTGCCGCGAGGAGTTCCCGTCGCTTGAACGCTTGCAGCAAAAACTCGGCGGCAAGGACTTCACGGTGCTCGCGGTGAGCGTGTCCGATTCGGAAGATGGCATCGGCCGCTTTCTCGCTGGCAGGAAGCCGGTTTTCGACATCCTGATGGACAATGACGGCGCGACGGCGGCCGCCTTCCGCGCCAGGGGCGTGCCGGTGACCTACCTGCTCGACCGTCAGGGGCGCCTCCTCGCCGGCAAGACCGGGCCGCAGCACTGGGACAGCCCGGCGATGGAAGAGCTGATCCGGCAGACAATCGCTCGCTAAGGAATGGGAAACATGCGCACACGGCTTGCCGCACTACTTGCTTTGGTTGCCTTCGTCTGGTCGGTCGCGGCGGCCGCCGATACGGGCTTTCTGATTGACACCGGGCAACTCGCCGCCGAGTTACGGCAGGGCAAAGTGCGGCTGATCGACGCCGAGAACATCGAGAGTTTCCAGCGCGCCCATCTGCCCGGCGCGGCCCATCTGCCTTACCTCGATCTCGAAGACGCCGAGGAGAATGCCAAGAACGGCCAGCCCGCCTTTGCGCAGCTCGCGGCGTCGAAGTTCGCCGCGCTCGGGTTGACGCGCGCGTCCGACGTGGTGGTCTATGACAGCGGCGACGGTCGCGCCGCGTCCGCCGTCTGGTACATGCTGCGTTACCTCGGACACGAGAAGGTGCGCATCCTCGACGGCGGCTTCCGCAAGTGGCTGAAGGAAGGGCGCGCCCTGACCCAGGAAGCGCCGAAGCTCGCCAAGGCGATCTACGTGCCCAAGGCGCGCACCGACTGGGCGGTGAAAAGCGCCGATCTGGCGGGATCAAAGGCCTTGCTGGTCGATGCGCGTTCGCTGGCCGAATACGCGGGCAAGGAGTCCGGCGGCGCGCGCCAGAGCGGTCACATGCTGGGCGCGAAGAGTTTCCCCTGGACGCAACTGGCCGGCGATCTGGCCACCTTCAAGTCGCCCGAAGCCATGAAGAAGAGCCTCGCCGCCGCAGGCATCACGCCCGACAAGGAGATCGTCACCTACTGCAACGGCGGACTCGGCCGCTCGACCTATCTGCTGGCCGCGCTGACCCTGCTGGGCTACGAGAAGGTGAAGGTCTATCCCGGCTCGTGGATCGAATGGGCCTCCGATCCCGCCCGGCCGATCGAGCGCTAGACATGGAACGCCGCGAATTCCTCAAAGGCACGGCCTACTGCGGCTTGGCGCTGGCTTTCGGCGGGCCGCTCGCTCCCTTGCCGGCGTTCGCGCGACAAGGGCAAAAAGTCGGCGCTGGCGGGACGGCGGGACGCGCGTGGGAAGACATTTATCGCAAGGAATTCCTCGGCACGCGCGGCGATGCGCAGGGCTTCGCCTTCCACTGTTCGAACTGCCAGGGCAACTGCGCCTGGCGCGTGTTCGCCAAGGACGGCAAAGTCACCCGCGAGGAGCAGTCCGCCGCCTATCCGCAGATCAATCCGAAGATTCCGGACGCCAATCCGCGCGGCTGCAACAAGGGTATCGTCCATTCGAAGCAGATGCACCAGGCCGACCGCCTGCTGCATCCGTTGAAGCGCATGGGCCGCCGCGGCGACGGCAAGTGGCAGCGGGTATCTTGGCAGGAAGCGATGGACGACATCGCCGTGCGCGTCGTCGATACCTTGCAGAAGAACGGCCTCGGCTCGCTGATGCTCCACTGCGGCACCGGCATCCTCTCGCAGGGCCGGCGCGCCGGGCCGCTGCGCCTGGGCTCGCTGCTCGGCGCGCAGCGCTTGTATCCGGCCAGCGCCGTGGGCGACATGTTCACCGGCGCGTCGCTGGCCTACGGCATCGCCACCATCGGCCATTCGCTCGATGCCTGGTTCGAGGCCAAGACCATCATCCTGTGGGGCATCAATGCAGCGGTGACGCGCATCCCGGATGCCCACTATCTGTCCGAGGCGCGCTACAACGGCGCGCGCATCTGGTGCATCACGCCCGAATACAACGCCACGGCGAAGCTGGCCACCGACTGGGTGCCGGTGAAGCCGGGCACCGACAGTTTTCTGGCGATGTCGCTGCTGCATGTGCTGTTCCGCGACAATCTCATCGACGAGACCTTCGTGCGCGAGCAGACCGATCTGCCCTTCCTGGTGCGCACCGACAATGGCGAACTGCTGCGCCACCGCGACCTGCGCGACAAGGGCAAGGCCGACGTCTTCTACTGCTGGGACGAGGCTACGCAGTCCGCCCAGCCCATGCCCGGTACCAAGGGCCATTTCACCAAAAGCCTGCGCCTGGGCAAGTTGAAACCTGTCCTTTCCGGAAGCTGGAAGGTCAAGGGCCGCGACGGCAAGGAGATAGCGGTGACCACCGTCTTCGCGAAGGCGCGGGCCGAGGCGATGAAGTTCCCGCCTTCGATGACACGCGAGACCACCGGCGTGCATCCCGAGTTGGTCGAGCGCATGGCGCGCGATCTGGCGAAGGCGGACAAGGCCATCATCAACATCGGTTTCTCGCTGCACAAGTATGTCTCCGGCACCATGACCTGCTGGGCGGCGGCGCTGGCCTGCGCGCTCACCGCCCATGCCGGCGAGCGCGGCGGGCTGGATACCGAAAACAACTGGTCGCTGGGCGGCATCGGCCCGCTTTCCAGCCCCAAGCCGGCGCGCTTCGCCTCGGGCTTCTTCTCCGAGTGGGAGAACGGCGGCATGGAGACGACGATGCGCCGCCACTACCCCGACGCCCACCTCAAGGCCGCGTTCGGCATCGATGCCGACGGCATCAAGGAACTCGGCGACAAGTTCCGCCAGACCAGCAACGCCTACTTTGGCAAGCCGCGCGTCGTGCTGCTTTTCGCCGACAACCTGCTGCAACGGAACAAGTCGGAATCGCACTACCGCAAGACTTTCATCGAGAACCTCGACCTGCTGGTGAACGTCAACCACCGCATGGACACCACCGCGCTGTGGTCGGATTACGTGCTGCCGGCGAAGAGCCAGTACGAATCCTGGGACTTGCGCGGCGAACTGGGCTACCACCGCTTCTGCAACATCACCGTGCCGCCGAAGGGACTCAAACCCATCGGCGAAACAAAGTCGGAATGGGATATCTGCCTGCTGCTTGCCGAAGCCATCGCGCGCGAGGCGAAGAAGCGCGGCATCGCCAGCATCCCCGATCCCGACTTCCTGGTGCAGTCCGGCAAGGATGGGAATATGGCCGGCCCGGTGCTGCGCGATCTGGCCAATCTGCCCGACGATTTCAGCGACGGCGGCAACCTGTTGACCGACGAGGATGTCGTGCGCTGGCTGATGCAGAACGTGCCGGCCATCGCGCCGTGGACGCCCGAGGACGCGATGAAGCGCGGCTTCGTCACCTTGAACCGCGAAGCCGGCTTCAACTCACCGCTCCACGCCAACCGTCCCTTCCATTCCTTCGAGAACAATGTCTACCTGCGCCAGCCTTACCCGACGCTTTCGGGCCGGCAGCAGTTCTATGTCGACCACCCGGTCTATATGAAAATGGGCTGTGCGACGCCGACCGCCCTGCCGCCGCTGCGGCCGAACACCTTTCCCTTCGCCTTCTACACACCCCACGCGCGCCACGGCATCCACTCGCAGTGGCGCACCAACACCTATCTGCTGCGCCTCCAGCGCGGCGAGCCGCATGTCTGGCTCAATCCGAAGACGGCGCGGGACAAGGGCATCGCCGAGGGCGACCCGCTGCGGGTCTTCAACGACGTCGGCGAATTCTTCGCCCGCGCCAAGCTCATGCCGGCCGTGCCGCCGGGATCGGTGGTGATGGATCATGCCTGGGAGCCCTACCAGTTCAGGAACAAACTGGGTCTCAACAACGCCGTGGCGGGGATGATCTCGCCGCTGGAACTGGTCGATGGCTGGGGGCACCTCACATTCAACCCCAACTGGGACGGCAACATGATCGCCTTCGAATCGGCGGTGGATATCGAGCGGGTGGCAGCATGACGCAACGTCAGCTCGCCATGGTCATCGACCTCAACAAGTGCATCGGCTGCCAGACCTGCACGCTCGCCTGCAAGTCGCAATGGACCGACCGCAATGGGCGCGATTTCATGTACTGGAATCACGTCGAAACCAAGCCCGGCAAGGGCTACCCGCGCGACTGGGAGCAGGCCGGCGGCGGCTGGGAGGCGGGCGGCGACAAGCTCAAGCCCGGCCGGCTGCCGCGCCTGGCCGAGGACTACGGCATCCCCGCCGACTTCAGCTTTGAGGCGACGCTGTTCCAGGAAGGCGGAGAGCCGCTGCGCCCAACCGAGGCCATGCAGTGGGGCCCGAACTGGGAGGAAGACCAGGGTACGGGCGAATTCCCCAACGGCCATTTCTTCTACCTGCCGCGCCTGTGCAATCACTGCACCCAGCCGGCCTGCCTCGCCGCCTGCCCGCGTCAGGCGATTTCCAAGCGCGAAGAGGACGGCATCGTGCTCATCGACCAGGAGCGCTGCCGCGGCTACCGCTACTGCGTCGCCGCCTGCCCCTACAAGAAGATCTATTTCAATCCGCTCGCCGGTCGCTCGGAGAAATGCATCTTCTGCTATCCGCGCATCGAGAAGGGCATTCCGCAGGCCTGCGCCTATCAGTGCGTCGGCCGCGCCCGCCACGTCTCCTATCTCGACGACAAGGCCGGTGCCGCCTGGCGACTGGTGCATGAATGGAAAGTGGCCCTGCCGCTGCATCCCGAGCACGGCACCCAGCCCAACGTCTATTACGTACCGCCGCTGTCGACCTCGACCTTCGACGCCGCAGGCAAGCCGACCGGCACGCCGCGCATTCCCGACGACTACCTGGTGTCGCTGTTCGGCCCCGCCGTCCAGCCGGCGCTGGAAACCCTGCGCCGCGAGATCGCGAAGAAGGAGAAGGGCGAGGCCTCCGAGCTGATGGACATGCTGATCGCCTACAAGCACGGCGACATGTTCCGCCTCGACCGGCTCGGAGAACAGAAGCCATGAATTCCCGCCTCGCACTCGCCCTGCTGGCGGCGCTGTTTTCGACGGCCGTGCCGGCGCGGGAAGCGGCGGCGATCCGCATCGTCCAGACTTCCGCCGCCGTCGCCGCCGACCCCGACCACCCGGCCTGGGATGCGGCGCCGGCAAGCGTCGTCAAGCTCGAAACCGCCTTCCCCGGTCACCCGTCGATTTCCGGCACGGCGCTGACGCAGAACGCCGAGGTGCGGGCGCTCTCCACGGCCGCGGGTCTGGCGATCCGCCTCGAATGGAGCGACCCGGTGGCCGACGACCGGAAGACGCAACACCGCTTCGCCGACGGCGCGGCGATCCAGTTCCCGCGCGACGGCAAGCCGGAGACGACGCCCTACATGGGCGGCGCCGGTCGCCACGTCAACATCTGGTACTGGAACGCGGCGAAGAACGCGGCGGAAAACCTCTGGGCCGATGGCTTCGGCACCCTGACGCACATGCCGACGCAGGACGTGAAGGCCAGCGGCCGCCATGCCGACGGCAATTGGCGGGTGGCGTTCTTCCGCGCCTGGCGCTCGAACGAACCGCGCGCGGCCGGCTTGCGCGGCAATCGACCCGCGGCCTTCGCGATCTGGAACGGCGCCAACGCCGAGCGCGACGGCTTCAAGGCCGTGACCCTGAACTGGCAGCGGCTCCAACAGGCGAAATGATGCTTTGGGCGCGAGCGAACCATGTGTGAACTCTTCGGCGCATCCGCCAGCGAAGCCAGGGGCTATTCCGCCTGGCTGATGCCGTTTCGCGCGCGCGGCGGGGCGGCCGCCGACAACCCGGACGGCTGGGGCATCGCCAGTTGGGCGAACGATCAAGCCAGAATCGAAAAATCGCCCGAACCCGGCTGGCATAGCGAACGCTTTCGCGACCTGGCGGAAAGCGTTAGCAGCCCGCTTCTGCTGGCCCATGTGCGCAAGGCGCGCCATCCGCCGGTTCCCGGTCTGCTCAACACGCATCCCTTCGCGCACGCCTGCTGCGGCCGGGACTGGGTGTTCGCCCACAACGGCATGGTGCCGGACGTGATCGAGCAGCCCTGCGCGGGAACGGTCTGTCGCCCGGACGGCGAAACGGATTCCGAATTCGCGTTCTGTCATCTGCTGGCCGGCATCGTCGATACCTACCACGATACGGACATCGATCACTGGCTGGGGCAACTGGCGGCGCGCGCGACGGCCATCGCCGCGCTGGGCAAGTTCAATTTCCTGCTGTCCGACGGGCGCGTGCTGCTCGCCCACGGACACGACCGCCTGCACCATTCCGAACGCTCCAGCGGCCTGGCCCTGGTGGCGACCGAGCCGCTCGATGCCGGCGACTGGCGGGCATTCGTGCCCGGCGAATTGCGCGTGTATCGCGACGGCGCCCTGCTTTCTTCCCATCGGGCGCCGCAGCCGGGCGCCGGAGCATGACGCACACCCGCTGGCTTGTCGTGTTCGCCTTGTCGGCCGCGGCAGGTCTCGCGGCTGGCGCGGATGACGCCATCGAGTGGCGTCACCGCGCCACGCAGGGCGCCGTCACGCTCACCGCCAATCCGCTCGGCGTCGCGTCGCGCACGGCCTTCTACGCCGCGCGCGGCTTTTCCGCGACGACGATCCGGCCCTATGCGCAAGCCTGCGGCTTTTCCTTCGGCATGCAGAACGGGGGTTCGGCGACGCTCGCCACGCGACTGGCGGACTGGCACGCCGTGGGCAAGGATGGCAGGCGCATCGCGCTGCGCCTGCCGCAAGCGTGGGACGCGACATGGCAGAAGGCCGACGTGCCGCAAGCGGCGCGCATCGCCTTCCGCTGGGCGCAATTCCAGGCGGAAAACTTTTTTGAACCGGGCGACTGGATCATGGGCATGGCGACGCTGGAGGCGTCGCCGTCCGGCCCGTTCCGCCTCGTCGCCCGTTACCGTGATAACAAGGGGAATCATGAAATCGTTCTCGACGAACTTGCCTGTGCCCATGACTGAGCGCCGCCGTTTCATTTTCGCCGGCGCGGGTCTTGCGCTGCTGGCATGCGCGCCGTCATTGCGGGCGCAGGGCCGGGGCATGACCGCCATCCCCGTCGTCCCGCCGGCGCCGACTTTGCGTCTGCCGGACAGCGACGGCAAGACCGTCGATCTCGCGCAATACAAGGGCCGCGTGGTGCTGGTGAATTTCTGGGCGACCTGGTGCCCGCCCTGCCGCAAGGAATTTCCCTCGCTCGGCCGCGTGAAGAAGCTGTTCAAGCCCGCCGAATTCGAGGTGCTGGCGGTCAACGTCGGCGAGGATCCGGACACGGTGTTTTCCTTCGCCGGCCATACGGAATTCCCGGTGCTGTTCGACCGCGACTCGAAGGCGATGGCGGCCTGGCCGGTCAAGGGCCTGCCGACCACGCTGCTCATCGACCGGCAGGGCCGCATCGCCTTCCGCGCCGTCGGCGGGCGCGAGTTCGACGATCCGGAAATCGTCGCCGCCATAAAACAACTACTCAAATCCTGAGGACAAAGTCATGAACGAAGGACTATCCACCCGCTGCGTCCACGCCGGCGAACTCGACGATGCCCACGGCTCGCCGCACACGCCGATCTACACCACCACCACGTTCAAGTTTCCGTCCACCGCCGACCTGCTCGACGTGGTGGACGGCAGGAAGTCCGGCAGCCTCTATACCCGCTACGGCCTCAACCCGACCATCGCCAGCCTGGAACAGAAACTCGCGAGCCTCGAAGACGCCGAGGCGGCCTGGGCCTTCTGCTCGGGCATGGCGGCCGAGACGGCGCTGTTCCTGACGCACGGCCGCGAGGGCATCGTCTGCCTCGGCGACGCCTACGGCGGCACGCTGGAGCTGATCTCGTCGCAGTTGCCGCTGCTGGGCATCCCCGGCCATTTCCTGATCGGCCAGGAACTCGGCCGGCTCGACGATCTACTGAGCCAGGGCGCGAAGCTGGTGTTCTTCGAGACGCCGACCAACCCGACGCTGGAGCTCTTCGACATCCATGCCATCGCCGCGATGTGTCACCGCCACGGCGCCAGGGTCGCCATCGACAACACCTTCGCCTCGCCGGTCAACCAGCCGCCGCTCGCGCTGGGCGCCGACTTCGTCGTCCATTCCTGCACCAAGTATCTCGGCGGGCATTCGGATCTCACCGCCGGCGCGCTGATGGGATCGAAGGAACTTCTGGCGCCCGTGTGGAACTGGCGCAAGAACCTCGGCTCGATGATCGCGCCGGAAATCGCCGCCCTGCTGGCGCGCAGCATCCGCACGCTGCCGGTGCGCGTGCGGCAGCAGAACGCGAGCGCGCAGGCCGTCGCCGAGGCCATGGCGAAACACCCGGGCGTCGCCCGCGTGCTCTATCCGGGCCTGCCCGACTTCCCCGGCCACGACCTCGCCAAAAAGCAGATGAGCGGTTTCGGCGGCATGCTGACCATCGAGGTCAAGGGCACGGGCGAGGACGCCACCCGCGTCGCGGATCGGCTCAAGCTCTTCGCTCTGGCGCCCAGCCTGGGCGGCGTCGAGAGCCTGGTGACCCAGCCCTGCACCACCACCCACCACGGCCTCGCGCCCGAGGAACGCGCCCGGCGCGGCATCTCGGACGCCATGCTGCGGCTGTCGATCGGCCTCGAGGATGCCGACGACCTGATCGCGGATTTGAACCAGGCCTTGGGATGAACTTCGCGGAGAGGAGAACGTCATGATGAACGACTTCGGCGGGTGGGGTTTCGGCTTCGGGCCCATGTTCATGTTCCTTTTCTGGGGCGTGTTCATCGTCGGCATCGTCGCCCTGGTGCGCTGGCTGGCGGCCGGATCGTCGCCCCGGCGGGCAGGCGAGAAAACGGCCGGCGACATCGTGCGCGAACGCTATGCGCGCGGCGAGATCGACCGCCAGGAATACGAGCAGAAAATGCAGGATCTCGAGAAGCGCCCATGAAACTTCCCATTTACCTCGACTACAACGCGACCACGCCGGTCGCGCCCGAGGTCGCGGCGGCGATGCGGCCGTGGATCGAGGAACATTTCGGCAATCCGTCGTCGTCCCATGCCCATGGCCTGCGGGCGCGGCGAGCGGTGGCCGAGGCGCGCGGCCAGGTGGCGGCGCTGATCGGCGCGAACGACGATGAGATCGTCTTCACCGGCAGCGCGACCGAGGCTAACAACCTCGCGCTGCTGGGCGTGGCGCGAGCGCTGCCGGACAAGCGCCATTTGATCGTCAGCGCCATCGAGCACCCCGCCGTCATGCAGCCCGCGCTGCATCTGCGCGAGCTGGGCTGGCAGGTGACGGTGGTCGGCGTCGATGCGACGGGCCGGGTCGCGCCTGCCGACGTCGCGGCGGCGCTGCGCCCGGACACGGCGCTGGTCTCGGTCATGCACGCCAACAACGAAGTCGGCACGATTCAGCCGGTTGCCGGGATCGCCGCCCTGGTGCATGCCAACGGCAGCCTGATGCACACCGATGCCGCGCAGTCGGCCGGCAAGGTGACCGTGAACGTGGACGACCTCGGCGTCGACCTGCTGACACTGGCCACCCACAAGTTTTACGGTCCCAAGGGCATCGGCGCCCTCTATGTCAGGCGCGGCACGCCGATCATGCCCATCCTCTTCGGCGCCGATCAGGAACATGGCCTGCGCCCCGGCACCGAGAACGTGGCCCAAATAGTCGGCGCTGGCGAGACGGCGCGGCTGGCGCGCGCGCGGCTGGCGCAGGCCACGCGGCATCTCGCCGCGCTGCGCGACGAGCTGCACCGCCGGCTGGCGGATGCCGTGCCGGGCTTGATGCTCAACGGCCATCCCGAACATCGTCTGCCCAACACGCTGCATGTCTCGTTTCCCGGCGTGGCGGGGCGCGATCTGCTGGCGGCGGTAGCGGACGAGGTCGCCGCCTCGGTCGGTTCCGCCTGTCATTCCGAGGCGGATGCCGTTATGTCCCCGGCTGTGCCGGGGACGGTATCCCGGGACAGCGGCGTCCTCGCCGCCATGGGCTGCGATGCCGCGCGAGCACGCGGCGCCGTGCGGCTGTCGGTGGGCATGAACACTACCCCGGCGGAGATCGAAAGGACGACCGCCACCCTATGCGCCGCCTGGGCGCGACTCACTGGAAGGAAGGCATCATGAAGCACCGAATCTCCATCATCGGCGCCGGCTTCGCCGCGCTCTCCGCCGCCCGCCGGCTACGCCGACTCGATGCCGCGGCCGAGATCACCCTGATCGCGCCACGTCCCGAGCTGATCTATCTGCCCAGCCTGATCTGGCTGCCTTCGGGAAAGCGCA
The DNA here is from genome assembly GCA_030691075.1 of Sulfurisoma sp. Lineage (GTDB taxonomy): Bacteria > Pseudomonadota > Gammaproteobacteria > Burkholderiales > Rhodocyclaceae > Sulfurisoma. Next base: position 93,473 of record JAUYFI010000136.1, on the reverse strand, counting down.
AACCGACCGATCTGATCGTTCCGCTCGACAAGTTCCTGCGTAAACACGGCATCCATTTTCTGGCCGGAGAAGCCACCGGCCTGGAAGACGGCGGCCGCACCGTGCTGACTTCCGCCGGGCCGTTGAAGAACGACGGGCTCGTCATTGCCTGCGGCGGCCGCTTCATGAAAAAACTGCCGGGCATCGAGCACGCCATCCTGCCCTGCGAGGGCATCGCGCCCGTCGAGCGCCTGCGGGAACGGATCGCCGCGCTGGAGAGCGGCACCATCGCCCTCGGTTTCGCCGGCAACCCCAACGAGCCGAGCGCCATGCGCGGCGGCCCGATCTTCGAGTTCCTCTTCGGGCTCGACACGCAACTGCGCCGTGAAGGGCGGCGCGAGCGGATCAAGCTCGCCTTCTTCAATCCCATGCCCAATCCCGGCCATCGCCTTGGCGAGCAGGCCCTGCAGCGGCTGATGACTGAAATGAAACGCCGCGACATCGCAACTCATCTCGGCCACAAGCTGGCCGGTTTCGAGGCAGGCAAGGTCAAGACCGAGGGCGGCGAATTTGCCGCCGACATTATCGTCTTCATGCCGGGGCTGACCGGCAACGCCTGGTTCGACAACACCGACCTGCCGCGATCAAACGGCGGGCTCCTGAAGGCCGATGGCCTGTGCCGCGTCGAGGGACGCGAGCGGGTCTACGTGGCGGGTGACGCCGGCAGTTTCCCCGGCCCGGACTGGATGCCGAAGCAGGCCCACATGGCGGATATGCAGGCCGAAGCGGCCGCCGAGAACCTGCTGGCCGAGCTCACTGGCCGCGCGCCGGACAAGACCTTCAAGGTCGAACTGATGTGCATCGTCGACAGCCTCGATGCGGGTATGCTGGTACGTCGCACCGAGTCGAACGCCATGGCCCTTGCGCCGCTGCGGCTCATGCATGGCGTCAAGGCCGCCTTCGAATCCTGGTACCTGCGGCGCTACCGCTAGGCCGCTTTCAACAACCAAAGTAGAACACCCATGCGATTCGCCCGAAACATCGTCGCGGCGCTTGCCGCCGTCGCGGCGCTCGCGGCCAACGCCGCCGACAACACGCTGCTGATTCAGCACGAACCGAACGGCAGCTTCAAGGTCTGGCACATCGAGGGCGAGACCAACCTCACCGACGCCGAGCTGCAGACACTCGAGGTGAGCGCCAGGCCGGGCGGCGGCGAGACGATCCAGACGTCCGCCGGCCCCGCCAGCGCGTTCGAGACCGGGAACGGGATTATCACCATCGCCATTCCGGACGCGCCCCGCGACAAGGCGCTGCTCATTGATCGCGACGCTTGCGGCGGGGTCGGAACGTGGCACTCCGCCGGGCCCACCGTTCTGACGGACGAGCAATTGACGGATCTCGTCGTCGCGGCGCAACCCGGAGGCGGCAAGACCTTGATGCTCGGGAACAGCCGCGCCAAAGCCTTCACCACCCGGGTCGGCGTCATCGCGGTGATCTGGAAACCGGTCGAGCGGCGGCCGTAGCCGGAACGGGCGGGAAGTCGGCTATGCGGAGCGAGGTGGCCAGTAACTCGAGATCGATCATGAACACACCGCTTGCTTCGGCATTCTCGGAGCCGCCTGTCGTCCGCCACCGGCCCGCATCCCCTCGCCGGCGGCCGGCCCCGCGTAAGGCGCCGCGCCGGCCGCTATAATGCCGACTCCGCACCCACCGGACGGCTGCAATGTCCTTCGACCCGAAATCCCATCTTTCCGAACTGCTGCGCGCGGCGCTGGCCAGCGCCGCGCCCGGGCAGAAAAGCGCCGACATCGTCATCGAGCGGCCGCGCGACCCCTCGCACGGCGACTTTGCCAGCAACCTGGCGTTGCAGCTCGCCCGCGAGATCAAGACCAACCCGCGCCAGATCGCCGAGCGTCTCGTCCATGAGCTGCCGGTCTCGGGCTGGGTGGACAAGGCCGAGGTCGCCGGTGCCGGCTTCATCAATTTCCGCCTCGCCGCGTCAGCCAAGAGCCAGGTGGTGAAGGAGGTACTCGAGCGCGGCCCCGACTACGGCAAGCACGTCCCCATGTCACCCGGGGGCAAGCGGCCGAAGGTGCAGGTCGAATTTGTCTCCGCCAACCCGACCGGTCCGCTGCACGTCGGCCATGGTCGCGGCGCGGCCTACGGCGCCAGTCTCGCCTGCCTGCTGACCTATGCCGGCTTTGACGTGACGCGCGAGTTCTACGTCAACGACGCCGGCCGCCAGATGGATATCCTCGCGGTGTCTGTCTGGCTGCGCTATCTCGACCTCCACGGCGAGAAGATGCCGTTCCCGCCCAACGCCTACCAGGGCGACTATGTCAAGGACATGGCGGAGCAGATCCGCGCCGCCCACGGCGAGCGCTATGTCCATCCCGCCGCCGCCGTGCTGGCCTGTGTGCCGCCGCCGGAGCCCGATGCCGATGCCCATCTCGACGGCCTGATCGCCGCCGGCAAGGATCTGCTCGGCGAGGAGTGGCACTACATCCACCAGCACGCCCTGTCCGAGCAACTCGCCGACAGCCGCGAGGATCTCGAGCAATACGGCGTCCATTTCGACTGCTGGTTCTCCGAGCGCAGCCTGTTCGACACCGGCATGGTGGCCAGGGCCGTTGCCGAACTGGAGAAGCGCGGCCACATCTACATTCAGGACGGCGCCAAGTGGTTCCGCTCGACCACCTTCGGCGACGAGAAGGACCGCGTTGTCCAGCGCGAGAACGGCCTCCACACCTACTTCGCCTCCGACATCGCCTACCACGCCAACAAGTTCGAGCGCGGCTTCGACAAGGTCATCGACGTATGGGGCGCCGACCACCACGGCTACATCCCGCGCGTCAAGGGCGCGTTGCAGGCGCTCGGCCTGCCGGTCGAACGTCTCGATGTTTCGCTGGTGCAGTTTGTCAGCCTTTTCCGCAACGGCGCCAAGGCCGCGATGTCCACCCGCGCCGGCGAGTATGTGACGCTGCGCCAGTTGCGCGAGGATGTCGGCAACGACGCCTGCCGCTTCTTCTACATGCTGCGCAAGCAGGACCAGGCGCTGGACTTCGACCTCGACCTGGCCAAGTCGCAATCCAATGACAACCCCGTGTATTACGTCCAGTATGCCCATGCCCGCGTCTGTTCGGTCTTGCAGCAATGGGGTGGCGAGGTGAAGTCGCTCGCCGCCGCCGACCTCGCGCCGCTGGCGAGCGTACGCGAACTGGCGCTGTGCGCGCGGCTGCGCGAGTTCCCCGACATGATCGAATCCGCCGCGCGCGACTACGCGCCGCATGCCGTGGCGTTTTATCTGCGCGACCTCGCCGCCGACTTCCACGCCTGGTACAACGCCGAGCGTCTGCTGGTCGACGATGAGGCGCAGAAGCAGGCGCGCCTGGCGCTGGCCGTGGCCGTCCGCCGCGTCATCAGTAATGGCCTGCACATTCTTGGCGTCGCCGCACCGGAGCACATGTGATGGCTGACCTGCGGAAAAGTCGGCGCTGGCAACACGGCGGAATGATCCTGGGCCTGTTCATCGGCCTCGTCGTTGGCGTCGGCATTGCCTTCGGCGTGGTCTGGTACCTCAACAAGACGCCGCTGCCCTTCCAGGACAAGGCGCTGCGCGCCGAGCGATCCGAGTTCGCCGCCGGCGAGACGCCCAGGACACCGCAGCCGCTGCCCGGCAAGCCCGGCGACAAGGTGAACGAGAAGCCGCGCTTCGAGTTCTACAAGATACTGCCAGGCGACCAGCCGGCGATGCCGCGGGGCACCGCCCCCGCCGCTCCGGCCGCGCCAACAGAGCCATCGGCGGACAAGACGGCGCCGCCGCCCGTTGCAGCCGCGCCCACCGAACTGCTCTACCTGCAGGCCGGCGCCTTCCAGAAGCCGCAGGACGCCGACAACCTCAAGGCCAAGCTCGCCATGCTCGGTCTCGATGTCGGCGTGCAGGAAGTGACCGTGCCCGACAAGGGCACCATGCACCGCGTGCGCGTCGGCCCCTTTGCCAGTCCCGACGAAATGAACCGTGTGCGCACCCAGCTGTCAACCAACGGTGTCCAGGCCACGTTGGTCAAGGTCAAACCCCAATAAGGAGTGCCCATGCTTCGCAATACCCTGTTCGCGCTGTTCCTGTCCTTCCTCGCCCTGAGCGCCGGCGCCGCCAAGCTCGAGGAGGGCTTCGATTACCAGAACATCGTTCCGCCGCAGCCGACCGACGCCAGGGGCAAGGTCGAGGTCACCGAGTTCTTCTCCTACGGCTGTTCGCACTGCGCCCGCTTCGAGCCCGTGCTGTCTCCCTGGGTGAAGCGCCTGCCCAAGGATGTCTCGTTGCGCCGCGTGCCGGTCGCGTTCAGCGACAGCTGGCTGCCGTTCTCCAACCTCTATTACACACTTGAGGCTCTCGGCGAGGTCGACCGACTGCATGTCGCCGTGTTCGAGGCCATCCACGATCACAAGATCAACCTCGCCGACCCGAAAATCCTCGAGGACTGGCTGACCAAGAAGGGCGTCGACCTGGCGAAGGTCCGCGAAACCGCACGCTCCTTTACCGTGCAGACCAAGGTGAAGCGCGCCCAGCAGATTCACAATGCCCACGCGGTCAAGGGCGTGCCGTCGATGGTCGTCGATGGCCGCTTCCGCCCGGCCGATCCCTTTGCCGGCAGCTATGACGATCTGCTCAAGGTCGTCGACGCGCTGATCGTCAAGGCCCGGCAGAAGTAAGTTCTTGGCCGGCGAGCGTGTTTTTATCACCGGCGCCTCGTCGGGTATCGGCGCGGCGCTAGCCCGCCACTACGCCGCTCGCGGTGCCACGCTCGGCCTCGTCGCACGGCGCGAGGACGTGCTCAACGACCTCGCGCAATCGCTGCCGGGAACCCATCACATCCATGCCGTCGACGTCGCCGATGCCGGCGCCATGCTGGCGGCGGGGCAGGATTTCATCGCCCGCGCCGGCCTGCCCGATATCGTCATCGCCAATGCCGGCATCTCGGTCGGCACGCTCACCGGCGAGCGCGAGGACCTGCCGGCCTTCCGCCGCGTCTTCGAGACCAACGCGCTCGGCATGGTGCATACCTTTCACCCCTTCCTCGAAGCGATGAAGCAGGCGGGCGCCGGCCGACTCGTCGGCATCGCCTCGGTCGCCGGCATCCGCGGCCTGCCGGGCGCCGGTGCCTACTCGGCCTCGAAGGCGGCGGCCATCGCTTACCTCGAAAGTCTGCGAGTCGAACTGCGCGGCAGCGGCGTGCGCGTGGTGACGCTGGCACCGGGCTACATTGCCACGCCGATGACGGCCGTCAATCCCTACGCCATGCCCTTCCTGCTGCCGGCCGACGCGGCGGCACGGCGCATCAGTCGCGCCATCGACGCCGGCACCAGCTATGCCGTGATCCCGTGGCAGATGGCCATCGTCGCCAAGCTGCTGCGGCTGCTGCCCAACGCCGTGTTCGATGCCTTCTTCGCTCGCGCTACGCGCAAGCCGCGCGGGCTGGATTTATGACGAGAGGCGCAGGATCACAATTGCGCCCAGAAATACGACGAACTCCAGCGCGCTGACCCAGACGATCAGCCGCACGATGCGCCGATGAGGTGGCGGCATGCCGAGCAGGAAGCGTTCGTTCCACCATTGCCAGCCCGGCAGCCAGTTCCAGCGGGCGCGCGCGATCAGGTGGCGGCGCAGCGCCGCGACCCAGGGCACCAGGCTGCGGTCGACGTCCGCGACGCGCGGATCCCGCGGGTCCTCGATGCGCGGATAGTGCTCGGTGACGACGAGACGCGCGCCGGTGCCGGCCGGCTCGACGGCTAGCGTGGTGCTCCGCTTGAGTCCGTCGGCATAACTCAGGACAAGGCTGTCCTTGGGGGATGCGGCTTCCACGATAACGGCCGTCTCGATGCGGCGGCCGTTGCTTTCGTTCTTCGCGGCGAAACGGAAGCCGCCGGGCGCGGGCTGCCATGCCTCGATCTCGAGGTGGGGATTGAGGCGGAACAGCCTTTCGCTGTCACGCAGAAATTCCAGCAGCGCGGCGGGCGAGAGCGGAACCTCGGTCTCCGCCCGCGCGCTGTCCCCCGAGGGGCTCTGCACTTCCTCCGGGCGGACTTCCTCCGGGGCGTCGCTTATTGCCGTGGCGCGACCGTCAGCGGACAACGCAGCCCCCGCACCAGTTTCTCCAGGTCCATGCGCGAGCGCAGGCCCTCCTCGCCCTTGCGCCGTGGCGGGCCGATGACGACGATATCGGCGCCGACCTCGGCGGCGACCGCCAGCACGGTTTCCGCCGGCTCGCCCAGCCGCATCACCGCTTCGTAGTCTAGCCTTCGCTCGCGGCAGCGCGCCTCGACGGCGGCCAGTTCGCGCTTCGCATCATTCTCCAGCATGTCCTCGACGTAGCGGCCGAAGGCGTCGCGCGTCGAGGCATTGTTGAGCCAGTCGTCGCCCTGCATGCCGGTCCACAGCGCGGGCACGACGAGGCAATGGACGAGGGTGGTGGTGCCGGGAACGGCGACGTCCAGGGCGTAAGTCGCGGCGGCCTGGGCGCCGACCGTGCCGTGGTGGCACAGCAGCAGTTTCAGTGGTGTTGTCATGGTGACCGGTCCGGTGGATACCGTTCCCGCCGTGACCGTCGGGGACATAAAAAGTCCCGCCCCGCGAGAAGCGGGACGGGACGATTGCTCGCGGCAGGCGGCTTACCGGCCGATGATCAGGACGACGCCGAGGGCGATGACGAGGGCGAAGACCAGGGCGCCGATGTCTTCCCTGCGGTCGCTGACGAAGATCGACAGGCTGGTGCCGCGCGCGAATTTTTGTTCGGACATGGTGTTCTCCTTCAGATGAATTCTTTGACGAACAGCAGCACCACGATCAGCGAGCCGACCGCCTTGGCCGTGCCCACGACGCCGCCGATAATCAGTGGCTTGCCGCCGGCCTGCTTGAGCGCCGCCATGGTGATCTGCATGCCCAGGCCGATGAGGCCGAAGGAGAACAGCCAGGCCAGCCAGTCGCGGAAGGCGGCGATCGCCTTCGAGCTGTGCCAGGCCGCCTTGTCGGCTTTCTCGATCGCGCTCTTGGTGAGCGCATCCAGACCACCCATTTTCGACACCGCCTTGAGCAACTCGTCCTGCTCGCGGCTGGTCATCTTTTTGTTGACGACCAGGTCCGCCAGCGCCTTGTGGGCATCCTCGGGCGTGGCGTGGCGCTGGCCGACGTTGATGGCCTTGGCGGTGAAGTGATCCTGCAGCGCCTTGGCGCCGGCGGCGTCCTTCAGGCGCGTCAGCTCGCCTTCGATGGCGCGCGTTTCCTTGCCCTTGAGCAAAGCATCTTCCTTCACCTTGTCGGCGCTGAAGAACTTGCCCTGATAGTGGCCGGATGGCGTGAAGGCGCCGAGGGTGGAAAGGATGAACAGCAGGATGAAGCCGAGCACGAACAGCGGGAACTTGGCGAGCAGCACGCGGCCCAGATCCACCTTCTCCGCGCCCACCTCGTGCTTGACGTACCAGGCGGCGAGCCAGAGCACGATGATCGGCAGGAACAGCACGCGGGTGATGTTGAATATCTCGGCGACCTTCAGCGTCTCGATGCCGTGCGGGTCGAAGGCCAGCGCCGCGCCGGCGACCTGCGCCGAATTGAGGATGCCGGTGCCGGCCCAGGCGCCGAACTGCACCGGGCCCATGCCGAGTAGGTGGCCGACGGTGGGGAAGAGGAACATGCAGCCCACGCCCCAGACCAGGATGGTGCCGATGGTGTAGGCGATCTCGGCGGCCTTGGCATTGACCACCGGCGCGGCGGCGACCGTGGCCGAGACGCCGCAGACGCCCATGCCGGCCGAGAGCACCGCCGTCATCGAGTTGCCGGCCCCCATGCGCTTGCCCATGAAGAGCACGACGCCGACGGAACCGAGCACGAAGATGCCGATCATCACCACCGACAGCCCGCCGAGCTGGGCCAGTTCGGTCGCGCTGTAGAGCGTGCCGAGCAGGATGACGCCGGTCTTGAGGAAGAAGCGCGCGGTGCGCACGCCGTTGGCGGCCCAGTCGGGAATCTTGAAGACATTGACGATGACGATGCCGATGACGATGCCCAGCACCACGTAGTTGAGGTTGAAGATGGTGGCGAAGTTCCAGCCCAGCGCCGGCTGGGCATCCTTGCCCCAGTTGGCGAAGGTGGGGTCGAGCCCCCAGCGCACGATGAAGGCGATGAGCAGGATGTAGGCCATGCCGGGGAAGATCGACAGGTAGTAGTCGAGTTGCCCCTCCTTCGGCGTCCACACCATGATCAGCAGGCCGAGCACGGCGGCGATGCCGCCGAAGATGTAGGCCAGCCGCGCCTGTTGGGCCTTGGCGCCGTCGAACTTCGACTTGGGCATTTTCATGTCCGGCGCCGGCTTGCTCTCGGCCGTCGCGATCTCGGTGGCGACGCGCAACTCGGCGTCGAATTTCTCCTTGACCTTCATGTGATCCGAGTACGCGCTCTTCTGCAGCCATTTCTGCATGCCGTCGATGCCGCCGCTGGCGTTGAGCCAGCCCCACAGCAGCATCATCACGCCGATGACCAACAGCGCGGGCGATTTCTTCGTATAGATCATTGCCGTCCCCTCCCCTTGCCGCATGAAAAAACCAGAGCCGCCTCTACAGGCCGGGCCCTGGTTCCTTAGACGTTTGACACGTGCAATTTATTCCGTCGGCAGCTTGCGCGCCTTCCAGTCGGGGAAGCCGTTGCGGTACCAATGCACGCTCTTGTAGCCGGCCTTGGCCATCACCACGGCCGCCTTGTAGGATTTCCAGCAGGTGCCGGAATTGCAGAACAGAACGTAGTCCTTGGCCTTGTCGGCGATCTTGCCCATGTCGAACTTGTCCTGGCTGGAATCGAAGCCCGCATCCTTCGCGCTCTTCTCCGGATCGTAGGGAAGGGAGATTGCGCCCTTGATGGTGCCGTCGGCGTATTCGTTGGCCTTGCGGGTGTCGATGATGACGGCGCCCTTGGCCTGCAGCGCCTGCACGTCCTTGGCTTCGACCAGCTTGACGCCGGCCGGAGCGGCGGTCGGGGTTTCCTGGGCCAGGGCGATGCCCGTGCCGGACAACAGGCCGATGCCGGCGATGGCGAGCAGTGCGTGTTTGAATGCATTCATTGAATGGCTCCTTGGGTGGCGGGTTTGCGAACGTCCGGTGGCGGCGCCCCGAATTTTTTTGTCAGTGTAGTCTCAAAACTGCTGAAGATGTCAAGCAATGGCCGGTGCGCGCCCGGCGCTCCGTACCACGGTGACGCTGCACGGCGCCTCCGCCGCCACGCGGGCCGAGATGCTGCCGAGCAGGCGGCGCAGGGCCGAGCTGCCGTGCGCACCCATGATGATGTGGTCGACGTGCTGGGCGCGGGCGTAGTCGATCAGCGGCCCGGCCGCGTTGCTGCCGTCCAGCACATGGAAGCGCAGCCGCTCCGGCGACAGGCCGAGATCGCGCGCCCAGTGGTGCAGCGCCATCAGCCGCTGCGTGCGCAGCGCGCGCTCGATCTCGCCGGCTTCCTCCTGGCCGGCGAACAGCGCGGCATCGAGCACGGTGACGCAACTGATGCGTGCCAAAAAGTCGGCGCTGGCGACACGGCGCACCGCCTCGCGCATGGCATCGGCGAGCGTGGCGTCAACGTGTTCGGTGTCGATGGCGACCAGCACGTGCGGCGCCCGCGCCAGGTGGTCGGCGGCGCGCGTGCGCTGCGGCGGCGGAGCGGTCGCCGTCTTCCACCAGCGCCGCGCGGCGGCGCGCCAGCCGCCCCCTTTCAGGTCGCGACCGCGCGCGGTGATCACCACCTGTTCGGGATGGGCGAGGTCGTGGGCCACTTGCGCCGCCGTGGCATAGCGATTTTCTGGCAGCACCGCCAGGCAGCGCATGACGATTTCCTGCAGCCACTCGGGCAGCTCGGGGCGCAGCGCGCGCGGCCGTGGCGGATCGAGCCACAGCCGCCGGCGCATGCCGGCCAGGCTCTCGGGCGTGCCGAAGGGCAGTCGCCCGGTCGCCAGCAAGTAAAGGATGACGCCGAGCGAGAAGATGTCGCTGCGCGGATTGCCGCGCTCGCCGCGTAGTGGCTCGGGCGCGATGTAGGCGGGTGTGCCGAGCGGACGGTCGTCGCGCTCGCCGGTGTCATCGGCGAGGTCCGGCAGCTCGCCGTGGACGGCGAGGCCGAAGTCGATCAGCACGGCGCAGCCATCGTCGCGGAACAGGATGTGCTGCGGCTTGAGGTCGTGGTGCACCACGTTTTGCCGGTGCAGCGCATGCAGCGCCGTGGCCACCGCCGCGCCGATGCGCACGATTTCGTCGAGCGGCAGCGGTGCCCGCCGTGCCGCCTCGGCCAGCGACGGGCCGGTGACCCATTCCTCGATCAGCCAGGGGCCGCCGCCGTCATCACTCTCGTCGCCGCCCGCGACGAAGGCGGGCACATGGGGCCCGGCCAGCCGGGCCAGGATCATGCGCTCGGTCTCGAAGCCGGCGAAGCAGGCGGGGTGGCTGCCCATGCCGAGCTTGGGACGCTTGAGCAGGCGCGGCGTGCCGTCGGCCGCGCGCGCGCGCCACAGCGTCGCCATGGCGCCTTCGGCGATCTTGTCCTCGACGCAGTGGCCGGCGAAGTCCATTTCCTGTCGTCCTACTCTCCGTGTGCGAGCCGTCTTGCCAGCATAGCAGGCAGGCCGGCGGCGAGGATTTTGCGCGCTGCGGCCGCATGGTCGTAGGGCACGCGGTGGTAAGTGACACTGCGCTCCGTCTCGTCGAACAGCTGATAGGCGGCGGCCGGGTTGCCGTCGCGCGGCTGCCCGACCGATCCGCCCAGCACCAGCCAGCGCCGCCGCGACGACAGCGGCACGGCAACGCCGGGCGTTGCGGCGAAGGTCTTGACCCCGCCTTCGACCGTGTAGAACAGCAGCGGCTGATGCACATGGCCGGCGAAGACGATGGGTGCGTCGCTGGCGGCGAGGCAACGACGCGCCGATTCGGTGCCGCTTATGTATTCCCATGCGGCGGGATCAAAGGCGCTGGCATGGACGTAGAGCGCTGCTCCTTCGCGCAACTGCAGGGGCAGCGCGGCCAGCAGTTCCCGCTCGGCCGGTCCGAGCTGGTTGCGCGTCCAGTAGGCCGAGTCGCGCGCGATGAAATTGAGGTTCTCGCACAACCCGCCCAGCGCCGCCTCGTCGTGGTTGCCGCGCACGGCCCGCCCCCCGCGCGCCAGCTCCTCCCGGATCAGGTCGAGGCAGGCGACCGGATCCGCGCCGTAGCCGACGAGGTCGCCGAGAAAGACGAAGCGACCGGCCCCCTGCCGCCGCGCGTGGGCCATGCAGGCGGTCAGCGCTTCGAGGTTGCTATGGATGTCGGACAGGATGGCAGTTTTCACGACTGCAATTCTGCCATCGCCTGATCGGGGGTGAGGATTCGGAAGAGATGGGCGAGGCGCCGCCGCCGGGCGAGTTTGAGCAGCGCCTTGTCGGAGGTGACGAGCAGTTGCGCGTCGCCGTCACGCGCGAGTTCGAGAAACTTCTGGTCGTCCGGGTCCTTGCATTGCGGCAGGGCCACCGGCTCGGCCGGCGCAACCGCGGGTATTTGCGCCAGCGCCGCATAGGCCGCGTGGGTGGCGTCCTGTGTCGCGGCATCGAGATGGAACATTTCGTAGCCGAGCACGCGGCGGAATTCGTGCAGGCAGCGCGCATCGGTCAGCGCGAGCCATCTGCCGCTTTCGATTGCCGCGCGGATCGTCGCATGGCGGCTGTCGGCGAAGACGAAAAGGGAGAGGAGGATGTTGGTGTCGAGTACGACACGCAACGCCCCCTCGCGCATTACGCCTTCTTCTGCGTGTCGAGGCGGAACTTGACGAAGGACCCCGGTGCGTCCTCGATCACGCCGAGCTTGCCCTTGACCGGATCGCGCGCGGGCACGGTGGCGTCGTCCAGGCCGGTGATCCAGCCCTGCCAGTCGGTCCACCACGAGCCGGCGGTCTGGGAGGCGGAGGCGAGGAAGTCATCGGCTGCCTCGGGCAGGCTCTTGGCGTCGTTGAGCCAGTAGCCGTACTTGTTGGCCGCGGGCGGATTGACGACGCCGGCGATATGGCCGGAGCCGCCGAGGACGAAGCGCACCGGCCCGGCGAAGCGCTGGGCGCCGAGATAGGTGCTCTTCCAGGGTGCGATGTGATCCTCGATGGTGGAAATGAAGTAGCTCGGCGTCTTGATCTTGCCGAGGTCGATCGGCACGCCGGCGAGCGTAATGCCGCCGGGCTCCTTGAGCAGATTGTGCATGTACATGTTGCGCAGGTAAAAGCTGTGCATCTTGTACGGCATGCGCGTCGAGTCGGAATTCCAGAACAGCAGGTCGAAGGGGAAGGGGTCCTTGCCCATCAGATAGTTGTTCACCACGAAGGACCAGATCAGGTCGTTGGCGCGCATCATGTTGAAGGTGCCGGCCATCTCGGAGCCTTCGAGGAAGCCGCGCTGCTCCATTTTCTTCTCCAGGCCGGACACCTGCTGCTCGTCGATGAAGACGCCGAGCTCGCCGGGAATCGAGAAGTCGAGCATGGTGGTGAAGAAAGTGCTCGATGCGATGCGTTTGTCCTTCTTCGTTGCCATGTAGGCCAGGGTCGCGCCGAGCAGCGTGCCGCCGAGGCAGTAGCCGACGACATTGATCTCTTTCTCGCCGGTCTGCTCGCAGACCTTGTCGACGGCCGCCAGCGCACCGTCGAGCAGGTAGTCTTCGAAGCTCTTCTCGGCCAGCTTCGCGTCGGGGTTGACCCAGGAGATGCAGAACACGGTGTGACCCTGGTCGGTGGCCCACTTGATGTAGGAGTTCTTCTCGCGCAGGTCGAGGATGTAGTACTTGTTGATCCACGGCGGCACGATCAGCAGCGGCCGCTTGTAATGCGTCTTGGTGGTCGGGGTGAATTGCAGCACCTGCATCAGTTCGTTCTGGAACACCACCTTGCCCGGCGTGGTGGCGACGTTCTTGCCGAGTTCGAAGGCGGTGGTGTCGGTCATCTTGACGCGCAGCTGGCCGTCGCCTTCCTCGATGTCGCGCAGCAGATTGTTGAAGCCCTTGATCAGGTTCTGGCCGTGGCTCTTGACCGTCTCGCGGAACACCTCGGGGTTGGTCATGACGAAGTTCGACGGCGACAGCGCGTCGATGAACTGGCGGGTGAAGAAATTGACCTTGGTCTGCGTCTTGTCGTCGAGACCCTCGACCGTGCTCACCGAGTCGTGGATGTGGCGCGCGGTGATCAGGTAGCTCTGCTTGATGAAGTCGAAGAGGAAATGCTCCTCCCAGGCCTCGCCCCGGAAGCGGTTGTCGCCCCTGTGCGGCGCGGCCACCGGCGTCGGCTGCATGCCCATCAGGCGCATGGAAGAATGCTGCCACAGCGAGAAATAGTTCCACATCAGGTTCATCTGCGCCTGGGCCATCTTGTAGGGATTCGCCAGCATCTTCGCCATCATGTCCATGAAGGCCTGGGCCAGGCCCAACTCGTCCTGCGGTGCGGTCATGCCCTTCTTGACCTGACGCTGGATGTGGTCGTGCAGCAGTTTGGAGGCGCGCTGTGCGACCTCGGCATAGGTCTTGGCGACCTCCTTGGGATCGGGCAGCGGCGGATGCGGCTCGTGGGTGTGTGTGGACATGGTTACTCCGAATGAATGTTTATGAAACGGGTGACGCCATTCTCGGTGGCGCGCTCGATGCGGCGCGCCTGTTCCAGATGTGTGATGTGCGCGATCGCCTCGCCCATGGCGAACATGGTCTGGTGGGCGTCGCTGATTTCGCGCGGGAACAGCACGGGCAGCAATTCGGCGGCGCTCCGCGGCTGGCTGCAGGCTTTGATCAGGTCGTCGCAGCGCGCCGCGTGGTGGGCGACCAGCTCGTCGACGCGCGCGTGCAGGCCGCGGAAGGGACGGCCGTGCGAGGGCAGCACCAGCGTGTCCCCGGGCAGCGTCTTGAGCGAGGCTATGGACTTGAGGAAGAGGCCGAGTGCGTCGCATTCGGGGCTAGCCGAGAAGGCGCTGACGTTGGTCGAGATGCGCGGCAGCAGCATGTCGCCCGAGATCAGCACGCGCAGTTCGTCGCAGTAGAGGCTGGCGTGCTCGGGGGCGTGGCCATGGCCGACGATGACGCGCCAGGAGCAAGAGCCGATTTTCAGCACGTCGCCGTCGATCAGCCGCTGGTAGGTCGCGGGAATCGCCGGCACGCCGCGGCGGTAGGCGTTGCCGCGCCTGGCCAGGGCGGCGATGCGTTCCTCGTCGAGACCATGCAGGCGGAAGAATCCGAGCATGGACTCGATGTCGTAGGGCGGCACCTGGTGGGCGATCAATTGGGCGACGGTGTATTCGCCGAGCGTCATCAGCAGCGGCGCGCCGGTCTCCGCCTCGAGCCAGGCGGCCAGGCCGAGGTGATCGGGATGGAAATGGGTGACGATCTGCCGCAAAAGTCGGCGCTGGCGCAACGCCGATTTCCAGGCATCGCGCACGTTGTCGAGCGCGATGCCGGTATCGACGGCTGTCCAGCCATCGTCATCCTCGAGCAGCCAGAGATTGATATGGTCGAGGGCGAAGGGCAGCGGCATGCGCAGCCACTCGACACCGGGGGCGACGACCAGCGTCACGCCCGCCGCTGGCGGTGTTTCATGCGGGTAGGAGATCGCTGTGCTCAATTTGATCCGCCGGGGGTATTCTGTTTAACTGCAACGAAAAATCATTCTACACTTGAAATATCGCCCAGTGTTGCAGTGCAGCAATCGTGGCGGTAACAGGGATCGAGGGAGTTACGATGCACCTGCCGACGGCGCCGAAGCATCATTTCGAGCCACGCGATCCGCACTGGGCCGAGAAGGTTCGAGCCAGCTTCGCCCGTCAGGGCGCGATGACGCTGATCGGTGCTGAACTGACGGATATCCAGCCCGGCTGGTGCGAGATCCGCATGCCTTACCGCGCCGACCTGACGCAGCAGCACGGCTATTTCCACGCCGGCATCATTACCACGGCCGTCGACAGCGCCGCCGGCTATGCCGGCTTCTCGCTGATGGTGCCCGACGCCTCGGTGCTGTCGGTGGAATTCAAGATCAACCTGCTTGCGCCCGCCGATGGCGAGCTGCTGATCGCCATCGGCGAGGTGATCAAGTCGGGCAAGACTCTTGTCATCACGCGCGGCGACGCCTATGTCGTCAAGGCCGGCAAGACCACCCACTGCGCGACCATGCAGCAGACGCTGATGACCATGCACGGCAAGCCGGACCGCTGAAATGAAACTGGACGCTGGGTGCGTGATCGGGCCGATGGGGTGCTCTGCGCTGCTCATGTCCCCCGTCGGCGGTCTTCGACCGCCGCCTCCTCCTTTACTTCGCTGCGCAGAGCACCCCACCGGCCCGATTTGGCAACGCCGTGCTTGTTTGACGGATCCGGGGCACAGGCGCTTCCAGCCACCAGTGGCGCCCCCCGACCCCCAACGAACAAGACGTTTCATGCGTCGCGGATGGTGCAAAAACGTAATGGAGCAACTGACATGACCGGACTCAACTTCTTCCTCGGCGAGGACATCGACATGCTGCGCGACACCGTGCAGTCCTTCGCCGCCGACGAGATCGCGCCGCGCGCCGCGGCCATCGACCACGACAACCTGTTTCCGGCCGACCTCTGGCGCAAGTTCGGCGACATGGGCTTGCTCGGCATCACCGTCGAGGAGGAATACGGCGGCACCGCGATGGGCTATCTCGCCCACATCGTCGCGATGGAGGAGATCTCGCGCGCCTCGGCCTCGGTCGGGTTGTCCTATGGCGCCCATTCCAATCTCTGCGTGAACCAAATGAGAAGGAACGGCAGCGCGGCGCAGAAGACGAAGTACCTGCCGCAGCTCGTATCGGGCGAGCACGTCGGCGCGCTGGCCATGAGCGAGCCGGGCGCGGGCTCCGACGTCGTCTCGATGCGGCTGCGCGCCGAGAAAAAGGGCGACCGCTATGTGCTCAACGGCAACAAGATGTGGATCACCAACGGCCCCGACGCCGACACCCTGATCGTCTATGCCAAGACCGATCCGGCAGCCGGCCCGAAAGGCATGACGGCCTTCATCGTCGAGAAGGGGTTCAAGGGTTTTTCCACCGCGCAGAAGCTCGACAAGCTCGGCATGCGCGGCTCCAACACCTGCGAGCTGGTGTTCCAGGATTGCGAGGCGCCCGCGGAGAACGTGCTCGGCCAGGTCGGCGGCGGCGTCAAGGTCTTGATGTCGGGCCTCGACTACGAACGCGCCGTGCTCGCCGGCGGGCCGCTGGGCATCATGGCCGCCTGCATGGACGTCGTCGTCCCCTACGTTCACGAGCGCAAACAGTTCGGTCAGCCCATCGGCGAATTCCAGCTGATGCAGGGCAAGCTTGCCGACATGTATTCCACCTGGCAGGCCTGCCGCGCCTACGTCTATGCGGTCGGCCGCGCCTGCGACAGTGCCGACCACGCGCGCGGCCTGCGCAAGGATGCCGCCGGCGCGATTCTCTACGCCGCCGAGAAAGCCACCTGGATGGCCGGCGAGGCGATCCAGACGCTGGGCGGCAACGGCTACATCAACGAATACCCGACGGGCCGGCTCTGGCGCGACGCCAAGCTGTACGAGATCGGCGCCGGAACGTCGGAGATCCGCCGCATGCTGATCGGCCGCGAACTCTTCAATGAAACCGCCTGAAAGACATGCCATGAACGACCCCATCGTCATCGTCTCCGCCGCCCGCACGCCCATGGGCGGGTTTCAAGGCGACTTCAATTCCCTGACCGCGCCGCAGCTCGGCGCCGTCGCCATCAGGGCCGCCGTCGAGCGCGCCGGTATCAAGCCGGAAGTCGTCGAGGAAGTCATCATGGGCAACGTGCTGCAGGCGGGCGTCGGTCAGGCGCCGGCGCGGCAGGCCAGCATCGGCGCGGGGCTGCCCCTCTCCGCCGGCTGCACCACGGTGCACAAGGTCTGCGGCTCGGGCATGAAGTCGATGATGTTCGGCCATGACCTGCTGCTCGCCGGTTCGCAGAACGTCGTCGTCGCCGGCGGCATGGAGTCGATGAGCAACGCGCCCTATCTCCTGCCCAAGGCGCGCGGCGGCTACCGCCTCGGCCACGGCAGTTTGCTCGACCACATGTTCTTCGACGGCCTCGAGGACGCCTATCAAAAAGGCAGATTGATGGGCACCTTCGCCGAGGAGTGCGCCGAGAAGTACGGCTTCACGCGGCAAGCACAGGACGAGTTCGCCATTCGCTCGACCACCCGCGCGCAGGGCGCGATCAATGACGGCTCCTTCGCCTGGGAGATCGCGCCGGTGACGGTATCGAGCCGCAAGGGCGACGTCATCATCGACCGCGACGAGCAGCCCGGCAAGGCCCAGCTCGACAAGATCCCCGGCTTGAAGCCGGCGTTCAAGAAGGATGGCACGGTCACCGCCGCCAACTCCTCGTCGATCTCCGATGGCGCGGCGGCGCTGGTGCTGATGCGCGCCTCGACCGCTGCTCAGCTCGGCGCAACGCCACTCGCGCGCATCGTCGCCCACACCACGCACGCGCAGGAACCGGCCTGGTTCACCACCGCCCCCGTCGGCGCCATGCAGAAGTTGTTCGTCAAAACCGGCTGGGACGCCGCCAGTGTCGATTTCTTCGAGATCAACGAAGCCTTCGCCGTGGTGACCATGGCGGCGATGCACGATCTCAAGTTGCCCGCCGAGAAGGTGAACATCCACGGCGGCGCCTGCGCACTCGGCCACCCGATCGGCGCCTCCGGCGCGCGCATCGTGGTCTCGCTGATCGGCGCGCTGAAGAAATACGGCGGCAGGCGCGGCGTCGCCAGCCTCTGTATCGGCGGCGGCGAGGCCACCGCGATGGCGATAGAGCTCGTCTGATGATTCTCAACGACTCGCAGCAGATGATCCGCGACACCCTGCGCGACTTCGCGCGCGAGCGGCTCGCCCCCAACGCCGCGCAGTGGGACCGCGAATCCACCTTCCCGCGCGAGGCGCTCGATGAGCTCGCCGGCCTCGGCCTCTGGGGCGTGGTGGTGCCCGAGGCCTGGGGCGGCGCCGGGCTCGACTATCTCTCGTTGGTCGTGGCGCTGGAAGAGATCGCCGCCGGCGACGGCTCCACCTCGACCATCCTCTCGGTGCAGAACTCGCTGGTCTGCGGCATCCTCGCCAAGTACGGCAGCGACGAGCAGAAGGAGCGCTGGCTGCGCGGCGCCGCCAGTGGCGACCTGCTCGGCTGCTTCTGCCTGACCGAGCCGCACGTCGGCTCCGACGCGTCCGCCATCACGACGCGCGCCGTGAAAGACGGTGACCCAGGTAACGGCTGGGTGCTCAACGGCGTCAAGCAGTTCATCACCTCGGGCAAGAATGCGCGGATCGCCATCGTCTTCGCCGTCACCGACCCCACTGCCGGCAAGAAGGGCATCTCCTGCTTCGTCGTGCCGACCGATGCCAACGGCTACATCGTCGCCCGCATCGAGGACAAGCTCGGCCAGCACGCCTCCGACACGGCGCAGATCGTGTTCGAGGACTGCCGCATTCCCGCCGGCTGCCTGCTCGGTAACGCCGGCGACGGCTACCGCATCGCGCTCTCCAACCTCGAGGCCGGGCGCCTCGGCATCGCCGCGCAGTCCGTGGGCATGGCGCGTGCCGCGCTCGAAGCCGCGGTCAAGTACGCCCACGAACGCGTGGCCTTCGGCAAGCCCATCATCGAGCACCAGGCCGTGAGCTTCCGCCTGGCCGACATGGCGACGCAGATCGAGGCGGCGCGCCAGCTGCTGTGGCACGCCGCCAGCCTCAAGGACGCCGGCCACCCGTGCCTCAAGGAGGCCTCGATGGCCAAGCTGTTCGCCTCCGAGATGGCCGAGAAGGCCTGCTCCGATGCCATCCAGATCCACGGCGGCTACGGCTACGTGAATGACTTCCCGGTCGAGCGCATCTACCGCGACGTGCGCGTCTGCCAGATCTACGAGGGCGCCTCCGACATCCAGCGCCTGGTCATTGCCCGCGCCGTGGCGGGGAGCTAGGATGAAACTCGACGTTTGGTGCGCGGTCGGACCGGCGGGGTGCTCTGCTCCGCTCATGTCACCCGGCGCCGGCCTTCGGCCGCCGCCTCCTTCTTTACTTCGCTGCGCAGAGCATCCCACCGGTCCGATCGGGAAGAGACGTGGGTGTTTGGCCGTCCAGAAGCGCCGGCGTGCCCCGCCGAGGGTGGCGGGAAGCCGACGCGGCGAAGTAAAGAAGGAGGGCCGGGCGCAGCCCGGTCCGGATGACATGAGCGGCGTCGGCTTCCCGTCGCTCTCGGCGCGAAGCGCCATGGGGCAACTGACATGAATTCCGAGCCGATCGAGTTCTACTTCGACTTCACCTCGCCCTACGGATACCTGATGAGCGAGCGCATCGACGAGCTCGCCGCGCGCTGCGGCCGCAAGGTGAAATGGCGGCCCATCCTGCTCGGTGTGGTGTTCAAGGCCACCGGCGCGCAGCCGCTGGCGCAGGTGCCGCTCAAGGGCGAATACAGCAAGCGCGACTTTGCGCGCTCGGCGCGCTTCCTCGGCATCCCCTACGCGGCGCCGGCGGCCTTCCCCATCGCCACCCAGAACACGGCGCGCGCCTGGTATTGGCTGCACGACAGCGACTGCGCGATGGCGCGCCGGTTCGCCCATGCGGCCTTCCGCGCCTACTTCACGGAAGGCCGCGACATCAACGACATTCCGACGGTGCTCGACCTGGCTGAAAAAGTCGGCGCTGGCGATACGGTAATCGGCGAGCTGGAAGCCGCGCTCGCCTCCCCCGAAATCAAGGACCGCCTGCGTCGCGAGGTCGACGCCGCCCTGGCCAAGGGCGTCTGCGGCTCGCCCTATGTCATCATCGACGGCGAGCCCTTCCTCGGCGTCGACCGGCTGCCGCAAATCGAAAAGTGGCTGGCGGATAGTGGATTCTGATTACCATGGAAAGCGTGTGCGGTCCCTTTGTGGCTATGCTGATTGTCAATCCGACTGACAATCAGCATGAATCGCAACTCTTTTCGTTACGACGCACAATCAATCTCGAAAGGCCGGACGGCCATGCTGTCATCGATCGGCGATGTGCCATGACAAGGATTCCGTAGCCATGTCCGTCATCAAGTCCCAACTCGACACCCGTTCCGACGAGTTCCGCGCCAATGCCGCGGCGATGCGCGCGCTGGTCGATGACCTGCGCGCCCGGACCGAGCGCGTCGCGCGCGGCGGTTCCGACGAGGCGCGGGCCAGGCATCTCGCTCGCGGCAAGCTGCTGGTGCGCGACCGCGTCAACGCGCTGCTCGATCCCGGCACGAGCTTCCTCGAGCTTTCGTCCCTGGCCGCCCACGGCATGTACGGCGGTGACGTCCCCGCCGCCGGGGTGGTCACCGGCATCGGCCGCGTCAATGGCGTCGAGTGCGTGATCGTCGCCAACGACGCCACGGTCAAGGGCGGCACCTACTACCCGATGACGGTGAAGAAGCACTTGCGGGCGCAGGAGATCGCGCTGGAGAACCGGCTGCCTTGCCTCTATCTCGTCGATTCCGGCGGCGCCTTCCTGCCGCTGCAGGACGAGGTCTTCCCCGATCGCGACCACTTCGGTCGCATTTTCTACAACCAGGCGAATCTGTCAGCCGCCGGCATCCCGCAGATCGCCGTGGTGATGGGCTCGTGCACCGCCGGCGGCGCCTACGTCCCGGCGATGTCGGACGAGAGCGTGATCGTCAGGAACCAGGGCACCATCTTCCTCGGCGGCCCGCCGCTGGTGAAGGCCGCCACCGGCGAGGTGGTGAGCGCGGAGGATCTCGGCGGCGGCGACGTGCACACCCGCGTCTCGGGCGTCTGCGACCACCTGGCCGAGAGCGACCACCATGCGCTGTCCATCGCGCGGCGCATCGTCGGCAATCTCAACCGGACCAAGCCCGTCGCGCTGGATGTCGCGATACCCGAGGAGCCGCTCTACGACCCCGAAGAGCTCTACGGCGTCATCCCCGCCGACACCAAGAAGCCCTACGACGTGCGCGAGGTCATCGCGCGCCTGGTCGATGGTTCGCGCTTCGACGAGTTCAAGGCGAGGTACGGAACGACATTGGTCACCGGCTTCGCCCGGCTGCACGGCTATCCCGTTGGCATCGTCGCCAACAACGGCATCCTCTTTTCCGAGTCGGCGCAGAAGGGCGCGCACTTCATCGAGCTCTGCGCCCAGCGCGGCATTCCGCTGGTGTTCCTGCAGAACATCACCGGATTCATGGTCGGACGCAAGGTCGAGAACGGCGGCATCGCCAAGGACGGCGCCAAGCTGGTCGCGGCCGTGGCATGCGCCGCCGTGCCGAAATTCACCGTGCTCATCGGCGGCAGCTTCGGCGCCGGAAACTACGGCATGTGCGGCCGCGCCTATTCGCCGCGCCTCTTGTGGATGTGGCCGAACTCGCGCATCTCGGTGATGGGCGGCGAGCAGGCGGCGAGCGTGCTTTCAACCGTCAAGCGCGACGGCATCGAGGCCGCCGGCAAGTCATGGTCAGCCTCCGACGAGGAAGCCTTCAAGACGCCGATCCGCGACCAGTACGAGGCGCAGGGCCACCCCTACTACGCCACCGCCCGCCTCTGGGACGACGGCGTGCTCGACCCGGCGCAGACGCGGCGCGCGCTGGGGCTGGGCATCTCCGCCGCGCTCAACGCGCCGATCGCGGCAACGCGCTTTGGCATCTTCAGGATGTAGTTCGCCGCCGGAAGCGCTCATGTCACTCCCTCTCTACCTCAACCTGCTCACCGAAGTCGACCATGGCGTCGGCATCGTCACCCTGACCCAACCCGAGCGCCACAACGCCTTCGACGAGGTGACCATTGCCGAGCTGACCCATGCGGTCGTGACGCTGGAAGCCGACCCCGCCGTCCGCGTGATCGTGATCGGCAGCTTGGGCAAGAGTTTCAGCGCCGGCGCCGACCTCAACTGGATGCAGCGCATCGCCGCGCAGGGCCCCGGGGAAAATCTGCGCGACGCCCGCGCCCTGGCGGACATGCTGCGCCACGTTGCGCAGTGTTCGAAGCCGGTCATCGCCCGCGTGCAGGGCTCGGCCTACGGCGGCGGCGTCGGCCTGATCGCCGCCTGCGACATCGCCATTGCCACCTTCGACGCGCAGTTTGCGCTGACCGAAGTCAAGCTCGGCATCATTCCCGCGACCATCGCGCCGCATGTGATCGCCGCCATCGGCGAACGCCACGCGCGGCGCTACATGCTGACCGCCGAGCGTTTCTCGGCGGCCGAGGCCTACCGCATCGGCCTGCTGCACGAGATCGTCGCCGACGAGGCCGCGCTCGACGATGCCGTCGGCGACCTCATCGAGTCGCTGCGGAAAAATGGGCCGGACGCCATGGCGGAATGCAAGGAACTGATCCGTGCCGTCGCCGGCCGGCCGCTTTCCGTCGAACTGATCGAGGACACGGCGCAGCGCATCGCGCGCGTGCGCGCCACGCCCGAGGCGCAGGAGGGCATGGCGGCCTTCATGGCCAAGCACAAGCCAAACTGGGTTTGACAATCATTGCGGTTACAGCGACAGTAGTTTTTTAGGAGAATCGAACATGGGCATCATCCGCACCCGCCTGCAATTGCGCAATCCCAGTGCCGGCAACGCGCTATCGCCGATCGAGATCAATGCCCTGGTGGATACCGGCGCGGTGCATCTTTGCATTCCCGAACATCTGGCGATACAACTCGACCTGAAGGAACTGGAACGCCGGGAAGTCACGCTCGCCAACGGCCACAAGATCACCGTTCCCTATGTCGGCCCGGTCGAGGTGAGCTTCAAGAACCGCCGCTGCTTCACCGGCGCCATGGTCTTGGGCGACGAGCCGCTCCTGGGCGCGATCCCGATGGAAGACATGGATCTTGTCATCATCCCCAACCGACAGACGGTGGATGTCAATCCGTTGAGTCCGAATATTCCGATGTCGATGGCAAAGTAGCACCGTCTCGCCAGCACCGACTTTTCCGACACGAGATCGATTGAGCCATGTTCGACAAGATCTTGATCGCGAACCGCGGCGAAATCGCCTGCCGGGTCATCAAGACCTGCCGGCGCCTGGGGCTACGCAGCGTCGCCGTCTATTCCGAGGCCGACGCCGGCGCGCGCCACGTGCGGCTCGCCGACGAGGCCGTATGCATCGGCCCGGCCCCGGCGCGCGAGTCCTATCTCTCCATCCCCCGCATCGTCGCGGCGGCGAAGCAGACCGGCGCGCAGGCCGTCCACCCGGGCTACGGCTTCCTCTCCGAGAACGAGGAATTCGCGCAAGCCTGCGCCGCATCCGGCCTCGTCTTCCTCGGCCCGCCGGTGGCGGCGATTCGCGCCATGGGCAGCAAGTCCGAAGCCAAGAAGCTGATGGAAAAGGCCGGCGTGCCGCTCACCCCCGGCTATCACGGCGACAACCAGGACCCTGCTTTTCTCAAGGAACAGGCCGACCGCATCGGCTACCCGGTGCTGATCAAGGCGGCCGCCGGCGGCGGCGGCAAGGGCATGCGGGCGGTGACGAAGAGCGAGGAGTTCCCCGACGCGCTCGCCTCCTGCATGCGCGAGGCCGCCGCCAGCTTCGGCGACGACCACGTGCTGATCGAGAAGTACCTGCAACGTCCGCGCCACATCGAGTTCCAGGTCTTCGGCGACAGCCACGGCAACGTGGTGCACCTGTTCGAGCGTGACTGCTCGGTGCAGCGCCGCCACCAGAAGGTGCTGGAAGAAGCCCCGGCGCCGGGCATGACGCACGAGCGCCGCGCCGCCATGGGCCGCGCCGCCGTCGAGGCGGCGAAAGCCGTCGGCTACGTCGGCGCCGGCACCGTCGAATTCATCGTCGATCAGGATGGCATTTTCTATTTCATGGAGATGAACACGCGGCTGCAGGTCGAGCATCCGGTGACCGAGATGATCACCGGCCTCGACCTCGTCGAGTGGCAGCTAAAAGTCGGCGCTGGCGAGACGCTGCCGCTGGCGCAGGAGCAGATCGCCATTCGCGGCCATGCGCTGGAAGCGCGCATCTACGCCGAAGATCCTGACAAGGGCTTCCTGCCCTCGACCGGCCGGCTGCTGCATCTCGCGCCGCCGGCCGAATCGCTGCATGTGCGCGTCGACAGCGGCGTCGAGCAGAACGACGAAATCACCCCGCACTACGACCCGATGATCGCCAAGCTCATCGTTTGGGACGAGAGCCGCGAGGCGGCGCTGAAGCGGATGCTGCAGGCGCTGGCGCAATACCGCGTCGTCGGCGTCGCCAACAACGTCGGTTTCCTCTCGCGTCTCGTCGCCTGCCCGGCCTTCGCCGCAGCCGATCTCGACACCGGCCTGATCGAGCGCGAGCAGGGCTTCCTCTTCCCGCAGGCCGGTGAACCGCCCTCGATACCACGGGAAGCCTGGCTCGCCTGCGCGCTGGCCGAGCTGCTGCGCGAGGAGCGCGCCGCCCAGGCCGCGGCGCACATCGACGAAGACCCGCACTCGCCCTGGCATTTGCGCGACGGCTGGCGCGTGAACAGCGCGGCGCGGCGCACGCTGCTGTTCCGCGCCGGCGAGTTTGAGAAGAGCGTCACCGTCGCCTACGCCGGGCGCCAGATGCTGCTCGACCTGATGGACGAGGGTGGCCAGCCCACGGCTGTCGCCGGCCATCTGGGCGAGGGCGCCGCGTACAACGAGCTGCGCATCGACCTCGGCGGCACCCAGCTTTCCGCCACCGTGGTCGCCGCCGGCGAGCGCCGCCATGTCTTTCTGCACGGCCGCTGTCACGTGCTGGTTGCCGTCGATCCGCTCTACCACGCCGGCGAGGGTGGCGGTCTCGATGCCGGCCTCACCGCCCCCATGCCCGGCAAGGTCGTCGCGCTGCTGGCCGAGCCCGGCGTCAAGGTGGAGAAAGGCGCGCCGCTCATGATTCTGGAAGCGATGAAAATGGAGCACACCATCGCCGCGCCGGCGGCTGGAGCGGTAAAGCGCTTCCGCTGCCTTGTCGGAGATCAGGTTGCCGATGGAGCAGAGCTAGTAGAATTCGAGCCTGACAATAATTGAATCGCTTCCCATGGCACTCCCCAGCAAAGTCAAGATCGTCGAAGTCGGCCCGCGCGACGGCCTGCAGAACGAAAAGCAGTCCGTGCCAACGGCCACCAAGGTCGAACTGATCCGGCGGCTGGGCGATGCCGGCCTGAAAAGCATTGAAGCAACAGCCTTCGTCTCGCCCAGGTGGGTGCCGCAGATGGCCGACGCCGCCGATGTCATGGCGAAGATCGAGCACCGCGAAGGCATCGCGTATTCCGTGCTGGTGCCGAACATGAAGGGCTTCGAGGCCGCGCTCGCCGCGGGCGCGAAGGAAATCGCCGTCTTCGGCGCCGCCTCCGAAACCTTTTCGCAGAAGAACATCAATTGCTCCATCGCCGAATCGCTCGAGCGCTTCCGCCCCGTGGTCGCGGCGGCCAGGGAAGCCGACATCAAGGTGCGCGGCTACGTTTCCTGCGTGCTTGGCTGCCCCTGGGAGGGCGAGATCAAGCCGACCGCCGTGGCCGAGGTGGCCTGGGCGCTGTTCGACATGGGCTGCCACGAGGTGAGCCTCGGCGACACCATCGGCAGCGGCACGCCCGATGCCACCAAGGTGATGATCGAGGCCGTGGCCAAGCGCATGCCGCTGAAGAAGATGGCCGGCCATTTCCACGACACCTGGGGCATGGCCATCGCCAACATTTACGCCTCGCTCGAGCTCGGCCTCTCGGTATTCGATGCCTCGGTCGGCGGTCTCGGTGGCTGCCCCTACGCCGCCGGCGCCTCGGGCAACGTCGCCACCGAAGACGTGGTCTGGCTGCTGCGCGGCCTCGGCATCGAGACCGGCATCGACCTCGCCAAACTGGCCGATACCGCGGGCTGGATCTCGCAAGAGCTCGGCCGCGAGACGCAATCGAAAGTCGCGCGGGCACTGCTCGCCAAGAAGGCGGCGTCGCTGGCGGCGTGACGGCCACGTTGCCGCCCAGCTTGCGCGTCATCGAGCGCGGCTGGCTTTCCTCCAACACCATCCTGCTGTTCGACCCGGCGAACGAGGGTGACGCCACGCGGGTCGATTCCGGCTACGTCGGCCACGCGGCACAGACCCTCGAACTCGTAAAGTCGGCGCTGGCGGGACGGCGGCCAACCTATCGCCGACTTCCTCCGTAATCACGATTGACGTTAATCATGCGTCACGTTACTATTTGACGCATGGCCATCAAGTCGTTCAAGTGCCCTGACACCGAGAGCCTGTTCAGACGCCTACGTGTAAAGCGCTTCGCGAACATCGAGGCGGTGGCGCGGCGCAAGCTTGAGCAACTTGAGTGGGCGGATGTGCTCGAAGACTTGCGGGTGCCGCCGGGTAACCGGCTGGAGGCGTTGAAGGGCGACCGCGTCGGTCAGCACGGCATTCGCATCAACGATCAATTCCGGGTGTGTTTCGCGTGGACGGCGCAAGGTGCGAAGCATGTGGAGATTGTCGATTACCACTGATGGAGCGGAAAAATGAGCAGGGCTAAGAAGCTGGCTCCGGTTTCCCCGGGCGAGATGCTGCTGGAGGAATTCCTGAAGCCGATGGGCATCTCGCGGTATCGGCTGGCGAAGGAGATCGGCGTGCCGGCGCAGCGCATTGGCGAGATCGTCGCGGGTCGCCGTGCGATCACGGCCGATACCGATCTGCGGCTGTGCCGCTTCTTCGGGCTTTCCGATGGCTGGTGGCTGCGCGGGCAGGTGCGCTACGACACCGAGTGCGCCAAGGATGCGCTGGCGGAGACGCTGGCGAAGATCAAGCCTTGGGTGGGTGCAGCGGCGCACGCCTGATCGAACATCGTATGCAGCTCCTCCTCATCAGCGGCCTCTCCGGTTCCGGCAAGTCGATCGCCCTCAATGTGCTCGAGGACGCGGGCTATTTCTGCGTCGACAACCTGCCCTCGCCGCTGCTGCCGCAGCTGGTGGGGCAGCTCCATGGCGAGGGTTCGACGCGGGTGGCGGTGGCGATGGACATGCGCGGCGGGGCGAGCATCGCCGGCCTGCCGCAACACTTGCGCGAACTGACGCAACAGCCGGGCATCGAGCTGCGCTTCGTCTTTCTCGATGCGCGCGACGAGGTGCTGATCCAGCGCTTTTCCGAGACGCGGCGACGCCATCCCCTGGCCTTCGACGACGCCACGCTGGCCGAGGCGATCCGCCACGAGCGCGAGGCGCTGGAGAACCTCGCCTCGCTGGGGCATCGCATCGACACCAGCAACCTCCGCCCCAACGCGCTGCGGGCGATGATCAAGAACTTCGCCGAGCTCGACGAGCGCGCCGGGCTCACCCTGCTGTTCGAATCCTTCGGCTTCAAGCACGGCATCCCGCTCGACGCCGACCTGGTGTTCGACGTGCGCTGCCTGCCCAATCCGCACTACGACCCGCTGCTGCGGCCGCTGACCGGACGCGACGCGGAGGTGGTCGCTTTCCTCGAGGCGCAGCCCGAGGCGGCGCTCATGCTCGGCGACATCGGCGACTTCGTCGAGCGCTGGCTGCCCAGCTACATTCGCGACAACCGCTCCTATCTCACCGTCGCCGTCGGCTGCACCGGCGGCCAGCATCGCTCGGTGTATTTCGCCGAGCGCCTCGCCGCGCGCTTCAGGGAGTCGCTGCGGGTGCTGGTGCGCCACCGCGCGCTGGCCGGTTGACCGTGCGACCCTGGCTCGCGCTGCTGCGCCCCGGCGACTGGCTGGTGATGCTGGCCGGGCTGGCGGCGGTCGGCGCCTCGGCGCCGCTGCTGTGGCGCTCTGGCGTAGCCGAGCTGGCGGTGGTCAAGCGCGACGGCAGGGTGGTGGCGGAACTGCCGCTCACCGCGCCGCGCAAACTTGATGTCGTCGGCCCGCTCGGCACCACGGTGATCGAGGTGCGGCCGGGCCGCGCCCGCGTCGCCCGCGATCCGGGTCCGCGCCAGTACTGCGTGCTGCAGGGCTGGCTCACAAGGCCCAATGCCATCGCGATCTGCGCGCCGAATCATGTGAGCCTGCAACTTGCCGGGCCGAGGGGTGAAGGGGGCGGCTATGACAGCCTCAACTACTGAGCCCGGAGCGGCCGCGGGCCGCGAACACCCGTCCCGCCGGGGGATACCGTCTCCCCCGCTGGGAGACATATCACCCCCGCCCGGGCGGGGGGCGGGGGGCGGGGGCGATTCGGCTATCGATCTGGAGGTCACGCCGGCCGACCGCCGCGTCGCGCGCTACGCGGCGGCGGCCATCGTGCTGACCATCGCCGAGGCGGCGATTCCTTCGCCGCTGCCCGGCGTCAAGCCGGGGCTGGCCAACATCGTGACGCTGATCGTGCTCTGGCGCCACGGCTGGCGCGAGGCGGCATGGGTGACTGGCTTGCGCGTGCTGGCCGGCAGCCTGCTGGTGGGGCAGTTCCTGGCGCCGGGATTCTGGCTGTCGCTGACGGGCGCGCTGCTCAGCCTCGCCGTGCTCGGCGTGGCCCACCGCCTGCCGCGCGGCCTGTTCGGCCCGGTCAGCCACAGCGTGCTGGCCGCCTTCGCCCACATCGCCGGTCAGCTCGTGCTGGTGCGGCTATGGCTGGTGCCGCACGACGGCGTGTTCCACCTCGTCCCCATTTTCGCCGGCGCTGCGCTATTGTTCGGCATCGTCAATGGCCTGATCGCCGCCAAGCTGCTGGAAGAAAAATGAAAACCATCGCCGTCGCCTTCACCGGCGCCTCCGGCATGCCCTACGGCGTGCGTCTCGTCGAATGCCTGATCCAGGCTGGCGCGCGCGTCTGGCTGATCTATTCGCAGGCGGCGCAGATCGTCGCGAAACAGGAGATGGACCTGGTGCTGCCGGCGCAGCCGCGCGAGGCGCAGCGGATGTTTTCCGGGATGTTCGGCGCCGCTGCGGGGCAGCTCCTGGTGTTCGGCCGCGACGACTGGAACGCGCCGCTGGCCTCGGGCTCCAATCCGCCCGATGCCTACGTCATCTGCCCCTGCACCATGGGCACGCTGGCCGAGGTGGCGGCGGGCACGGCGCGCGACCTCATTACGCGCGCCGCCGACGTGGTGCTGAAGGAAGGGCGCAAGCTGATCCTGGCGCCGCGCGAAACGCCGTTCTCGGCCATCCACCTCGAGAACATGCTCAAGCTCTCGCGGGCCGGCGCGGTGATCCTGCCGCCCAACCCCGGCTTCTATCATCATCCGCAAGACGTGCAGGGCGTGGTCGACTTCGTCGTCGCCCGCATCCTCGATCAGCTCGACGTGCCGCACCAACTCGCGGCGCGGTGGGGGGAGTGAGCGCGCTCACCCTCCCGCTGTTCCCGCTGCAAACGGTACTGTTTCCCGGCGGCGCGCTGCCGCTGAAAATCTTCGAGCAGCGCTACATGGACATGGCCAAGGCCTGCATCCGCGACGAGACGCCCTTCGGCGTCTGCCTGATCGCGCGGGGCGCCGAGGTCGGCGCTCCGGCCGAGCCGCATGCCATCGGCACGCTGGCGCGCATCGCCAAGTGGGACATGGAACAGCTCGGCGTGCTGCAGGTGGTGGTGCACGGCGGCGAGCGCTTTCGCGTGCTGCGCCACTGGGCCGAGCCCTCGGGCCTCGTCCTTGGCGAGATCGAGTTGCTGCCCGACCCGCCGCCGCAGGCGGTGCCGCTCGAATGCGCCGGGCTGGTGACGCTGTTGCGCGCCATCGTCGCCGACCTGGGCGACCAGCGTCCCGTGGGGCCGGCGGCGCTGCATCGCTTCGACGACGCGGCCTGGGTCGGCCGTCGCTTCTGCGAAGTGCTGCCCATTCCCAACGCCGCGCGGCAGATGCTGCTCGAACTCGACGACGCGGCCGCGCTGCTGGATATCGTCCGCAAGTACCTGGCGCGGAAGAAGCTCGCGAACTGAGTCGTTGCCCGACCGTGCGTATTCGCCGACCGCGCCCGCCATGACCGCCAATGACTGGCACCACCTCGCTACTCCCGAGGCGATTGCGCGCCTGGACGTCGATCCCGGCCTGGGCTTGAGCGAAGACGAAGCGGCGCAACGGCTGGCCGCCCACGGCCCCAACCGGCCGACAAGCAAGGCCGGCAAGAGCGCATGGGCCCGGCTCGGCGCCCAGGTGATCCAGCCCCTCGTGCTGGTGCTGATCGCCGCCGGCGCGATTACCGCCGGACTCGGCGAATGGGTCGATTCCAGCGTCATCTTCGGCGTGGTGGTGGTCAATGCCCTGATCGGCTATGTGCAGGAAGGCAAGGCCGAGGAAGCGCTGGCGGCGCTCGCGCGCTCGGTCGCCACCGAGGTGACGGTGCTGCGCGATGGCAAGCGCCGGCGCATGGACGCCGTCGGCCTGGTGCCCGGCGACATCGTCTGGCTCGCCGCCGGCGACAAGATTCCCGCCGACCTGCGTCTGCTCGGTGGGCGCCAGATGCGCACCGTCGAGGCGGCACTCACCGGCGAGGCGGCACCGGTCGACAAGCAGCTCGACCCCTTGCCGCTGGAAACCCTGCTCGCCGACCGGCGCAACATGGCCTATGCCGGCACCGCGCTGGTGGCGGGCAGCGGCCAGGGACTGGTGATCGCCACCGGCAACGCCACCGAAACCGGGCGCATCTCGCAACTCATCGCCAACGCGCCCGACCTCGCCACGCCGCTGACGCGCAAGATGGCGGAGTTCGCCAATCTGCTGCTGTGGGTGATTCTCGGCCTCGCCGCGCTGACCATGGGGGTCGGCTGGTTGCGCGGCGAACGCCTGTTCGACATGTTCATGGCCGCCGTGGCGCTGGCGGTCGGCGCGATTCCCGAAGGGCTGCCGGCGGCGATGACCATCACCCTGGCCATCGGCGTCTCGCGCATGGCCAGGCGCCGCGCCATCATCCGCCGTCTGCCGGCGGTGGAAACGCTCGGCAGCACCACCGTGATCTGCTCGGACAAGACCGGCACCCTGACCGAGAACGCGATGACCGTCACCGAACTCTGGGCCGGAGGCGAAACCTTCGAGGTGACGGGACTCGGCTACGCGCCCGAGGGCGAACTGCGGCGCGCCGGCCAGATCGTCCTGCCCGGCCCGGCGCTGCGCGAAGCGCTGCTCGCCGGGGTGCTGTGCAACGACGCCACGCTGCACCGGGCCGAGGGCCAGTGGCGCATCACCGGCGATCCCACGGAAGCCGCGTTGCTGGTGGCGGCGCGGAAGGCCGGACTGGACGAAGCCACCCTGCGCGAACTGTTTGTCCGGCGCGACGAACTGCCCTTCGACTCGGCGCGCCAGACCATGGCCACGCAGCACGCGATCGAAGGCCGCCATGTGCTCTATGTCAAGGGCGCCATCGAGCGCGTGCTGCCCGCCTGCCGCGCCATGCTCGATGGCGACAGCCGCGAAGCGAGCCTCGAAGCGGCGGCAGTCGAGGCGGTGGCCGGCATGATGGCGGCGCGCGGACTGCGCGTGCTGGCGCTGGCGCGGCGCGCCATGGCGGACGACGAGCGCCTGATTGAGGCGACGCCGGCCGGCGATCTGATCTTTCTCGGCCTGGCCGGCATGATCGACCCGCCGCGCCCGCGCGCCATCGCGGCGGTGAGAACCTGCCACGGCGCCGGCATCCGGGTGAAGATGAGCACCGGCGACCACATCGACACCGCGCGCGCCATCGCCCAGCGGATCGGCATAGTCCGTGACGGCCACACGGACGCCCTGTCGGGCAGCGAACTGGCGGCACTCGACGACGCGGCGCTACAGGCGGCGGTGATGCGCCACGACGTCTTCGCCCGCGTCGAGCCGGAGCAGAAGCTGCGCCTGGTGCGAGCGCTGCAGGCCCAGGGCGAGGTGGTGGCGATGACCGGCGACGGCGTCAACGATGCTCCGGCGCTGAAGGCCGCCGACATCGGCATCGCCATGGGCCTGGGTGGCACCGACGTGGCCAAGGAAGCGGCGGCGATGGTGCTGACCGACGACAACTTCGCCACCATCGAAGCCGCCGTCGAGGAGGGGCGCGGCATCTACGACAACCTCGTCAAGTTCATCACCTGGACGCTGCCGACCAACATCGGCGAAGGCCTGGTGATCCTCGCCGCCATCCTGGTCGGCGCCACGCTGCCGATCACTCCGCTGCAGATCCTCTGGATCAACATGACCACCGCCGTGCTGCTCGGCCTGCCGCTGGCCTTCGAGCCGGCCGAGCACGGCATCATGCGCCGTCCGCCGCGCCCGCCCGCGCTGCCGATACTCGACGGCGTGCTGATCGAGCGCATCGTGCTGGTCGGCGCGCTGATGCTGGTCGGCGCCTTCGGCCTGTTTCTGCTGGCGCTCGACGCGGGGCGGACGATGGCCGAGGCGCGCACCGTGGCCGTGAATGTCTTCGTCGCTATCGAGATCGTCTATCTCTTCAACTGCCGCTCGTTGCGCAAGTCGCTGTTTGCCCTCGCGCCGTTTTCCAATCCCTGGGTCTGGTGGGGCGCCGGCGCCATGGCGGCGCTGCAGTCCGCCTTCACCTACTGGGCGCCGCTCAATGCCGCCTTCGCCACCGCGCCGATCGGCGTCAGTGACTGGGGGAACATCGCCATCGTCGCGGTGGCCGCATTCTTTATCATCGAAGGGGAAAAGCGCCTGCGCGCGCACCGCATGTAGAGAGTTCCGCGGCCAATGGCGCCGCTTGTCGAAGAGTTCCCCTTGACAGCCTGCCCGATCGCCAATAAATTACTGACTGTCCAGTCAGTAATTATTTTCGAGAGGGGTAAGGCGTGACGGTAGCGGCGGAACCCTGTGAGGTGATGACCAAACCGCGCCAGCGGCGCAAGGAGGCGCGGCCGGCGGAACTCGCGGCCGCCGCGCTTGAGCTTTTCGTCGAGAAGGGCTTCGCCGCGACGCGCCTCGACGATGTCGCCGCGCGCGCCGGCGTCGGCAAGGGCACGGTCTATCTCTACTTCGAGAGCAAGGAAGCGCTGTTCAAGGCCGCCATTGAGGCCGCGATGACGCCGACGGTCGAGGCCGCCGAGGCCCTGGTCGAATGCGGCGACCTTTCCGCGGCCGAACGCCTGCGTGAATTCGTCCATGGCTGGTGGCGCATGGTGGCGGGCACGCCCATCGGCGGGCTGCCCAAGCTCCTGGTCGCCGAGTCCGGCAATTTTCCCGAAATTGCCCAGTGGCATTACGAGACCATCATCCGCCGTGCCATGCGCGCGCTGGGCCGCATCATCGAAGCCGGCATCGCCAGCGGCGAGTTCCGCCCGGTGCCGGTCGAATTCGCCACCCGCATCGTCTTCTCGCCGATGTTTTCCATCATCGTATGGACCCGCGCCTTTGGCGACATGATGTGCGACCTGCCCGACCCCAAGCGCTTCCTCGACGAGGCGCTCGATGTCCTGATCAACGGCCTGCATGGAGAGCGCAAATGACGTCATCCCTTCCGCTGGTTCGCCGTGCCGCCACGGGAAAAATTCCAATGAGAAAACTCCTTCTTCTTGTCACGCTGCCGCTGCTGCTTGCCGCCTGCGGCGAGAAATCGCCGCCGCCATCCGTCAATTCGGCCGGGCCGAAACTGGTCAAGTCGCTGGTGGTCGGCGGCGAGGCGTTGCAGGGGGTCAACCGCTACAGCGGCGAGGTGCGCGCGCGTTACGAGACCCTGCTGGGCTTTCGCATCGGCGGCAAGGTGATCGAGCGCCTGGTCGATGCCGGCGCGCGGGTCAAGGCCGGGCAGCCGCTGGCGCGGCTCGATCCCGCCGACGCGGCCTTGCAGGCAACGCAGGCCGAGGCCAACCGCGCGCTGGCGGCGGCCGAACTCAAGCGCACGCAGGATCTCAGGGCGAAGAATTTCATCAGCCAGGCCGCGCTCGACGCGAAGGAGACGACGGCCAAGGCCGCCGACGCTCAGGCCGCGTTGGCGAAGAACCAGTCGTCCTACACCACGCTGTCTGCCGACGCGGCCGGCGTCGTGGCCGCCGTGCTGGCCGAGCCGGGGCAGGTGGTGGCGGCCGGGCAGGGCGTGTTCCGCCTCGCCCGCGACGGCGAGCGCGAGGTGGCGATCAATATTCCCGAGTCGCGCGTCGCCGGTCAAAAAGTCGGCGCTGGCGGGACGGTGGAGTTGTGGGCGGGAGAGCGTGGCAAGGCCTACAAGGGCGTGCTGCGCGAGCTGGCGCCGGTGGCGGACGCGGCGACGCGCACCTTTGCCGCCCGTGTCAGCATCGCCGATGCCGATGCCAGCGTCGCGCTGGGGATGACCGCCACCGTGAGCTTCGCCCAGGCGGGCGGGGAGAAGGTTGTCGTGCCGCTGGCCGCGATCCTGCAGCAGGGTAGCCAGCCCTCGGTGTGGGTGATCGGCAAGGACAACGCGGTGGCGTTGCGCCCGATCGAGGTGGAGCGCTACGGCGACGCCGGCGCGGTGGTGTCCGGTGGCCTTGCCGCTGGCGAGCGCATCGTCGCGGCCGGCGCCTTCAAGCTCACCGCCGGCGAGAAGGTTCGGATCGCCGGGAAATGAAAAACATCAACCTCTCCGAATGGGCGCTGGAGCACCCGTCGATGGTGCTCTACCTGATCATCGTTCTGATGATCGGCGGCACGCTGTCCTTCCTCGGCCTTGGCCGCGCCGAGGACCCGGACTTCACCTTCAAGGTGATGGTGGTGCGCACGCAGTGGCCCGGCGCCACGGCCAGCGAGGTCGAGACCGAGCTGACCGAGCGCATCGAGAAGAAGCTGCAGGAAACGCCCTACGTCGACGTGCTGAAGTCGGCGTCGCGCGCCGGCGAGTCGCTGGTGTTCGTCATCCTCAAGGACTACACGCCCAAGGCCGAGGTGCCCGAAGCCTGGCGCCAGGCGAGGAAGAAGCTCGACGACATCAGGCATACCCTGCCGGTCGGCGTGCAGGGGCCGTTCCCCAACGACGACTTCGGCGACGTCTATGTGAACATCTACGCCCTGACCGGCGACGGCCACGACATGGGCGCATTGCGGCGGGAGGCGACGCGCATCGCGCGCGAGCTGCGCGCCCTGCCCGACATCAAGAAGGTCGACCTGCTCGGCGTGCAGGACGAGAAGATCTACGTCGAGGTGGCGCCCGCGCGGCTGGCCGCGCTGGGCATCGCGCCGGCGCAGGTGGCCGAGGCGCTGGCGAAGCAGAACGCCGTCGCGCCGGCCGGCTTCGTCGAAACGGCCTCCGACCGCGTGCGCCTGCGCGTCTCCGGCGCCTTCGATTCGGTCGAGCAGATCCGCAACGCCGATCTCGCGGTGGCGGGGCGCCATTTGAAGCTCGGCGACATCGCCGAAGTCAATCGCGGCCAGGCCGATCCGCCCAACCCGCGCATGCGCTTTCAGGGCCGCGACGCCATCGGCATCGCCGTGGTGATGGGCCGGGGCGGCGACGTCATCAAGCTCGGCGATAACCTCAAGAGCAACATCGAGCGCCTCGCGCGCGACCTGCCGCTGGGCATGGAAGTGGCGACGGTGGCCGACCAGCCCAACATCGTCAGGATCTCGCTCAAGCTCTTCATGCAGAGCCTGGCCGAAGCGCTGATCATCGTGCTGGCGGTGAGCTTTCTGTCGCTGGGTTTTCGCACCGGCCTGGTGGTGGCGCTGTCGATTCCGCTGGTGCTGGCCATGACCTTCCTGCTGATGAAGGCCTTCGCCATTGACCTGCATCGCATTTCCCTGGGTGCGCTGATCATCGCGCTGGGCCTGCTCGTCGATGACGCCATCATCGCCGTCGAGATGATGGTGGTGAAGATCGAGCAGGGCTGGGACAAGTTCCGCGCCGGCACCTTCGCCTACACCTCGACCGCCTTTCCCATGCTCACCGGCACGCTGATCACGGCGGCCGCCTTCACCCCGGTCGGCTTCGCCAAGTCGGGCGCCGGCGAATACACTTTCGCCATCTTCGCCGTGGTGACCATCGCGCTGCTGACCTCGTGGCTGGTCGCGGTGGTGTTCGTGCCCTACATCGGTTACAAGCTGCTCGACGAGAAGGCCCTGCGCAAATACGGCGAGGACCATCACGGCGATGTCTACGACACGCCCTTCTATCGCCGCTTCCGCGCGCTGCTGGTGTGGTGCCTGCGCAACCGCTGGAAGACCATCGCCATCACCGTGATCGCCTTCGTCCTCGGCATCGTCGCCTTTGCCACTGGCGTGCAGAAGCAGTTCTTCCCGCCGTCGAACCGCCCCGAGCTGCTGGTCGACCTGTGGCTGCCGCAGGGCGGCTCGCTCAAGGCCACCGAGACGGCGGTGAAGCGCGTCGAGGCGCTGCTCGCGGCCGACGATGTGAAGGACAAGGTGGCGAACCATGCCTCCTACATCGGCAACGGCGCGCCGCGCTTCTACCTGCCGCTCGACCAGCAATTGTTCAACGACAACTTCGGCCAGCTGGTCATCGTGACCCAGGGTCTCGACGAGCGCGAGCTCGTCCGCAGCCGGCTGCTGGCAGCCTTCGAGTCGCCGGACGGCTCGTGGACCCACCTGCGCGCCCGCGTGCAGCGGCTCGAGAATGGGCCGCCGGTCGGCTACCCGGTGGTGTTCCGCGTCGTCGGCGAGAATGTCGACATGCTGCGTAAGATCGCCTTTGACGTGGCGACGGTGATGCGCGCCAATCCCAATGTGCAGGACGTGCATCTGGACTGGAACGAGAAGGCCAAGAGCGTACGCGTGGCCATCGACCAGGATCGCGCGCGCCTGCTCGGCGTCTCCAGCCAGGACGTGGCGCAGGTGCTGCAGGCGCACCAGGTCGGCGCGACGCTGACGCAGTATCGCGAAGGCGACCAGTTGATCGACATCGTCTGGAGGGCGCCGGGCGGCAAAGACGCGGATCGCGGCAAGCTCGACCGCCTCGCCGATCTGCCCGTGCCGGCGGGTGGCAAGTGGGTGCCGCTGGCGCAGGTGGCGAAGCTGGAGCCGGTGCTGGAAGAAGGCATCATCTGGCGCCGCGACCGTCTGCCGGCGATCCAGGTGCGCGCCGACCTCGCCAATCCCGATGTCACCGGGCCGACGGCCTCGCTGCAGATCGACCCGCGGCTCGATGCCATCCGCAAGGCCCTGCCGCCGGGCTATCGCGTCGAGATCGGCGGCACCATCGAGGAGTCGGCGAAGAACGAGAATGCGCTGAAGGCCGTTGTCCCACTGATGATCGTCGGCGTCATCACCCTGCTGATGATGCAGTTGCAGAGCATGCGCCGCACGGCGATGGCGCTGCTGACCGCGCCGCTCGGGCTGATCGGCGTGGCGCTGGCGCTGATGGCCCTGCAGAAACCCTTCGGCTTCGTCGCTAATCTCGGCGTGATCGCGCTGCTGGGGATGATCCTGCGCAACTCGGTGATCCTGCTCGACCAGATCGAGCAGGACGAGGCCGCCGGCAAGAGCACCTGGGAGGCCATCGTCGGCTCGGCGGTGCGTCGCTTCCGCCCCATCATGTTGACGGCCGCCGCCGCGGTGCTGGCGATGATCCCGCTCTCCCGCCAGATCTTCTGGGGGCCGATGGCCGTGGCCATCATGGGTGGCCTGATCGTCGCCACCGCGCTGACGCTGCTGTTCCTGCCGGCGCTCTACGCGGCGTGGTACCGAGTCAAGGAGGAGTAAAATCTTGCGTTCATGTAACCCGACCCCATGTGTGCAGCCATGAATCTCGAACAAGCCCGCTTCAACATGGTCGAGCAGCAGATCCGTACCTGGGAGGTGCTGGATCAGGACGTGCTCGACCTGCTGTTCATCGTCAAGCGCGAGGAGTTCGTGCCGGCCGCCTGGCGCAACCTGGCGTTCGCCGATGTCGAGATTCCCCTTGGCCATGACGCGACCCTGTTCGCGCCCAAGATCGAGGCCCACGCGCTGCAGGCCCTGCAGCTCAAGCGTCACGAGAAGGTGCTGGAGATCGGCGCCGGCTCCGGCTACATGGCGGCGCTGCTGGCGGCGCACGCCGACCACGTCTGGTCGCTGGAGATCGTGCCCGAACTGGCCGCGATGGCGCGCGACAACCTTGCCCGCCATGGCATCGGCAATGTCACGGTGGAAAGCGGCGACGGCCTGGCCGGCCTGCCCGTCCACGCGCCCTACGACGCCATCATGGTCTCGGGCGCGCTGGCCGTGGTGCCGCGGGCGCTGCTCGATCAACTCAAGGTCGGCGGGCGGCTGTTCGCCATCGTCGGCGAGGCGCCGGTGATGACGGCGCAGGTGGTCACCCGCGTGGCCGATGACGGCTGGCGCACGGTCAATCTGTTCGAAACCCTGGCCGCGCCGCTGGCCAACGCCCCGGCGCCGGAGAAATTCATTTTTTGACCACATGCAGCAGATTTCCGCCCCGCAACTCAAGTCCTGGCTCGACGACCCGGAACGCGCCAAGCCGGTGCTGGTCGACGTGCGCCAGCCCTGGGAATTCGACGTCTGCCGCATCGACGGCGCCAAGCCGCTGCCGATGAGCGCCATCCCCGCGCGCTTCATGGAACTGGATCGCAACGCCGAGACGGTGGTGATCTGCCACCACGGCGCGCGCAGCTACCAGGTGTGCATGTTCCTGGAACACCAGGGCTTCACCAGCATCCATAACCTCTATGGCGGCGTCGCTGCCTGGGCGCAGCAGGTCGATCCGGCCATGCCCACGTACTGAGAGACAAAACTCCAATGAAGAAACCTCTTGTTCTCCTGATTTCAACCTTGCTCGGCGCGACATCCGCCCAGGCCAGCGACCTGCTCACCGTCTATCGCGAAGCCGTGGCCTACGATGCGCAGTTCGCCGGCGCCCGTGCCAGCTTCGCCGCCGGCAGGGAAAAGCAGGCGCAGGGGCTGTCCGTTCTCCTGCCGACCATTGGACTTTCCGCCAACACGACGTGGAACGATGAAGACTCCAGGATCCGAGCGACGGGAGCCGCCAACGTCAGTACCCAGCACAACACCAACTACTGGACAGTGAAGCTGTCGCAGCCGGTTTTCAACTGGCAAAATTTCATGCAGTACCGCCAGGGCGAACTCGCCGCCGCGCAGGCCAGCGTGCAGTTCGGTGTCGCCAGGCAGGATCTCATCGTGCGCGTGGCCCAGGCTTATTTCGACGCGCTGCTGACCGAGGAGGCGGTGGCGACGACAGGCGCCCAGAAGACGGCCATCGCCGAGCAGCTCGAATCGGCCAAGCGCAATTTCGAGGTCGGCACGGCCACCATCACCGACACCCACGAGGCGCAGGCGCGCTACGACCTGGCCACGGCGCAGGAACTCGCGGCGCGGAACGACGTCCTGGTCAAGCGCCAGGTGCTGCGCTCGGTGGCGGGCAAGGAATACGCCAATCTCAAGGGGCTACGGAGCAGCCTCAAGCTCTCGCGCCCGCAGCCCGACGATATCGGCAAGTGGGTCGAATCGGCCGAGCAGGGCGGCCTCACCGTGCAGCTCGGCCAGCTTGGCCTCGAGATCGCCGGCAAGGAAGTCGACAAACAGCGTGCCGGCCATTACCCGACGCTCGATCTGGTGGCGACGCGCGGCCGCAATTCGGACACCTACAGTTCCACTTATGCCAGCGGCTACGACAGGGACAGCACGACGATCGGCCTGCAACTGGCCATTCCCATCTTCGCGGGTGGCGCCGTCGCATCGAAGGACCGCGAGGCCGTGGCCCTGCGCGAGAAGGCGCTGGCTGATCTCGAAAACGCGCGGCGCCAGTCGGCGCTGGCGGCACGCCAAGCCTATCTCGGCGTGACGTCCGGCCTGGCCCAGGTCAATGCCTACGAGGCCGCGCTGGTGTCCTCGCAGTCGGCGCTGGAATCGAACAAGCTCGGCTACGAAGTCGGCGTGCGCATCAATATCGACGTGCTCAACGCCCAGACCCAGCTCTTCGACACAAAGCAGAAGCTCGCCAGCGCGCGGCTGACCACGCTGGCCAACCTGCTCAAGCTCAAGAGCGCCGCCGGCACCCTGTCCGAAGAGGACGTGGCGGCGATCAACGCGCTGCTGGAGTAATTTCTCGTCACCGGAGGACTCGGATGCTGAACGAATCCCTGAAATACGTGAGCCCGGAAGACTATCTGCGGCTCGAAGCGCAAAGCCCGGCGCGGCACGAATACATCGCCGGCGGCATCTTTGCGATGACCGGCGCCAGTCTGCGCCACAACGTCATCGCCGGAAATCTGTTCGCCTCTCTGCGCGCCCATCTCAAGCCAACGCCTTGCCGCGTCTTCATCGAGGGCGTGAAGCTCCATGTGGCGCGCGACAACGCCTATTACTACCCCGATGTCATTGTCAGTTGCGATCCGCGGCTGCAAAGCCTGTCGGCGGAGGATGGCATCGTCGATCAGCCTGTCGTGCTGATCGAGGTATTGTCGGCATCCACCGCGGGCATCGACCGCCGCGAGAAATTCATGGCCTATGGCAAGGTCGCCGGCCTGCGCGAGTATGTGCTGATCGAGCAGGATGCGCCGCGGGTCGAGGTGTTGCGCCGCGCCGGCGAGGTCGGCTGGGAGCGCATCGTGCTCGACCGCGCCGACACGCTCGAACTGGCGAGCATCGAGTTTCGCCTGCCCGTCGCCGAGATTTACGAAGGCGCCGGCATATAGCGTCCGACGAGCGCCAGCGTGCGCGCGGTCGCGCCGCGATGGCGCGCGGCGAAGGCCAGCCCGGCCTCGCGCATTTCCTGTCTTTCCGCCGCGTCGGTCAGCAAGCGCCGGGCCATCGCCACGATTTCCTCGGCGTTACCAAACTGCATCGCCGCGCCGCCGGCGATCGCATCCTTCGCGGCCTGCGCGAAGTTGTAGGTCGAGGGGCCGAGCAGCACCGGCGTGCCGACGGCTGCGGCTTCGATCAGGTTCTGGCTGCCGAAGTCGAGCAGGCTGCCGCCGATGAAGGCGACATCGGCCGCGCCGCACCAGGCAAACATCTCGCCCATGCTGTCGCCGAGCCAGACCTGCGTTTCTGGCGCGACGACCGCGTCATCCGACCGGCGCTGCGTGCGCAAGCCACGCGCCGCCACCAGTGCCGCGACCTCGTCGAAGCGTTGCGGGTGGCGCGGAACGATCACGAGAAGCGCCGTCTCGCCAGCGCCGACTTTTTGCCACGCATCGAGCAGCAACGCCTCCTCGCCTTCGCGCGTGCTGGCGGCGAGGAATACCGGCCGCTTGCCGATGCGGCCGCGGAAGACTTGCGCCTGTTCCATCTGGCCCGCCGGCGGCGCGATGTCGAACTTGACGTTGCCGAGTACTTCGACCCGCGGTGCGCCAAGCGCCCGCAGCCGCTCGGCGTCGGCCTCGTTCTGCGCGGCGATGGCGGCCAGATTTTCGAGCGCGCCGCGCGTGAGTTCGGGAAAGCGCGCATAGCGCCGCGCCGACTTTTCCGACAGCCGCGCATTGACCAGCGCCAGCGGCACGCCGCTCTCCTTGCACGTCGCGATCAGGTTGGGCCAGAGCTCGGTTTCCATGATCAGCCCGAGTTGCGGCCGGTAGCGGGCAAGGAAGCGCCGCACCGCGAATGGGTAGTCGTAGGGCAGGTAGATGCGCTCGACACTGTCGCCGAAAAGTTGCTCCGACGTCTGCCGTCCCGTCGGCGTCATGTGGGTGAGCAGGATGCGGTGGCCGGGATAGCGCCGCTTCAGTGCGGCGACGAGCGGCTGCGCCGCGCGCGTCTCGCCGACCGAAACGGCGTGGAGCCAGAAAGTTATGCGCAGCGGTATCCCCTGGGACGGCGCTGGCGACGCCCCGAAGGAAGTCCCCTTGGGGGACACGGCGCGATAGAAGCCGAAGCGCTCGCCCCAGTGCTTCAGATACTCGGGCTGGCGCCGTCCGCGCCACAGCAGGTGCAGGATGACCCAAGGCAGCAGCAGCCACAGCGCGAGGGTGTAGAGGAAACGACTCATGCGTCGAGCAGGGCTTTGCAACTGGCGAGCACT
Organism: Sulfurisoma sp.; assembly: GCA_030691075.1. GTDB lineage: Bacteria > Pseudomonadota > Gammaproteobacteria > Burkholderiales > Rhodocyclaceae > Sulfurisoma. The sequence goes on along the minus strand of JAUYFI010000136.1, from coordinate 51,739 downwards.
TCGCCGGCGCCGGGCGGCTGGCCAATGCCGCCGAGGTTGACCGCCCGCGCGCCGGCGAAGACGCCGGTCAGTTGCGGATCGGAACCGCGGAAGAGGGCGACCGTCGGTCGATCGAGCGCGGCGGCAAGATGGGTGAGACCGGTATCGACGCCCACCACGATCCGCGCGCCGGCCATCAGGCCCGCCAGCTCGGCGAGATTCAGCGGCGGCGCGGCCACGGCGCGGCCCAGCGCCGCGGCGATGCGCCCGGCCCGCTCGCGCTCGGCGGGGCTGCCGGCCGGCAGCACGCAGCGCATGCCCATGACGATCAGCGCCTGGCCCAGCGCCTGCCAGTCCGGCTCCGGCCATTCCTTGTCGGCGCGCGAGGTGGCGGTGAGCAGCACGGCGTAGTCGCCCGCCGGCAGCCAGGGCGCGGAAAGTGGCGAGGTTTTGAGGCCGTAATCGAGCGACAGGTCGTCGAGGGTGTAGCCGAGGGCCGCCGCGGCAAGGCGGCGGTTGCGCTCCACGGCGTGGAGGTTCTTCGGGATCGAAAACGCGCGATCATAAAAGCGCGCGGCCAGCGGCTCGCGCGCCGAGTCGGCGGCGTGGCCGGACTTCGGACCGCTGGCCTGGGCGGCGATGAGCGCGCTTTTCAGCAAGCCTTGCGTGTCGAGAACGGTATCGTAAAAGTCGGCGCTGGCGAGACGGCGAAAGGTCGCCATTTCCCGCCAGGTGGCGGGGGAAAGCAGGGTTCTGCGCCAGCGCCGCAGCGCCACGGGGATCACTCGCCGCACAGCGGGATGCAGGCGGGGCAGGTCGGCGAAACTTTCCTCGACCACCCAGTCGATGGTGGCATCGGGAAAACGCCGCCGCAGGTCGGTCGCCACCGGCAGATTGTGGATGACGTCGCCGAGCGAGGAGGTCTTGACGAGAAGAATGCGCATGGCGCGGCGATTATACGCAGCCCCGGCGACATGCTAGACTTAGTCCGGTGACTAAGCCAACATGGAGGCCGCGATGAACAGCCCCAACGAACTGTCGATGGTGAATGTGCATGAGGCCAAAACCCACTTTTCGAAGCTGCTCGAACGCGCCCATGCCGGCGAGGAGATTATTCTTGCCAAGGCGGGGCAGCCCTATGCGCGCCTTGTCCCGCTGAAGCCCGAGCAGAAGCCGCGCCGCCAGCCCGGTCGACTCAAGGGCATGAAGCTGACGAATGCCTTTTTCGAGCCCTTGCCCGAAGACGAACTGAGGCTCTGGGAAGAGGGTTCGCCAACCGACCCGCTGAACGAGCGGTGAACGGTCGATGAGGCTTCTGCTCGATACCCATGCCTTGCTGTGGTGGTTCATGAGCGATCCACAGTTGCCGGCGCGCGTGGCCGCCGCGATTCTCGACGAAGGGAACGAAGTTCTGGTCAGTGCCGCCAGCGCCTGGGAAATCGCCACCAAGCATCGACTCGGCAAGTTGCCGGAAGCGCGCGAGGCCTATCCCCGCTTCGAGGAACTGGTGGCCGCGGATGGCTTCGGCTACCTGTCCGTGTCGCACCGGCATGGCCTGCGCGCCGGCGCCTATGCGGTGGCCCATGCGGATCCCTTCGACCGGATGTTGGCGGGGCAGGCCGAGATCGAGGATCTGTTGCTGGTGACGCGCGATCCCGCCTTCAAGCTTTTCCCGGTCAAGACGCTCTGGTGAATCGCTTGCCCCTCTCCGCCGTCGTCATCACGCTCAACGCGGCGTCGCAACTTTCCGACTGCCTGACCTCGCTCGCTTTCTGCGACGAGATCGTCGTCGTCGATTCGGGCAGCCGCGACGGCACGGTCGAGATTGCCCGCGCGCACGGTGCCCGGGTGATCCACCAGGACTGGCTTGGCTACGGCCGGCAGAAACAGTTCGCAGTGGAGCAGGCGGCCCACGACTGGGTGCTGTGCGTCGATGCCGACGAGCGGGTGAGTGAGCGCTTGCGCGAGAGTATTCTCGCCGTCCTGCCAGCGCGCCCCGAAGGAAGTACTCTTGGGGTGCCGACTTTTGGGGCCTACCGCTTCGCCCGCTGCAACCGTTTCATGGGCCGCTATCTCAGGCATGGCGAAGGCTACCCCGACTGGAGCCTGCGCCTGTTCGACCGCCGTCATGCGCGCTGGTCGGACGACGCGGTGCATGAAAAGGTCGTGGCCGACGGAGCGGTCGGCATGCTCGCTGGCGACCTGCTGCACGACTCCGCCGAAACCCTGCAAAGCTATCTAGAGAAACAGGATCGCTACACCACGCTCGCCGCCACCGCCACGCTCGCCGCCGGCAAGCGGGCTTCTCTCGTCCGGCAACTGCTCTCGCCTCTCGTGCGCTTCGTCAAGCTCTACTTCCTGCGCCTGGGATTTCTCGATGGCCTGCCCGGCCTGGTGCATATCCTCATCGGCTGCCGGAACAGCTACAGGAAGTATGCAAAAATGCGGATGAAAGGAAATTCATGATTTTCGTTACTGGCGGCGCCGGCTTCATCGGCGCCAACTTCATCCTCGACTGGATAGCGGCCACGGGGGAACCCGTCGTCAACCTCGACAGCCTCACCTATGCCGGCAACCTCGAGAACCTCGCCGCGCTCAAAAGCGATCCGCGCCACATATTCATTCGTGGCGACATCGGCGATTCCGCCCGGGTCGATAAACTGCTCGCCGAACACAAGCCGCGCGCCGTCATCAACTTCGCCGCCGAATCCCATGTGGATCGCTCGATTCACGGCCCGGAAGACTTCATCCAGACCAACGTCCTCGGCACTTTTCGCCTGCTCGAATCCGTGCGCGGCTACTGGGGCGTACTGCCCGAAGCGGAAAAGTCCGCCTTCCGCTTTCTCCACGTCTCCACCGACGAAGTCTACGGCTCGCTGTCCGCCGATGATCCGCCCTTCGCCGAGACCAAGGCCTTCGAGCCCAACAGCCCCTACTCGGCGAGCAAGGCCGCGTCCGACCATCTCGTGCGCGCCTGGCACCATACCTACGGCCTGCCGGTCCTCACCACCAACTGCTCCAACAACTACGGCCCCTGCCAGTTCCCCGAAAAGCTCATCCCGCTGATCATCGCCAACGCGCTGGCCGGCAAACCCTTGCCCATCTACGGCGACGGCATGAACGTGCGCGACTGGCTCTATGTGAGCGACCACTGCGCCGCCATCCGCGAAGTGCTGGCGCGCGGCCGGCCCGGCGAGACCTACAACATCGGCGGCTGGAACGAAATGCCCAACCTCGAAATCGTCCATACCCTCTGCACCCTGCTCGACGAACTCGCCCCCAATTCACTCATCCCTCGGCGCTCATCCCTCATAACTTATGTAAAAGACCGCCCCGGCCACGACCGTCGCTACGCCATCGACGCCCGCAAGATCGAGCGCGAACTCGGCTGGCGCCCGGCCGAGACCTTCGAGACCGGCATTCGCAAGACCGTCGCCTGGTATCTGGGCAACCAGCCCTGGGTAGAACACGTCACCAGCGGCGCCTATCGCGAGTGGGTCGACCAGAACTACGGTGAGCGGGCATGAACGTAAAGCGCTTCCTCCTCTTCGGTGCCGACGGCCAGGTTGGCTGGGAACTCCAGCGCGCCTTCGCCCCGTTCGGGGAAGTCCAGCCGCTGACGCAGGCCGAGGTCGATCTCACCGATGCCGCGGCCCTGCGCGCGGCCATCCGCTCAGCCAAACCCACCGCCATCCTCAACGCCGCCGCCTACACTGCCGTCGACAAGGCCGAAGCCGATCCCGAGGTCGCCCGCGCCGTCAATGCCACCGCAGCCGCCCTCATGGCCGAAGAGGCCAAGGCGCTTGGCGCCTGGCTCATCCATTACTCCACCGATTACGTCTTCGATGGAACCAAAGCGGGTACTTACACCGAGGACGATCCCGCCCACCCCCAATCCGTCTATGGCCGCACCAAATACGAGGGCGAACAGGCCATCGCCGCCTCCGGCGTATCGCACCTCACCCTGCGCACCAGCTGGGTGTTCGGCCCCCACGGCGGCAACTTCCTCAAGACCATGCTGCGCCTCGCCCGTGAGCGCGACGAACTGTCCGTCGTCGCCGACCAGGTCGGCGCGCCGACGTCGGCCGAACTGCTGGCCGACGTCACCGCCCATGCCCTGCGATCGGCGCTGGCCGGCAGGATCGACAGCGGCCTCTATCATCTGGCCGCCGCCGGCGAAACCTCTTGGCACGGCTATGCAAATGCCGTTGTGACCGAAGCCCGCGCGCTCGGCGCCGAAATCAAGCTTACCCCCGAGCGCATCAAGGCCATCACTACCGAGCAGTACCCCCTGCCGGCGCCTCGCCCGAAAAATTCCCGCCTCGACTGCGGCCGCATCTCTCGGGCACTCGATCTCGAGTTGCCCGACTGGCGGTGGCACGTGCGCCGGACACTGAAGGAACTACTCCAGCCATGAAACCCCGCAAAGGCATCATTCTCGCCGGCGGCTCCGGCACCCGGCTCTATCCCGCCACCATGGCCGTGTCGAAGCAGTTGCTGCCGATCTTCGACAAGCCGATGATCTACTACCCGCTCAGCACCCTCATGCTGGCCGGCATCCGCGAAATACTGATCATCTCCACCCCGCGGGACACGCCGCGCTTCGAGCAGCTCCTCGGCGACGGCAGCCAGTGGGGCCTCGATCTCTCCTACGCCGTCCAGCCCAGCCCGGACGGCTTGGCCCAGGCCTTCCTCATCGGCGAGTCCTTCCTCGCCGGGCATCCGAGCGCCCTCGTCCTTGGCGACAACATCTTCCACGGCCACGACCTGCACGAGCTGCTCGGCAATGCCATGTGCAGAACGGAGGGCGCCAGCGTCTTCGCCTACCACGTGCACGATCCCGAGCGTTACGGCGTGGTCGAGTTCGATGCCGCCGGCAAGGCCGTCAGCCTCGAAGAAAAGCCCGCACAGCCCAAATCCAACTATGCCGTGACCGGACTCTATTTCTACGACGAGGCGGTTGTCGACATCGCCCGCGCACTAAAACCCTCGCCGCGCGGCGAACTGGAAATCACCGACCTCAATCGTCGTTATCTCGAACAGGGCAGCCTCGATGTCGAGGTGATGGGCCGCGGCTACGCCTGGCTCGACACCGGAACCCACGAATCCATGCTCGAGGCCTCCCAGTTCATCGAAACCATCGAGCGTCGCCAGGGCCTCAAGATCGCGTGTCCGGAAGAGATCGCCTGGCGTCAGGGCTGGATCGACGCCGCCGCCCTCGAAGCCCTTGCCCGGCCGCTGGCCAAGAGCGGCTACGGCCAATATATGCTGGGCCTGCTCAAGGAACGCATCTTTCGATGAAAATCACCCCGACCGCCATTCCGGACGTGCTGCTGATCGAGCCGAAGGTCTTCGGCGACGATCGCGGCTTCTTCTTCGAAAGCTTCAACCTGCGGGTGTTCACGGAAGCCGCCGGCTTCGCCCCCACCTTCGTCCAGGACAACCATTCGCGCTCCGTGAAGAACGTTCTGCGCGGCCTGCACTACCAGATCATGCAGCCCCAAGGCAAACTCGTGCGCGTGGTGGCGGGCGAGGTCTTCGATGTCGCGGTGGATATCCGGAAAGGCTCGCCGACGTTCGGCCGCTGGGTCGGCGAAGTCTTGTCGGTCGACAACAAGAAGCAACTGTGGATTCCGCCCGGGTTTGCTCACGGCTTCGTCGTGCTCAGCGAGTTTGCGGAGTTTCTCTACAAGACCACCGATTACTGGGCGCCGGAACACGAGCGCTGCGTACGGTGGGACGATGCCGAACTCGCCATTGCGTGGCCCATGCAGGGAGAGCCAGCTCTTTCCGCGAAGGACGCGGCCGGATTGCCGTTGGCGGCGAGTGAACTCCCCGAATACCGAAGCCGGTAAAATCGCCGACTCCCCACGCATGGACATGGATTAAAGTGAAAATTCTCATAACGGGCGCGGCGGGCTTCATCGGAATGCACGTCGGCCAATTGCTTCTTGACCGGGGCGACGAGGTTGTCGGTATCGACAACCTGAACGACTATTACGACGTCGAACTCAAGAAAGCGCGCCTGGCGCGACTGGCCAGGTACCCCGGTTTTCGTCACATCCAGATCGACATAGCCGATCGTCCGGGCATGGCGGAGGTTTTCGCCAGGGAGAAACCGCGGCGTGTCCTGAACCTGGCCGCGCAGGCGGGAGTGCGCTACTCGCTGCAAAATCCGCATGCCTACGTCGACAGCAACGTCGTCGGGTTCGTCAATGTTCTGGAAGGATGCCGGCACAACGGCGTCGAGCATCTCGTGTACGCCAGCAGTTCCAGCGTCTATGGCGGCAATACCAGGATGCCGTTTTCCGAGCACGACAATATCGACCACCCGGTGAGTCTCTACGCGGCAACGAAAAAAGCCAACGAACTCATGGCGCACACCTACAGCCATCTGTTCGGATTGCCCACCACCGGCCTGCGTTTTTTCACCGTTTACGGTCCCTGGGGCAGGCCGGACATGGCCCTGTTCCTCTTTACCAGGGCAATCCTCGAGGATCGGCCGATCGACGTTTTCAACCACGGCAAGATGCGGCGCGATTTCACCTATATCGATGACATCGCCGAGGGCACGGTGCGGGTTATTGATCGTCCGTCCGCCGCCAACACGGCCTTCGACGCGGCCAATCCCGATCCGGGCACCAGTTGGGCGCCCTACCGGGTCTTCAATATCGGCAACCACGCGCCGGTCGGATTGATGGACTACATCAAGTCGCTCGAGACGGCGCTCGGACGAGAAGCCAGGAAGAATTTCTTGCCGTTGCAGGACGGCGACGTCCCGGCCAGTTTCGCCGACACCGAGGAGTTGCGTTTGCACACCGGCTTTGCCCCGGCCACGCCGGTGGCCGACGGGGTTAACCGTTTCGTCGCTTGGTACCGGGACTACTATGGCTGCTGAAATGACGATCGGGATCGTCGGGCTGGGCTACGTCGGCCTGCCGCTTGCCGTCGAATTCGGCAAGAAATTCCGCACGGTCGGCTACGATCTCTCCGAGGAAAAGATCGACGCCTATCGGCGCCACACCGACCCGACGGGCGAGGTACCCGACGCGGAACTGAAGGCCGCGTCGCAACTGGAAGTCACCACCGATCCATGCCGTCTCGCCAGCGCCGACTTTATCGTGATTGCGGTGCCCACGCCCGTGGATGCGGCCCACCAACCCGACTTCACCGCATTGGCCGGATCGTCCGCCACGGTCGGAAAGCACATGAAGAAGGGTGCCATCGTGGTGTACGAGTCCACGGTGTATCCGGGCGCCACCGAAGAGGTCTGTATCCCGGTGCTGGAGAAGCACTCCGGCATGAAATGGAAAACCGACTTCAATGTCGGCTATTCGCCCGAGCGCATCAACCCCGGTGATCGCGAGCACACGCTGACGCGGATCGTCAAGGTGGTCTCCGGCGATGATCCGGCGACACTGGACAAGGTGGCCGCCCTTTACGAGGCGATCATCGGCGCGGGTGTTCATCGAGCCTCCAGTATCAGGATCGCGGAGGCCGCCAAGGTGATCGAAAACACCCAGCGCGACCTCAACATCGCCCTGATGAATGAACTGGCCATCATTTTCGACAAGATCGGGATCGATACCACGGAGGTGCTGGAGGCCGCCGGCACCAAATGGAATTTCCTCAAGTTCACGCCAGGTCTCGTCGGAGGGCATTGCATTGGCGTTGACCCGTATTACCTCACGCACAAAGCCGAGATGCTCGGCTATCACCCGGATGTGATATTGGCGGGGCGCCGCATCAATGACGGCATGGCAAAGTTTGTTGCCGAGAAGACGGTCAAGCTGATGATCCGCGCCGGTGTCAGCATCAAGGGCGCCAAGGTCAATGTTCTGGGCCTGACCTTCAAGGAAGACTGCCCCGATCTCAGAAACTCCAAGGTACCGGACATCATTCGCGAACTGGAGAGCTACGGCTTCGAGGTTTTTGTACATGACCCGCTGGCGGACCAGAACGAGGCCCGTCACGAATATGGACTCTCCCTGACGTCATGGAGCGAACTTCCGGAAGCGGATACCCTGGTCGTTGCCGTCGCGCATCGTGATTACCGCGCGACCTCGACCTCGATGCTGGCGGGCAAACTCAAGAGCCATGGCTGCCTGGTCGATGTCAAGAGCGCGCTCAACCGGGACGATTGGGTGGCACGCATCGGCGCCTCGCGTTTCTGGCGCGTCTGACGGCGCGCGTTTCGCTGGCAGATGCGAGCAGCGGGCCGCCTGTCCGGCAACATCCTCTGGAATCTGGCCGGCGGCACACTGCCCCTGGCGGTGGGGCTCGTGGCCTTCCCGGTTCTATTGCAGGGCCTGGGGGTCGAACGCTTCGGCATTCTTGCCATTGCCTGGCTTCTGGTGGGCTACTTTGGCCTTTTCGACATGGGTCTGTCCCGGGCACTGACACAGTTCGTGGCCGAGCGCATCGGCGCCGGGGAACGGGAGGAAGCGGCCGCCGCGGCATCCACCGCGCTATCGCTGATGTGGGGGCTCGGCGTGGTGGCCGCGGCGCTGACATGGTTGCCGGCCCCCTGGCTGGCTGGCGAATTGCTGGCGATGCCGGCGGGGTTGCGACAGGAAGCCACCGATGCTTTCCACCTGCTTGCCCTGTCCTTGCCGCTGGTCGTCCATACCGCGGGCCTGCGCGGCATTCTGGAGGCGCATCACGATTTCCGCGCGGCAAGCATGCTGCGGCTCTTCCTCGGCGTGACGACCTTCATTGCGCCAATGGCGGTACTGCCCTTTGGCGGCGACCTGGTTCATGCGGTTTCCGCCCTGCTTGTGGTTCGCGGGGTGGCGTGGATACTGCATCGCCGCGCCGCGCGCGCCCACATGCCCGAGGCATTCGGCCGTGTCGCCATCGACAGGCGGTGGCTGAAGCCGCTCCTGGGCTTCGGCGGCTGGATGACCATCACCAACATCGTTGGTCCGTTGATGGTCTATTTTGACCGCTTTGTGATCGGCGCGGCCCTCTCGGTGGCGGCGGTGGGCTATTACACGGCGCCCTACGAGATCGTCACGCGCCTGACCCTGGTCACCACGGCCATTGCGGGCGTGCTCTTCCCCTTGTTTGCCGCGCATTGGCGACGGGCTCCGCAAGAAGCGGCCCATCTGCTTCAACGCGGCCTGGTGCATTCGACCATCCTCCTTGCCCCGGCGTTGGCGTTCCTTTCCTGGCTGGCGCCGGAGTTGCTGACCCTGTGGCTTGGTCCGGTCCATGCGACGGAAGGAGCGGCCGTGTTGCGCTTGCTCGCCGTCGGCGCCTTCATGAATGGATTGGCCCAGATCCTCTTTGCCCTGATCCAGGGAGCCGGTCGGCCTCAATGGACGGCGAAGCTCCATCTTGCCGAAGCCTTGCCGTACTGGCTGGCGTTGCTTTGGCTGCTGGACCGTCATGGGATTGCCGGGGCGGCAGCGGCATGGTCGCTGCGGGCGAGTATCGATGCCCTCGCCCTGTGGTGGTTTGCCGGGAAGGTGGCACCTGAAATCCGGGCGGCGACCCGGGCTCCGGCATGGCTCGCGCTTGCTGCCTCGGCGATCATAGGGGTTCCGTTGCTGCTCGACGTGACAGCGTATCGCTACATGGCGATGATCGTTGGCCTCCCCCTGTTTTCCTGGTTTGCCTGGTCCCGTCTGATCACGCTCCCGGAGCGGGACTGGCTTGCGGCGCGGCTTGCGCGACGGGGACGCTGATGCCGGCGGCGCCTGCCATGCGAACGCCCTGTCCGGTCTGTGACGCGCCGGGGGAATGGCTTTATCGCGACCTTGCGGATCGCCTGTTCGGCGCGGAGGGCGCATGGAACCTGCGCCGATGTTCCAATCCAGCCTGCGGCCTGATCTGGCTTGACCCGCCGCCATCCTCCGGGCAGTTGGCCGCAGCGTACCGAGGCTACTATACCCACCAGGATCCGCCGCAACGCAACACCGCCATCCACCGCATCTACCGGGCGGCGATCCGCGGATACCGGGCAAACCGGTTCCGGTACGCGCCGGAGCCCGTAACCTCTCGCGACAGGCTGCTGGGCGCGCTCGTGGGTGGCGTGCCGCCGCTGCGAGAATACATGGAAGTGCCGTTCTCCTTCTTCTCCGGCCTCCCCAGGGGACGGCTGCTCGAATTCGGCTGCGGTGCCGGCGCCACCCTGCAGTGTCTCGGCGGATGGGGCTGGGACGTGGAGGGCGTGGATTTCGACACCGGGGCGGTGGCCAACGCCGCGGCCAAGGGCCTGAATGTCCATCATGGAGACATCTTCAGCCGCGGCTATCCCGATGCGAGCTTCGACGTCGTATTCTCCAGCCATGTGCTCGAGCATGTTGCGGACCCGGTTGCCACCTTGCGCGAATGTCGGCGCATCCTCAAACCGGGAGGCTGCTGCCTGATCGTCACGCCCAATACCGGATCGCTCGGCCATCGCTACTTTGGCCCGAACTGGAGAGGCCTCGAGCCTCCTCGCCACCTGCACCTTTTTTCCGCGGCGGCGCTTGGCCTTGCGGCGCGAAATGCCGGCTTCCTTCGCTTCGAACTTGGGACCCGTTGTCGCGGCACGGCCGGCGCCCTCATCGACAGCTTGCGTGTTCGCGCGCATCGCGGCGTCTTCGAACCCATTCCTGTCGGCCTCAGATTGACCGCTGAATTGGCGCATGTTCTGGCCATGCTGTTCCATGTCCTCGACCCGTATTGCGGTGAAGAACTGACTTTCGAGGGGCACGCCTGATGTATCGACCCTCGGTGCGTCACGCGCCACGCGACGAGATGACCCGGTGTCCCGCGGTCGATGTGGTGATCGTCAACTGGAATGCCGGGGAATTCCTCGCGCAGTGCCTGGGCTCGCTTCTCGCGGCTGACTGTTCCGGCGTTCGAATCGCGCGCATTGTCATTATCGATAATGCCTCCACCGATGGCTCGATGGAGGGACTCGCCGGCCTGGATGGCCGCATCCGGCTCGTCGTCAACACGACCAACCTCGGCTTTGCCGCCGCCTGCAATCTGGGCGCCGCGGACAGTTCCGCCGACTACCTGCTATTCCTCAACCCGGACACGCGGCTATTCCGGGAATCGCTGTCGCTGCCCGTAACCTTCATGGAGCAACCGCGAAACGCCGGCATCGGCATCTGCGGCATCCAGTTGCTGGATGACCGGGGGCTGCCCGCGCGGTCGTGCGCGCGTTTCCCCACGACACGCTCGCTGATCCATCACATGCTTGGCCTCGACCGCCTGTTGCCCAATGGGTTTCCCAGCCATTTCATGGCGGATTGGGATCATGCCACCAGCCGCTGTGTCGACCATGTGATCGGTGCATTTTTCCTGGTGCGGCGCACCCTGTTCGAACGTCTCGGCGGGTTTGACGAGCGCTTTTTCCTCTACTGGGAAGATCTCGACTTTTCCTTGATGGCCCATGGTCTCGGCTATCGCAGCTACTTTCTGGCCGAGGCCGGCGCCTACCACAAGGGAGGCGGCACATCCGGGCGCATCCGGGCGCGGAGGCTCTTTTACAGCTTGCGCAGCCGCCTGCTCTTTTCCGGCAAGCACTTCGGCCGGCTTGACCGGATGCTTGTCGCCGTTGGCACGTTCTGCGTCGAGCCGCTCGTGCGCCTCGGCCATGCCTTGTTGCGGGGTTCGCCAAGACAGTTTGTCGAGACCCTTTCAGGCTATGGGATGCTCTACGCGGGCGCTTTCAAGTCGAGGAAAATGAAATGAGAGTCCTGGCGCTGACGAGATACACGCGGCTGGGCGCCAGCAGCAGGATGCGCTTCCACCAGTATGCGCCGTTTCTCCGGGCCCATGCCATCGACGTACGCTTCGCGCATTTTTTTTCCGACGACTATCTGATGGCGCTATATGCAAACGGCAAGCGGCGTGGCGCCGATATCGTCGTGGCCTACCTCCGCCGCCTCCGGGATCTATTCTCCAGCGGCGATTACGACGTAATCTGGCTGGAGAAGGAAATCCTTCCCTGGTTGCCGGCCTGGGCCGAGGAAAATATCGCGGCGCGCGGGATCCCGCTGGTGGTCGACTACGACGACGCGATTTTTCATGGGTATGACCTCAACAAGCGCGCCTGTGTCAGGCGTTTCCTGGGCCGCAAGATCGATCACGTGATGCGCGTCGCGTCGGTTGTTGTCTGCGGCAACGGCTACCTTGCCCACCGGGCGGCGGCGGCGGGAGCGAATCGCGTCGAGACGATTCCGACAGTCATCGATCTCGATCGCTACATCCTCCCCGCCGTGCCCGCCGGCAACAGGCCATTCACCATCGGCTGGATTGGCTCTCCCGCCACCGAGGGCTACCTCGAAGCGGTAAAGCCGGCGCTCGATGCCCTATGTCGCGACGGCCATTGTCGAGTCCTGCTGGTGGGGGCATCCACCCGCGCCTGCTCTGGTCTCGCCGGCGTCGAAGTGCGCGCCTGGAGCGAAGAACGCGAAGCCGCCGACATCGCCGAATTCGATGTCGGCATCATGCCCTTGCCCGACGGGCCATGGGAGCGTGGCAAATGCGGCTACAAGCTTATCCAGTACATGGCGCTCGGCAAGCCCGTCGTGGCGTCGCCGGTGGGCGCCAACAACGATATTGTCATTTCGGGTGAAAACGGTTTTTTCGCCACCGGCCCGGCGCAGTGGCGGGAGGTGCTGGGCAATCTCCGCGACGATCCCGTTCGCCGGCGCGTCATGGGGGAATATGGACGCCGCCAGGTCGAACAGTGCTACTGCGCGCGGGTAACGGCGCCTCGCCTCGTTTCGATTCTGCTCGCGGCGGGCGCCAAACGACATGCGAGAGTCGACTGATGTGCGGGATCGCGGGATGCCTTGGCCCCGGCGCCGGTCTGCGCGAGACGGCGTCCCGCATGGCCGCGGCCCTCGCGCATCGGGGCCCGGACGACGCCGGCGACTGGGCTGACGCCAATGCCGGAATCGCCCTGGCCCATCGCCGGCTGTCCGTCCTCGACCTCTCGCCCGCCGGCCACCAGCCGATGGTCTCCGCGAGCGGACGCTATGTCATCGCCTTCAACGGCGAAATCTACAATCATGCCGACCTGCGCCGCGAACTGGAAGCGGCGCGCCAGGCGATTGCCTGGCGCGGCCACTCGGATACCGAAACCCTCCTTGCCGCCATAGAAAACTGGGGCCTCGAGCCGACGCTGGCCAAGTGCGTCGGCATGTTCGCATTGGCCCTTTGGGACTGCCGCGAACGAACGCTCGAACTCGCGCGCGACCGCCTCGGCGAGAAACCGCTCTACCACGGCCGCAGCGGCGACATGGTGCTCTTCGCCTCGGAGCTCAAGGCGCTCAGGGCACACCCCGCCTTTCGCGCCGAAGTGGATCGTGACGCCTTGGCGCTTTTCCTTCGCCACGCCTACATTCCCGCGCCAAGCTCCATCTACCGGGGTATCCGCAAGCTGCCGCCCGCGGCGATCCTGCGCATCGACAGCGACGGCCGGGAAAGGCTTCGCTACTACTGGTCCGTGGCGGATGCCGTCCGGCAAGGCCTGTCGAGGCCCTTCACCGGCACGGCCACGGAGGCGACCGATGAACTGGAGCGTCATCTGGCTCGCGCCATCGGCGGCCAGCGCGTGGCCGACGTGCCCCTCGGCGCCTTCCTTTCCGGCGGCATCGATTCCTCCACGGTGGTTGCCCTCATGCAGGCCCAGGCGACCACGCCGGTGCGGACATTCTCCATCGGTTTTCACGAGGAAGGCCACGACGAGGCCCGGCATGCCCGCGCGGTGGCGAGCCACCTTGGCACGGCGCACACCGAGCTTTACGTCACCCCGCGGGAAGCGCGCGACGTGATCACACGCCTCCCCGAAATCCACGACGAACCTTTTGCCGACTCATCGCAGATCCCGATGTTCCTGGTCGCGCGACTGGCGCGCCGCCATGTTGCCGTCGGTCTTTCGGGCGACGGCGGCGACGAATTGTTCGGTGGCTACAATCGCTATTTTGTGGGCGGTGCTTTGTGGCAACGCCTGTCGCATTTGCCGATTCCCCTGAGGGGCGCGGTGGCCAGGGCGCTTCGGACCCCATCGCCGGCGGCCTGGGATCGGCTGCATGCGCTTGTCGGCCCCGCGCTGCCGGGGCGATGGCGCCACACCAGCGTCGGCGACAAGCTTCACAAACTCGCCGGGGTTATCGACGCCGCCAGCCCGGCCGAAGTCTACCGGCGGTTGATATCGCACTGGCCGGATCCCGCGGCATTGGTGGTCGGCGCCGGCGATACGCCGACCGGGCCGGCTGGCCAGGCCGTCCCCGAGATGCTCGATGACTTCGTCCAGTCCATGATGTATCTCGACACCGTGGGCTACCTGCCCGACGACATTCTGACGAAGGTCGACCGCGCGGCCATGGCCGTGAGCCTCGAGACACGCCTGCCTCTGCTCGACCATCGCATCGTTGAATTCGCCTGGAGCCTGCCGATGTCGCTCAAGATGCGCGACGGCGCGGGGAAGTGGCTGCTGCGGCAGGTCTTGTATCGCCATGTTCCCAGGGCGTTGGTCGATCGCCCGAAAATGGGCTTCGGTGTTCCGATCGACACCTGGCTGCGCGGCCCGCTGCGCGACTGGGCCGAATCCCTGCTCGACGCGGGCCGCCTGCGCCGTGAAGGCTGGCTTCGGCCCGAGCCCATCCGCACCTGTTGGGAAGAACACCTCTCCGGGCGGCGCAACTGGCAGCACCGGCTCTGGAACGTACTGATGTTCCAGGCCTGGATCGAGCGCCTGGATGACTAGCCGGGCGGTTGGCCGAACCCGGCCAAAACTTCTCTATCTCGTCACGGAAGACGGGTACTTCCGTTCTCATCGACTGCCGCTCGCGCGGGCCGCGCTTGCGGCGGGATACGACGTGGTGCTCGTCACCCGCGTCAGCCGCCACCGCGATGAAATCGAAGCCGCCGGCATCCGCGTCATCCCGCTCGACTGGGAACGTTCGGGCGTCAATCCCTGGCGCGAGTCGCGTACCCTGGCGCGCCTCCATGCGATCTACCGCCGGGAGCGGCCCGACCTCGTTCATCATGTCGCCGTCAAGCCCGTCATCCACGGCGGGCTCGTTGCCGCGCTCACCGGTGTTCCCGTCGTCGTCAATGCCCTTGCCGGCCTGGGCTATGCTTTTACGTCACGGCGGCTCGGGGCGCGGCTGCTGGCCATGCTGCTCGGCCATGCCTATCGCCTTCTCCTGCGTCGCCCCACGAGTTGGCTCATTCTGCAGAACGACGATGATGCCGCCATGTTCGCGCGCCTTCGTCTTGTCGACCCCGCGCGAATTCGCCTGATTCGCGGCGTCGGCATCGACCCCGGCTATTACCGCGCCATGCCCGAGCCCGAGGGGCGGGCAACCGTCCTGCTGCCCGCCCGCATGTTGTGGGACAAGGGGGTCGGCGACTTCGTCGCCGCGGCGAGGTTGCTGAAGGATCGGGCCGTGGACGCAAGGTGCGTCCTCTGCGGGGATACCGACAGCGCCAACCCGACGGCCATATCGACGGCACAGCTCAAGGCCTGGCGCGACGAAGGCGTGGTGGAATGGTGGGGCTGGATTGAAGACATGCGACAAGCCTATTCACAAGCGCACGTCGTGTGCCTGCCATCCTATCGCGAAGGCTTGCCAAAGGCGCTGCTGGAAGCGGCCGGCTGCGGTCGGCCCCTTGTTGCCACCGATGTTCCGGGCTGTCGGGAGGTGGTCAGTGCCGGCGAAAACGGCCTTCTTGTGCCCGCGGGCAATCCCGAGGCATTGGCCGCCGCGCTCGCCGCGCTGATCGGGGACCCCGCCGCGCGGCGTGCCCTCGGCGCGAATGCAAGACGCATCGTCGAACGGGATTTTTCCGTCGCCCAAATGAATACCTTGACGCTGGAACTCTATCGCGATGCCATCGAATCCGGCGCGGCCGGGGCGTCCGGGAACAGGCCCTAGAACCCGGCGGCGGCGGTGGCGGCCAGAAAATCGCCAATGGATCCCAGGTGCAGCAACTGACCGGAATATCCATCCAGAAAATAGAGCTGGCCGTTGTAAGCCCCGAGGTAGTTTCCGGTGGTGAAATAGTGGCGGAGATAGACGCCGCCGCTATCTTGCGATGCCCGTCCCTGGGGCTCGAGGATGGCGGGGAAAAGGGATTCCGCCCAATTGAAGACACGGTCCGCGTCCAGACCGGTGGCCATGCAGGTAGCGCCCACGGAAGCCGTCAACTGGCCCTGCTGGCCGTCGCCGTCGGTGACCGTGACGACCGCGGTGCCCGCGGAGAGCCCGCGGATGCTCAGCTGACCGGAGGACGCGAACGACACATCCACCACCGATGAATTATCCCACCCGACGCGCACATAGCTTCCGGTTCCGCCCGTAATCGACACCACGCGGCTGTTGCCCGTCGTGACGCACAACGGCGACACCGAGAAACCGATGTTCGATGGCGGCGACGTGGCGAACGTCCATTGACGCTCGAGTCGCGCGCCATCGACCGATCCAACGAAACTCGCCGTGTATGTTCTGCCGTGCTCAAGAACCTGATTGGGAATCATGGCGGATGCCGACGCGGGAACGCTCTGGGCACCCGGCGACAGCAACGACGTCGGCAGGGCCGTGGCCCCATCGAATAGCGTGAAGGACGTGACTTGCAGGGTGCTGGCGGAGTCTATGTGAATGCTGACGGGATAGCCCACCCGATTCGCGTCGGGCATGGGATCCGGTGACTCCTGGTCCGAGTAAAAGTCCACCGGAACCCGATCCTGGCCATCGAAAGGATACAGACCCACCCAGTCGGCCCGAGCCGCCGGCAGCGGACTGCTCCGGGACCCGAAATCAACCGTAAGCACATTGCCATGCGTCGGGTGGTCGGTGTTGAAACCGGCTCCGGCCTCGTCGAACGAAGAAGTAAAGATGGCGAAGCGGTGGTAGATGGCCTCGATGAGGCTCTCGATGCCCAGTGTCCCCGTGGCCGGCCCGAAACTGATGATCTCCCCGTAAGTCCGGTAAGGGTAGCCGCTGTTGGACAACCGGGTGCCGGGTGTGTCACCGAAATATCCCTGTGCGGAGGGCGTTTCATAATGCCCCGTGGTGTTGTTGGCCGCCAGGTACGAAGAATGCGCCCGCGCCGCCCGCGCCATGTCCGCGTGCGAGGTCACCGGAGCGAGTCCGATCTGCCCCCGGCGAAAGTTGATCTGCCGCAAGGCCGCGGTTTCCTGGTCCTCCGTCGCCGAGCGATAAGCGGGTGGCGGGGAATAGTACGGGTTCCATCGGAATTGTTCGGCACCGGACCTGCCGGCTGTCAGGCAGAAGATCGATAAAGCAAGCAGAATCGTGCGCATAACGTGAATTCATCCCCATGGTTCGACAAGTTCACCACGAACGGGAGCTTGGGGCTCACCACCAACGGAACACAATAACCCCGTTCGGCCTGAGCAGGATATTCGCCCGCAGGTCGAAAGGCGTTGGCAAGAAACAAGGCTGTGGCGTGGTAGCGTTCTTGGTGTTGCTTTCGCCATAAGAGCATCAAATCCGAATTTCCATTATGATACATAGGCTTTGGTAATTGCCCGAAGCAGGGGTGAAGACAGGGGGAAAGCGTGAAGAAAATGCGAATCGCCATCTCGGTGGCCGCGGTATTTGTTTCGGCAACGGTCGCCGCGGCACCGATCGACGACATCAAGAGCCTGCTGGACCAGGGCAAGGCCGCGGAGGCGTACCAGGCGGCGCAATCCAGCAGGTCGATGTTGGGAAATCCCGAATTTGACTTCCATTACGGAATAGCCAGCATCGATTCCGGCCACGTGGGGGAAGGCGTGCTGGCGCTGGAGCGCTACGTCTTCTCGCGTCCCGACAACCTTCGGGCCCGACTTGAACTCGCTCGTGGCCACTTTCTTCTCGGCGAGAACGAACGCGCCCGCGACGAATTCCTCCTGATCAAGGCGCAGGCAATTCCACCCGACGTGATGGCCAGCGTTGATCGCTATCTCGAAGCGATCACGGAGCGCGTGGAGCAACGCGGAATGCAAGCCCGATTCCATGTCGAAGCCGGGGCCGGGTACGACACCAACATCAATGGCGGGGTTGGAAACCCACTCGTCAACGTTCCCGTGTTCGGCAATATTCTGCTTGCTCCGGCGGCCCGGGCAACGGAAGCCGGGCTCAGCCACCTTGCCGGCGGGGCGCAATGGACCCTGCCGATGACCTCCCGCGCGACAGCCTTTGCTGGCGTCGATGGCGAATTCCGCGCCTATTCGCGGAACAAGAACTTCGATCAGATGAATGGCGCGGCACAGGCCGGGTTCAGCTATCGTGGGGACGGATGGACGGGGCGCGCCGCCATCGTGCACTCCGCGCTCTGGCTGGGCGGAAACCCCTATCGGTCATTCACTGGCGCCAATGGCGAAGCCCTGGCGCCGGTTTCCGCCAATCAGGCCGTTGGCGTCAATGCCGGCTTGTTCAAGATCGCGCACGATGGCGCCAATGGTTTTCGCGATTCCGACCTGTCGATGGTTGGATTGAGCTACCGGCATGGTTTCGCGGCGGCCTGGCAACCCGTGCTCTCGCTGTCGGCCTCGACGTCCTGGGAGCGCAATCTGCGCAACCGCGCCGAGTATTCGCGCGACATCTTGGGCTATCGAACCTCGCTGGCCGGATCCCCGGCCCCGGACTGGAAAATCGCCGCCGCCTTCTCGCATCAGGATCATCGGTACCGGGCGCTGGATCCTTTCTTCGGGGTTGCGCGAGCGGACATCTATCAGGCGCTGGAAGTCTCCGTGACCCACGCCTACTCCAAACAGCTCAGCCTGCGCGGAGAGGTGTCTTATGCCGACAATCGTTCCAACGTTTCTCTTAACGCTTATGATCGTACTGTCGCGGCGCTGAAGTTGCGTTACGACTTTTGAGGATGATAGCCATGCGCATGAGCATTAACCGGTTTGCCCTCTCGCCGCGTTCGGTCCGGCCGTTGTTTGCCGCCTTCATGTTTGCACTTGCGTGCCAGGTGGCGATGGCGGCGCAACAGACCGGCAAGGTACTGGCCGTTTCCGGCAAGTTGTCGGTGCAGCGCGAAGGCAAGGTCACGATTCTTCCCGTGGGCGGGGATGTCTATGTGGGCGATGCTCTCACGACCGATACCGCGTCGCAGGCGCAGATTCGCTTCAATGACGAGGCGATTGTCGCCTTGCGCCCGGACACCACCTTCCGGGTCGATGAATTCGCCTTCAAGAGCGCCCAGGAACCGGAGAGGGGCCTGTTCAGTCTTGTCAAGGGCGGTTTCCGGACAGTGACCGGCCTGATCGGAAAGACAAACCGCGACAGCTATCGCGTCACCACTCCCACCGCGACCATTGGTATTCGCGGCACCCATTACGCGGTGCTGCTGTGCGACAGCGGGTGTCGCAACGATGACGGCACCGCCGCCTCGGCAGGCCTTTACGGCGGCGTGAACGAGGGGCGTGTCGCGGTACAAAACGATGCCGGAGCGATGGAACTGGGTGTCGGGGAATATTTTTATGTCGCCGACAGGGCGTCCCTCCCGCAACCCCTGCTCGCCCCGCCGGGTTTCTTGCGCGAGCGTCCGACCCAGGTCGGCCGTGCCCAAGCGACGACATCCGAGCGCGAGGCACCGGCACGCCTGACGCCGGTTCCGGCGGAAAACCGGATGTTGGTCCCGGCATCCACGCAGCACAGCCTTGTGCTGCCCTTGCTGCGACTGGCCGACGAGGTGACGGACTCGTCCCGCCTTGTCAATATCTCCCCGCTGGGCTCCGGTTTCGCGAGCGTGGGCGGGACAGGCACGATCCGCGGCCAACTCGTCTGGATGACGAATGCCGACCTCGATCTGCACTTGGTCGTGCCGGGAGGCACCCATGTGTATTTCGGCAATCAAACCGCCACGCTTGTCGGCGGAGCCGTGGCCCAACTCGATCATGACAACGTGGGCGGGCAAATCGATGTCGCTCCCGATCAGCGCGTCGAGAACATCATCGTGAATGGTTCCTTGATGCCGCGTGGCGACTATACTTTCTACGCGCACAGCTATTCCGGCAACAACGGTGGCCTGTCGACCACGGCCGTGGTAAAGGTTGCCGGCGCGGATGGCGTCCTGAACCAATATACGACCACGCTGGCCAATGACGAACAGTCCCCGAATTACCTGGTTGCCCACACGCCTGCGGGGTCCTCCCTCACGGTTGCCGGACTGGGCATCGGCGGTATTGTCGCCAACCTGCCGGATCGCGCCCAGGGGGCTTTCATCGGCGTGAATTACACGGTTGGCGGCGCGGCTGAAGTATCCACGTTCGCCACCGTTGCTACCGCGTTGACTGCGTCCATCGACTTGCAGGGGGGGCAACTCGGCGCGGCGGGAGTCACCGCCACCGGCGGTTACCAGGACCTCTTTGCCTGGGGGCGCTGGAACGTCGGTAGCGGCAGTACCGCCGTGGTGACGGATGCCCAGGGACGGGATATTACGTCGACCCTTGCCAGTCTCTCGTACATGTACGCAGCCCCGCTCACGAATGTTCCGACGGCCGGAAGCTTCACCTATGCTCCGGTGGGTGGCCCCGATGCCACATTTACCGCCGGGACAATCAGTGTCGATTTCGCCAATCGTTCGGTGGGGGTGAACAACCTCGCCTTCACCCACGGTAGCCTGGGCTTTGCCGACGTCAGTGCCAGTGCGTCACTCCAGTCGCTGGTCGGGCAGCAGGGTTTCACGGCCAGTTCGCTGACGAGCGGGCGCTGCGCGGCCGGTTGCTCGAATCTCAACCCCTCGGCAAGCAGCATCGCCGGCCTGCTGGTCGGCGATGCTGCGCGCGGCATCAGCGTCGGCTATCGCATGGTTTTCGATGACACCAAGAGTGTCGCCGGGCAGCATGGCTTCGCCCGTTGATCCAAGGCAATCGCCAAAGCGTCCGAACCCGTAGTCCGTTCCCGCAAACTGCCGGAACGGACTAGCAGAGCGTTTCGGAAAATCAGTTACCGTTCGCGGTGAGTCGTGAGCTTGTCGAACCACAAGCTCCCTTCGACAAGCTCCCTTCGACAAGCTCCCTTCGACAAGCTCCCTTCGACAAGCTCAGGGCGAACGGGGATATCGGAATCGGTTTACCGACAGGCTGCTAGCGGGAGCACCCGGGAAGCGGGCTCCCCCCCAGCCCGGACGGTGGCCGATTGTCGCCACTGCCCAGAAGGCAGAGCCGTGCGAGGCTCCTTCGGGCCGTGGTTTCGTCCGGATAGACCAGCATCATGCGGAAGCCGCTGAATATCAGGGCGTCGGAGCCCCTGGCCTGCGCCACGTCGAGCCGGATCAGCCGTTCCAGCCGAACCACCCCCTCATCGTTGCCCGCAAGCGTCACGACATCCACGGCGCGCCCGTCCGGATAGCCGAGCCAGCCGGAAATTTCGAGTTGCCGGCCGTTGATCCCGACCGCGTCGATATATCCCGCCACGTTTTCCGGGGCCGGCGGGCCAATCGCGTTGCGTGCGGCAACCGTCTTCAATCCGAACTCTGGCGGCTTCCGGTGCAGTTTCCCCGTACGCGTATCGACCGCCCATGCGGCCAGGGGATCGTGTCTGAACGTCAGATCGTTCTTCAAGGCGGAAACATAACGGCCCGGCTTGAACTCAATCTGCGCCCGGAGGCCCCAGTGGGCTGTGACGGACTGCCTCGCGGTCGCCGTATAGATATCGGCGAACGCCAGCTGGAAGTCGCGGTAATGCAGCAGCGTCAAGGCAAATGCGCATAGTCCGGGCACCAGGGCCAACGCATAGGCCGCGGTGCGCGTCCTTGCGCCGACGAACACCATCCCGAGAATGCACCAGGTGATGACGAGAACCAGTCGACCCTGGAATACCCGGGAATCGAGCATGCCCATGGGCTGGGAGGACAGGGGTTGCATCATGAAAGCCGCCAGGACGCAGGTCGCGAGGGCGGTCGCGAGCGCCGCCATGGAAAGGCGCGCGAGCAATGGCGCCATCGCAAGCGCCGCCCCGACATAAACGAGCCATGGCATCCCCGGAACCCCGAATGCTATTTGCTCAAGAAGAGACGGGAGCTTGAACGGCAGACTTGCCAGGGTGGGTTGATGAATATCCAGGGCCCCGCCGACCGGAATCAGCTGGTGGCGCATCAGGGCGAAGCCCGCGGCCAAAACGCTCGCCCCGGCGACAAAGGCCAGGCACGCCTTGCGCGGCAGGAAGCGATAGGCCAGGAAGGCCAGGGCCGGCAGCGTGGCAACGGCGATCTCCTTGCACAGCAAGGCCATCGCAAAGGGTAGCAGGGCCATGGCCACCGGCTTGCGTCGAACCAGGGCGGTGCCCGAGAGAGCGAACCCGAGAGCGGCAAACGCATCGAAAATATTGGCAAACCAGGTTGCGGCGATCGCCGGGCCGGCGGCGAACAACAACAATGCCAGGCGCCAGGGACGGTGCGGAGCGTTCAGGTCCGGCGCGGAGGACCAACCGGAAATGAGCCAGGCGGCGAAAAGAACGACGCACGCGGCCAACCAGCGCAACGCGAGCCAGGCCGTTTCCGGGTCGGGCCACGCCAGCGTGGCCGCCAGGGCGACGGAAAGCGGAATCGGCCGGAACAGCGCAAGACCGTTACTCCAGGGGGCGCCGGTCCAGAAGCGCAGCAGCAATTCGCCCCCGCCGAAAGAACCCAGGTCGGCGAAATAAATGATCTCGTCGAGAACGGGAACGATCATTCCCGTCGAGACAAGGGCCAGCCACGCGAGAGCGATGGCGCCGGGAGCCGCCCCCCCCTTGCCGCCGGGCGCTAGCGGGTTCGGTGACATCCGCTGCAATAGTCCTTGAAAAAACCGTTCCAGAGATTGAAGCGCATGATTTCGTAAGCAGGATCCTGAAGGATATCCGTAACCGGGTGCCGGAACAAATTCCACCGCGGAGACATCACCTGCTTGATCTGGCAGCACGGAGTCACGTCGCCGGACAGCAGCGAATACAGCCAGGGCTCATCGCAATTCGGGCGAATTCTGTTGGGCCACCCGTTCGAATTGAAATCCATCCCATGCTCCCGGCAATAGTCGGCAATACCGGGAAACCGCGCCTGTACCCGTTCCAGGTCTCGGGTGATGCAAGCCGCGACCTCGTCCGCGTACTGCAGCTGGCCGACATGCGCCCGTGGATACCACCCGACGTATGACGTCTTCGGATTGATTGGCTGGAACCCCTCCACCATTTCCACCCCGTGGCGGAAAGCCGCCTCGACGATCGGGAGCATCTGATCGCGGGAATAATCGAAAAGCGTTCCCTTGACGGCAATCCTTGGATAGCGATAACCGTGATCGTCGCGATATGTGCGCAGCCTCTCGACGCCCTCCCATATCTTGTTCAGATCGCCATCGATGCGCGATTTCGCGAACGTTTCCGGATCCGTCGAATCGATCGAAATCGCCACATACGAGATTCCCGTCTCGCACATTTGCTTCACGACGCTCTGACTGAACGCGGAGCCATTGGAGATCATGAGCACCTCGATCCCGCGCTCGCGCGCCATCCGCGCCATCGTGAAAAACTGCTTGTGGAGCAGCGGCTCGCCTTCGCCCACCAGGGCGACATGCTTCAGATTCGGAAAATTGTCCAGCGCCCTGGCAAAGTCCTCTACCCGGATGTCCTCCTGTTTCATGTGCCGGCCCACGCAATACCAGCAGGAAAAATTGCAGCGGGTGGTCGGTTCGATGTTCAGGAACGTCGGTGAAACATGCCACAACCGGGCATTGACGGCGGTCGGGACCAATCCGGCGACACGCGGCGGAAGATCGCGGACGGTTGCCCCGGCCAGAAAATAGCCGTCGCAGCCCGTGCAATAGTGCGCCACCTGCCTCTCCAGCCATGCGGTCTCGCCGAAGCGCAAATGAGCCACCACGCGAAGCGAATCGACCGATCCGCACCGCGGGCAAACCGAATCCCTCGGCTCCTCGCGCACGGGTAGCCGATTGTCATGGGGTCGCAAGTGGGGATGGCAACGGTCCCAAACCCCCGTTATGTCCAGCGCGGCGCCCGCCTCGCCGTCAATCGGCGAGGGCGACCTTCCGGTTACTGCCCCCATATCCTGGCGCAGTTACCCGTCTCGCTCACCATCAGGCCATTGACGGAATAGGCCGTCTGGTAGTTGCTCTGCGTATCGGTGAAACTGAAGCCGACCGTCTCGCCGGCATTGTTGATAAAGGCATCGGACTTGCCGGTGTCGATGCCGGTGATGCCGGCGATCACCGTGTTGCTGGTTTCGCCGATCATGTTCTGGAACGAGCAACTCCAGAAACCATCGATGCCCGCCAGGGCGGGCGAGGCGGCGCCAATCAGGGAACCGCCGAGAATGTCGGCGAGTTTTTTGGTATTTATCATGGCGCGAACTTTCCTTCAGTAAGGGCTGGCATCATGCCCAATCGGCCCCGCCTTGGCAACCGGCCACCGTCCGCGGTGCCCCCGTTCGGGCGTCCACCGTTCGTGGTGAGCCTGTCGAATCATGAATGGGTGCTGCCAATCGCGATTTCCAGGTTCACCGCGAGTCGCCGCAGTCGGGGTCGTCGAGTCGGCGACCCCAATCCTCGATGAAATTGCCGGCAATTTCGACCCCGATCCCGGCCTTGCGGAGAATATCGCTGGCGGCGTTGAGCGACTCGATGGCCTGCCGGATGGCAAGGGGAGCCAGTTCCGGGATCGCCCGCACACGAATGCCGCTGGTGAGCTCCGGGTGTTCGACCAGCGGCCAGAAAGTTACCGAAGCCATCCCCTGCTCGACCGCGAAACGCGCGAGATCGGCAAGTCCCGGCGCGGAATGATCGAAAATGCCGCAACTCAGCGTGAACGTGGGCCGGGCAAGCCGCCTCCGATCCGCTTCCTCGCGCACCCGCGCGATGTTCTGCGTCACATTTTCCAGTTTCACCCGGCGACGCAACTGACTCAGCAGTCGCGGATCGACCGTGTCGAGCGAAACCTGAATCAGCTTGCACAAGGCAAGGCACCCCGCCTGCTCCCGTGAAAGCGGGCGGGCAAGGTTGGAAATGATCGACAACGGCCTTCCGGACAAGGCCATGTCCCTGAAAAACGACATCCATTCCGGGTGGAACGTCGACTCCCCATGCCCGTTGAGCAATATCTCCTCGATGGAGCGCTCCCGCGCGACCAGATCCCTGACCGCCGCCATGCCGTCCGGACCCATGTGGCGACCCTCGTAGAGCGGGTGACTCACCAGGCAATAGACGCAACGCAGATTGCATTTCGTCGTCAACTCGACGCGCAAGGACCTCAGCGGAGCGCCCGTGTCGGCGGCGCCGCCGACAAGCCGGGCGACTTCCGTCTCGAGCACTTCCACGGCCACCCGCGGCCGGATATGGCAACGGCGGCAGGCTTCGCGCAAATTTCCCGACAGCAACTCCATGCGCAGTTCGCGGAACGGCCGGGAATTCCGCTGCGATCCGGGATCCTCGCCCGCCGCGGACCAGGATGCCAGGCTCTTGATATTGCAGCATGGCTTCAACCCCAGTGCCGGCGTAATCTCCAGATAGTTCCAGGGATCCAGGCAGTGCCGGGTGGTTCGTCCCGACATCGCGACCCACGCGGGATTTCGACCCTCCCGTCGCCCATGACTCGCATAATGCGCATAGCCGTCACGGAAAATGCCTTGCCCCACGGCGGCCGCCACGTCGGGGTAGCGATCGAGATAGGCCCTGTCATTCCATTTTCCACTCGTCACCGGATGGCCCCGATCCGCGGTTCGGTCGTCCCGGCGTCACGCCGCCGGCAAGGCATCGAACCAATACCAGCCGTCCCAGCATTCCGGGCGTCTCGCGACCGCCTCGGCCAGAAACCGGAAATAGGCATCGATGACGCCCCGCATCGAATTCTCGCTCACCGCGCGCGCGAGCAGGCAATGCCGTCCCGCTGCCCAGTCGAAAACGTTGCTCGCGACAAGAATTCGATAGCCGCCGGCGATGGCCAGCTTGATCACGCCCGCGCGTGGCGTCGTGCTCCTCCCGAAAATCTCCCCGGAGAATTTTCCCTGGCCCCGCCCGTCGTGAAAGTGATTGTCCATCAGGGCGACGACCGTGGCCCCCGCGGCGAGTTTCTCGCCGACCTGGCGCGCCGTTGCTTCGCCGTCCTCGATGAAGACATAATCCCCGCCGCCGAAATTTCGCCTCGTATCGTCGTGCAGGCGCTTCAGATAGCCCGCGACATGGCGGTGGAACATCGCGGCCGATTCCGGCGCCACGACCGGAAACACGCGAGCGCCAAGCAAGCCGAGACAGCAGAACAGCAGATGGTATTCGGGCCCGTGCCACGTCAGCACCAATGTACCCCGCTCCGGCAGCGCGACATCGGCGGGGCCCCCGCCCGCATCCAGGCAACGCCGGGCCCACGCGGCGTCGAGTTCCCGGACAAGGGGGCTGCCATGCTGGATGAATCCGCGCGCATGGCCGGCCAGATTGAGCCGCGCCGCATTCGTGGCCGCCGCCGCGGACAAGCCGAGCGCCGCGCCGCAATTATCGGCGTAGCGGCCGGCCGCGACCGCGAACGGATGCCGCTGAAAAGACTCGAGCGCGACCCGTGTCTGTTCCGTGGCATCCAGGCCGCCCGCCGCCGCCGCGACCCATTCCAGATCGCGCAACCGCGCGACGAATTCCTGCTCGGACAGATCGATCATGCTCGAACGGTCCCCCCGTCCGGGGATGGCGGCGGCCCCGAGCCGATTTTCGCCAGGCGTTTCCCCAGGCGTATTCCGGGCCGCTCCACCCATCGGTGCAAGGCCGCGGCCACGCCGAGCACCGCGAGCGTCAGGCCCGCGACCGCCAGGATGTTGTAGTGCCGCGCCCAGAAATCGGGAGCGAACCGCTCGACCGACTGGATGACGGGAATGTGAATCAGATAGATCGCATAGGACCAGTGTCCGAGGGCATGAACCATCGCGGAATCGATCCGGATATCCGACAGATCCGCGCTGACGGCGGCGAGAAATATCGCCAGCGCCGGAGTCGCCGACCCGAAAAGGCCATGCTGCGGGGGCATCAGGAAATACAGCAGCGGCGATGCCAGAAGCATTGCCAGGCCGAACCATGGAGCGATGCGCCTGGCCGGATGGCGTCGCGGATAATCCGACCAGGCCATGAACCCTTCGCCGACCAGCGCGCCGAGGCCGAACAGTAGCAAGAGCGGATTTGCCAGCAGGCTTGCCAGCGCGGCCAGACGACCCTCTCCGCCGATGATCGGAGAGGCCTGGGGGTCGAGCGTCGGTTGGCCCGCGAAAGACAATTGCAGCGCCAGCACGCCGACCGCGAGCAGCACGAAAACGACAAACCCGGTGCCCGGGCGGCTTCGCCCCAGGCGGATCGCGAGCGCGAAATAGGCATAAAAAACCATCTCGTAAGTCAGCGTCCATGCCATCGCCAGCGTGCTGAAACCGTATCCGGGGGGCGCGCTGTTTTGCAGCGGCAGCAGGACCGAGGAACCGGCCACGGTCGACATAAAATCGGGTGACGCGACCAGCACGCCGTGGAGGAGCAGGCAGACCCAATACACCGGAAAAATCCGCAATACGCGCTTGACCGCGAACTGCCCGGCGGACAAGCCCTCCCGTCGGGAGGTGTAAACCATGATGAAGCCGCTGATCAGGAAAAACAGCGCGACGCCGAAGGTGCCGGCCCGGAGGAAAAAACCGTAATGGAAAGTGCCCGAATCCATCGTGCCCGCGATCAACTCCCTGCGGAAGACCGCCTGCTCGTAGTGCGACGCAAACACCATCAGCGCCGCGACCGCGCGCATCGCATGGAGCGCATGCAGCAATCTGGGCGACCCCGTCGCCCCCTCAATCAAGCGGCTGCCACCGGTGGGCCAGGGCGACATAACCCTTTTCCAGTCCCCGCTGCCGGACTTCCAGTACCGCCGCCCGTTCCACGATCTCGTAGGGGTGGATCGCGTTCTCGCATGCCAGGATTGCCGCCACGTAATAGCGGCCCTTGAGCAAGGGGAACTCCGGAAACTCGATCGCCACCCGCCCCCTGCCCGCGCCATCCCGCGTCAAGGCCACGCCGTCGTTGATCGACCCGGCGCTGGCGACGGTCTCTCCGCTCTCCGACAGAAAGACGACGGCGACGCTCGGGACCGGCAGCCCGGTATCGGTGGCGAAAACGATCTCGATCCGCACGGTGCTCGACGTACTGTGGGCCACCAGTTCACGCCCCGGCCTGCCGTCCACGCTCACGCTCACATGCTCGATGCGGGCATGGAAGGACGCGCCGGGGGCCACGGGTGTCGCCGTCGCGGCCACCCGCGTTGCCGTCTTCGCGGCGGCGCCGCGGCCGCGAGCGAGAGACGCCTCGTAGGCCACCACGACATCGTGCGGCGCCCCATCCATCGCCACCCGTCCGGCGTCAAGCCAAAGCGCGCGCTCGCACAGCGCCTCCACCTGGTACAACGAATGCGAGCAGAAGATGATGGTTTTCCCCGCGTCGCGCATCGCCATGATGCGATCGAACGATTTTCGGGCAAACTCCCCGTCGCCGACCGACAAGGCCTCGTCGATCACAAGGATATCGGGGTCCACGCTCGTCGCGACCGCGAAGGCCAGGCGAACGTACATGCCGCTGGAATAAGTCTTGACCGGCTGATCGATGAAGTCGCGGATGCCCGAGAAATCCACGATTTCCTCGAAGCGTTCATCGATCTCCGCGGCGGACAGGCCGAGCACCGAGGCGTTGAAATACACATTGTCCCGGCCCGAAAATTCCGGATTGAAGCCCGCCCCCAGTTCCAGCAAGGCCGCGATCCGCCCGTTGACGTGCAAGTCCCCGGTCGTCTGCCGCAGGGTCTGGCAGAGGAGTTGCAGCAAGGTGGACTTGCCGGCGCCGTTGCGTCCGACGACGCCCAGAACCTCGCCCGGCCGCAGCCGGAAAGTAACATCGCGCAACGCCCAGAACTCGCGGAAATAGCGACGCCGCCGCCCCCAGAAAAACTGCTTCAGCCGATCCTGGGGATGATCGTAAATTTGGTACTGCTTGGAGAGATTGACTGCTTCGATTGCAAAAGACATGGGCAGGTGATGTGTCGCCGGGTTGGAACCAATTGATCGACGCGAGCTTAACACGGGACCCCGGGAACACCCGCCCACCCGTTCGCCCTGAGCCTGTCGAAGGGAGCCTGTGGTTCGACAGGCTCACCATGATCGGCCCCCACCCCGTTCGCCCTGAGCCTGTCGAAGGGAGCCTGTGGTTCGACAGGCTCACCATGATCGGCCCCCACCCCGTTCGCCCTGAGCCTGTCGAAGGGAGCCTGTCGAAGGGAGCTCGCCAGCGCCACAACTTGTTTTCGCTCTCGGTCATGTGCTGTCGCAACAGCCTGGCAGCGGCGTCGCCGGCAGGTGAGGAAAGTAATACGGCAGAATCGCCGTTCCGACCCACTGTGCCGGACGGGCGCGGATCTGCCTTTCCAGGCGCGCGCCGTACTCCATCGCGACCGCCCCGGCCGACAATCCCGGCTCGAAGGGAGGCTCGATCTCGACATGCCGCCGCAATTGGCCGGATGCCGGATCGGTGCGGAACGTCGCCCAGGCCGTGACGAAGCGATAGCCGCCGGCGAGCGCCCGGTCGATCAGCGTGCGAGGCAGCCGCGCCGTCTGGCCGAACAACGGGATATCCAGGGTATTCTCCGAGGCGCCGGGCGGCAGGTCGAGACAGGCGAAAATCCATTCGCCCCGCCGCAGAAGGGGCAGCAGCTTGCGCTCGATTCGTCCGGAGCTTGAAACATAAACGTACTCCCCCGGCAGCAGTCGCTCCGTATTGCGGTAATTGATCCGCTTCGCCCAGGTTCTCGCCAATGGCTCGCCCGCCCCGCGGGTAACGCTGCCGGCGATCGGGAACAGCCGGTATCCCCGGGCGCCGAGGGCAACGCACAAGGTATACAGGCTGCCCATGTGGCCGGAGAGCATCACCACCCCGTTTCCCGCGGCCTTCAGGGTCTCCAGGTGCTCCAAGCCCTCGATATCGAATTCCCCGCGCAGCGTTTCCCGTTTCAGGCGGCCCGCGAAAAACGCATCGCCCTCCATGCAGGCGATGGTCTCGAAATACGAACGCATCAACGGTGGATCGATCACAAACCCCGTATCCAGTCCCTCGACCATCGCGGGCGGATGACCCATCAACGCACGTCTCAGGCGCAGAGCCAGGGCATGCAACTTTCCGATGCGTCGGGTTCGCCCCAGCAGGGGCAAGGTCAGCAGGTAATAGACGGTTCCGGTCAACTCCCGGCGCAAGGATTTCAACAGGCGCAGGGGGCGATGGACAAGACCGTGATAACGAGGCATGGCGCTGGCGGTGGCTAGCGGAAATCGGTATCGCCGGACAACAGCCAGAACCGCCCCTGCGTGCCCCGTGCCGCCTGGGGGTCCGGCCAGGTGCTGACGGCGATATCGACATCCGTCGGTTCCACCGTCGCCCCGCAACGGGCAAACACGGCCGCTGGAGCCGTCGTCGCCCAGGTATGCAACGTCCCGGCGCCCAGCGTCCGCGCCGCCGCGCCGGCGGCGCGCGACAACACCGGAAAATGCCGGAGCCGTCCGATTACATCCAGCAACTCGCATTCGCCCCCCGCACTTGCCGGGGCGCGGATCGCGAACAGGCCGACCAGAAGCCCCAGGGGGCGCAGCAAAAGAGCGTACAGCGCGTAATCGCCCCAGCCGCCGTACCGATAATTCAGATAACTCGCCGAACGGTCCCCGACGACCCGATCGGGCAGATCGCGCCTCATCGCCGCGACCAGGCGCTCCGTCCGCGCGACATAAGCGCCCTCCAGGCGTACCAGCCGCCGCGTCTCGTACCAGCAGCCCGGCGGGGCGATGTCGTGCAACGTCCAACGCACGTCGGCGACCTGGTCGGCGCTGTCATAAATCCCCAGGAGCCGGCCAAGATCGAGGTGGCGTCGGCTGGGAAAACCGAACGCAAACGCCGCCGGCCCCCGCGGCGCGAGGCGACGTTCGAAATAGGACGTCGCCGCCTGCACGAAAGGGCCGCGCCGCGTCAGCACCCCGCGCGAGCGGGGCGACACCATGACATCGCCGATTTGCACCGCCGCCACGGCCGTGTCCCCGATCCACAGCAGGCGGCCGAAGCCGCCGTAATGCGCGACCAGCGTGTCATTCTCCCAGACCCCGACGCCATCGCCGGCG
Source organism: Sulfurisoma sp. (assembly GCA_030691075.1). Classification (GTDB taxonomy): domain Bacteria; phylum Pseudomonadota; class Gammaproteobacteria; order Burkholderiales; family Rhodocyclaceae; genus Sulfurisoma. The sequence goes on along the minus strand of JAUYFI010000136.1, from coordinate 20,644 downwards.
CCGTCGCCATACTTCCAGCGAAACTGCTCCGGCGGCATCTCGTGGCCGAAAGACTCATGAAACAACGCCCGCATTGCATCCTGATCCGCCGGCGTCATGTCGCGCACCCGCCAGCGCGAATCTCCCGGACTCACCGCGCGGCCTCACAGCACATCGGCGAAACCCTTGCGCGTCGCCGCGAACCAGCGCCCCCCCAGCCAGGCCATCGCGCAGGCAGCCACGGCATAGCCGGCCAGCCATTCCCACTGCGGCCACAAACCGTCCAGGGTGACCCGCCGCGTCTGCTCGATGATCAGCGTCAGCGGATTTGCCGCCAGCCACGGCTGCCACTTGGCCGGCAAGGCGCTGGCCGGATAAAAGATCGGCGACAGAAACATCATCAGGCTCACCACCATGCCCGTCATCTGACCGATATCGCGGACAAAAACGCCGATCGACGCCAGCAACCAGGCCAGGCCCAGCAACAACGGCACGAAAGCCGCGAACACCAGGGGCAGCGCGATCACCGTCGGCGGCGGCACGCCCTTGACCACCAGCGTCACCAGCAACAAGGTCGCGATATTGATCGCCAGGTGAAAAAAGCCTGAAAGGATCGTTGCCCAAGGCAGAATTTCCAGGGGGAAGACCACCTTCGTGACCAGGTTCGGTCGTTCCAGTACCAGCCGGGGAGACTGGCTCACCACTTCGGCGAACAGATTGAACACGATCAGGCCGGAATAAACCTGGAGCGCAAACTCGAAGTCGCTGCCTTCCCCCCCCGCCCAGCGCGCCTTGAACACCTCGCGAAAGACGAACGTATACACCGCCAGCATCAGCAGCGGCGTAAGGAACGACCACGCCAGGCCCAGCATCGATCCACGGTAGCGCGTCAGCACCTCGCGCCGGGCGAACTGCCAGATCAGCGAGCGGTGGGCCAGTGGCAGAAAGTACGAATGGTTGAGCATGCGGATACCCTCCGTTTCCCCGGATCGGATCAACCCGACTTGGGCAGTTCCTCTTGCCCCTCGGCGACCCTGTTCAGATACTCGGCATCGTTCAACACCAGATCCCCCTCGAAACGCCGCAGCACCTGGCGGGCCTGCAACACCTGAAAAATCCGGGTCACCGACTCCCGGCTCGTATTCACCATGATGGCCAGTTCCTGGTGCGTCGGCGCGTTGGCGATTTTCTGTCCGGTGGCCGTCCTTACCGAAAGCTGCACCAACTGGGCGCATACGCGTTGCGCCGGATTCGGCAAACCCAGCAATGTACGCTGCGCCGAAACCGATCGCAATCGCCGCGCCATTCGAACCAGCACGCGCTCCGCCAGTCCAGACGTATTCAGAATCAGCGGCCGCGCCTCGTCCTTCGACAAAAAGGCCACGCGGGAACGGGCCACGGCGATCAGGAAGTCCGGCCGCGGCAAACCGTCGATCACCGACATCTCGCCGAAATAATCGCCGGGATCGACAAAATACAACCCCACCTCGCGCCCATCGATGGTGAAATCGACCGCCTGAAGCCGTCCCTCCATCAGGAAGCACAAGGTATTGCCCGCCTCCCCCTTGTTGAAGACCACCTCGCGCCGGGCAAAAGACTTTTCCGTCATTGCGCCGGCCACCCCGGCGACCGCGGCATCGGGCAACTGCCGGAAAAACTCCAGCTCTTTCAGAATGATGGCGGGGATGCCCATGCGGAAACCGGATTTGTGACGGCCGACACAGAAAGGCCGCGCCAATCGGCCTAATATAGGCCTTCGAATGGATATTCAAGCATCGAGCGATGATACAGCCCAACCTCGACGACATTAGCGGGAAAGCTGGCGGCTTTTCCCGTCATTTCCTTGGCCGCGCCGGCGGCCAGTCCTGATGGACCCATCGGCGCACGGCAACGCCCCGGTTGCTCCCGCGAAGGTTCCCGTGACGAACCGGCGCTTTGTCGCCGCACGGCTGATCGCGCTCGGGCTGGCCCTGACGGTCGTCATCCTTCTTCAACTCCTCGCCCCGGGCGTGCTGCGCGGCATCGACGAACACGGGGCCGACATGCTTTGGCGCGCCGTCCCCGGAGCGACGATCGAACGCCGTGTCGTCGTCGTCGACATCGACGAAGCCAGCCTCGCATCGGTCGGCCCCTGGCCCTGGCCGCGCCAGCGCATGGCCGAACTCTCCCGGCGCCTGGCGGCCATGGGCGCCGGGCCGCAAGTCTACGATATCGTCTTCCCCGACCCCCGCCCCGGCGACGACATCCTTGCCGAAGAATTTGCCCGCAACCCCGTCGTTCTCGCCCAGATATTCACCCTGGGCGACGAACCGCCGCCCGCCGTCGGCGCCCTGCGGGGCGCGCTGCGAACCCCCGCATGCGGCGAACCCATGCCCAAGGCCACGGGCTACATCGGCAACGCCCCCGCCCTGGTCGGCACCGCCGGCCACATCACCCCGCGCATCCCCCGCGACGGCGTGGTGCGTCACCTGCCCGCGCTCATCTGTCACGACGACCACGCCTATCCAGCCCTCGGCATCGCCGCCCTGCTCAAGGCCGCCGAAGCCGCGCCCACGCTTGACCTGACCGCCGGCACCGGCTGGCTCGACCCCGCCTGGCGCCTGACCCATCCCGCCCTCCCCGGAATCATCGTGCCCGTCGACCGCAACGGCGACGTCCGTCTCTCCTACCAACTCCCCCGCCGCGCCTTCGTTTCCGTGCCCGCCTCCGAAATTCTCGCCGGACGCGCGCCGGCGGAACTGTTCCGCGGCGCCTGGGTACTGATCGGCGCCACCGCCTTCGGCATCGGCGACGCCGTGCCCACCCCCCAGGGCGGCGCGGTCAGCGGTGTCGAAGTCCACGCCCAGTTCATCGCCGCCCTCCTCGATGGGCGACTGCCCCGCAGCCCCCGCGCGGCCCCCGCGCTCCAGGTTCTCGTCGCCCTTGCCGCCATCGCCCTGTTGCTCGTCTTCGCGCCGCGTCGTGGCCGCAACGCGGTGGCGGGCCTGCCGCTGATCGCCCTGCTGCTGGCCCTCGTCATGTACATCCTCCACGGCGGCGCGCTGCTGGGCGGCCACCTCTGGATCGGCTGGGCGGCCCCCGCCGCACTTACCCTGCTTGCCGGCATCCTTCTCGCCATCGTCGAACACGCCCGCGCCCGCTGGGAGCGCGCCGCCCTCTACGCCAACCTCGCCAGCTACCTGCCGGACACCGTTGCCGCCGAGATCGCCTATCGCGCCCCCAGCGGCGCCCTCGAAGCGCGCCGCGAGCAAGTCACCGTCCTCTTTGCCGACCTGCGCAACTTTTCCGCCTACTGCGAAACTCGCCCGGCCGAAGAATCGGCCGCGCTGCTGCACACCTTCTTTACCGTTGCCGAACGCATCGTTCGCCGCCATGGCGGCATCGTCGAAGAATACGTCGGCGACGCCGTCATGGCACTCTGGAACAACCCGTCGGATCCCGCTCGGGCACTCGCCGCCGGCCGCGATATCCTGACCGAATGCCAGCGCATCCTGCCTGAAATCCCGCCGCCGGGCCTCGAACCCCTGGGCATCGGCATCGGCATCGAAACCGGTATCGCGCTGGTCGGCTCCTTCGGCCCCGCCCACCGTCGCACCCACACCGCCATGGGCGAAACCGTCACCGTCGCCAACCGCCTGCAATCACTCACGGCCGACCTGGCCGAACCGCTGCTCCTTGGTCCGGGAGCCGCCGCCGGCCTGCCCGAAGGACTACTGACGTCGCGCGGCGCCTTCCTGCTCGAAGGCCTGCGTCAGCCGCGGCAGGTATTTGGAACCACCCCGCCGAACGGAGGGTCGAAATGAACAACCTGATAGCCTCCTCGCCAGTAGAGCGATCCAACAAACCGATTACCGTTCGTGGTGAGCCTGTCGCGCCACAATCACCGATTACCGTTCGTGGTGAGCCTGTCGAACCACGATCATCGCTCCCAGGCAGGCCTTCGACACGCTCAGGCCGAACGGTTTTACTGGAAGCGCTTTGCCGAAACGCACTACTAGCCGCCCGAAATCGGCTTGTTATAATCAAAGGCATACCCCTGCGGGAAACAGCCATGCCCCTGCTGCGTGCTCTGCTGTGCCTACTGCTCCTGGCCCCCGTCGCCCCCGTCGCCATTGCCGCCGAGGGCGCGGTGGGCGAGATCTCGTTCGTCATCGGCGACTCGCGGCTTACCGCCGGCCCCGACGCCCCGCGCGAACTCGCGCGCGGCGCTGCCGTGCGGGTCGGCCAGCGTCTCGAAACCGGCGAAAACGGCCATGTTCATATCCGCTTCGTCGACGGAGCCTTCGTCGCATTGCGCCCCAACACCCGGCTGCGCATCGAAGACTACCATTACATCGCCGATCGGCCGGGCGAAAGCCGGGTCAAGTTTTCCCTTGAAGACGGAACGGTCAGATCCATCACCGGGCGAGCCGGCGAAGCCGCCAGGGAACGCTTCCGCCTCAACACCCCCATTGCCGCGATCGGCGTCAAGGGCACCGACTTCCTCGCCCAGGCCGCCGGACGCGACACCGTCCGCGTCTCCGTCAATAGCGGAGCCATCGTGCTGGCCCCGTTCGGAGAAGGCTGCCTTGTCGAAGCGCTGGGGCCGTGCAATGTCGCCGCCGCCCGCGAACTGACTGCGGCCATGCTCGGCCGCTACCTCGAATTTCGCGCCCGCAACCCCCTGCCCGAACTGCTTCAGACTGAACCGGGCACCAATGGCGGCGGCCGCTTTGGCCCTACCCCCCAGGAAGAGCCGCGTTCCGGTCGCCGCAATGGCGACGCCGCCGCCGCTCCCGCCGCTCCCGCCGCCTCGTCGTCCGCCGACACGCCGGGATCGACGCGCGTCGGTACCGCCCCCTCCGTGCCCCCGCCCGCCGCCGCCATCCCGGCCGCGCCACCGCCGCAGGCCATTACCGCCGAACTGGCACCCGTGGTGGCCGAAATCTCCGCCGCCGCCGCAATGACCGCCTCCGAGCGTGTCCTGCCGCCGCCGGTCCGCTTCGAAGGCACGCCCCGCATCTGGTGGGGCCGCTGGCAACCCTATGCCGACCCCGCGCAACCCGGTAGCGGCTATGCCGAGCAACTGAGCCCGGATCGCGAGCTCGCGGGTGGCCGTGGCATATTCGGGCTGCTGCGCGAACGCGGAAGCGGTCGCGACTTCCCCGCCACCGGTCGAGCCGACTTCAGCTTGGCCAGAAGCGAAGCCTACCTTGTCGACGGCCGCCAACTCACCTCCATGACCGTCTCCGGCGGCCGCCTTGGCATCGATTTCGACAACCGGGCCTTCGACACCACCATCGCCGTCAGCGGCGCCAGCCTGCCCGAGATTCAGATGTCCGCCCGCGGCGGCATCCAGGCCGATGGCCGCTTCCTCTCCCGTCCCTCGCAATCGTCCATGGACGTTTCCGGCACCCTGGCCGCCGGCGGTGCCCAGGCGGGCTATGCCTTCCAGCGCCTGCTGGGTGCCGGCGCCAGCATCTCCGGCGCGACTCTCTGGGTGCGTTGAACCGGGTGTCTCCAGCCTGTCGCAGCAGACGGTCGGAAAGGCATTTCCGCGCCCACCCCGGGGTTCTCGCCGCCCTGCTGCTCATTGCCGGCGTCGCCGTGGCCCAGCCAGTCCCCTCCGCGCCCATCCGGGACGAAACCGAAACCGGGCAAGCCGCCGAACTCATGGAAAAGGGCGAACACGCCCAGGCCCTGCTGTTGCTCGAGCGCATCGTCCTCATCGACCCGACCAACGCCGGCGCCTGGCTCGACATGGCCATTGCCAGCCATCGCCTGGGCGACCACACCACCAGCGAAGCCCTGCTCCGCCACGTCGAAAGCGAATTCAACCCCTCGCCGGCCATTCGTGCCGTCATTGCCCACTACCGCGACAGCCGCGGCCGAAGCCCCGCAAGCGCCCCCGCGCCCCCCCTCAAACCGCGCTGGACGGGCGAACTCGCCCTTCTGGCGGGGCGCGAAACCAACATCAACTGGGCGCCGGGGATCGACAGCCTCACCCTCACTTTTGGCGGAACCCCGGTGTCGCTGCCCCTCGCCCCCGAATACCAACCGCGCGCCTCCAATGGAGTCCAGATCGAAGCCCGTGGCGAAGGCGACATCCCCCTGGGCGAAGGCGGCCTGCGCGCCCTCGGCCACATCGAATGGAAACAAAGCCGCCCCGCGGCCGCGCCCGAATTCGGCGTTCGCCAGTTCCAGACCCTGGCCGGCCTGCGCGGCACATGGCCCAACACCGACAACGGCTGGATCGTCCTCGGCGGCCAACAGCGGGTCGTCCTCGGCAGCAACACCCTGTTTCAGAGCCAGCGGCTCCAGGGCGTACTCGAAAGAAAGCTGCTCGGCTGTCGTCTCACGGGCGGGCTCGAAGGCGAAGCCCGCCGCTTCCCCACCCAACCCATTCTCGACAGCCGCTATCGCGGCCTGCTGGGCGGCCTCGCCTGCGCCGGATCGGATATCCAGGTCGCCGTCAATATCCGCCTGGGGAGCGACGAACCCGACGGCGATCGCCCCGGTGGCCCCCAGCGCCGCGCCGACCTGGCCCTGGTGCTGCAAAAACCGCTCGGCAACAACCGCCACCTCGAATTTCTCGCCGCGACAGGCTACGCCCGGGATCGGGATTCCTACAGCCCCCTGTTCGACAACATCGTCCGCCAGACACGCCGCGACATCCTTCGCCTCGAGTATTTCCACCCCCTGAGCAGTGGCTGGGAACTCGCCCTGCGCGGCGAAATTCAGCGCCAGCAATCCAATCTCGACCTCTTCAACATCCGCAACAGTTCCCTGCTCGCCGGCATTCGCAAAGCATTCTGAAGCCGGAGGGTGCCCTTCGACAAGCTCAGGGCGAACGGAGTATGGGGCCGATCATGGTGAGCCTGTCGAACCACAAGCTCAGGGCGAACGGAGTTTATTGTCCCGTTCGTGGTGAGCCTGTCGAACCACAAGCTCAGGGCGAACGGAGTTTATTGTCCCGTTCATGGTGAGCCTGTCGAACCACAAGCTCAGGGCGAACGGAGTTTATTGTCCCGATCATGGTGAGCCTGTCGAACCACAAGCTCAGGGCGAACGGGTGGGGGAGGGATGAACGGGCGCGCCCACCGCGTCAGGCCAGGCTGTCCACCCACGCAAGTTGTCGCGGCAGGCACGCCGTTTTCAGGTCATAGCGGGCCTGGGCAAAGGCGCGGGCATTCGCGCCGAGACGCGCGCGCGCGGCGGAGTCGTCCAGCAGGGCGCACACCGTGTCCACCAGCCCCTTCGCGTCGAAAAAATCCACCAGCCTGCCCGTGTCGTCATGCCGGATCGCCTCCCGGAGCGGCGCCGTGTCGCTCGCCACGATCGAGCAGCCGGTGCTCATCGCCTCCAGCAAGCTCCAGCTCAACACGAACGGATACGTCAGATAGACATGCACCGTCGAAAGCTGCAGCAGCGGAATGAAATGCTGGTAAGGCACATTGCCGAGGAAATGCACCCGCTCCCAATCGTCGTCGCCGATCCGCCCCCGCGCCTCGGCGGCGAAAACAGTCTTCCACTTCGTCCCCTCGGGCGGCCGCGCGCCGTAGCTCACATCGTCCCCGCCCACGATCAGCACACGCGCCCGCGGCCGGCGCCGCAGCAACTCCGGCAACGAACGCATGAACACATGGTAGCCGCGGTAAGGCTCCAGATTGCGATTGACGAACGTGATCACCTCGTCGGACCGCGTCAGCGTCAGATTGCCGTTAAGCGTCACGCGCACCTCGGGATTCGGCGCGACCGCCTCCGTGTCGATGCCGTCATGCACCACCGTGATTCGGCTGCGGAAAGGCTCGGGAAACGTGCTCGCCTGCCACTCCGTCGGCGAAATGCCGGCGTCGGCGATTTCAAAGTGCAGCAGATTGTTCAGATTCTTCAAGCGCAGCCGGCAGACCTCCCCGGCATCCCTGATCGGAAACTCCGGATCGAACCCGACATCCGCCCCATCCGCGTGATAAAAAAACTCGCAATAAATCCCCAGCCTCGCCCTGGGCCACACATCCTTCAGAAACAGGCTCTCGCCCCAGCCCGGATGAGCGATGATCGCGTCGGGCGCATAACCCTCCTGCCTGAGCAACAGCGCCTGGCGAAAGGCCGCCTCGCCGCGGATCGTCTTCGTCTCGAAGTCGCTCACCCACGGATGAACGCCGGGCGTCGTCCCGCGCGCCGGCTCGTAACCGAACAATCGCACGCCCTGCCACTCCGCCGGCGCATTCTTCTGCATCGTGAAAGCCGTCACCTCATGGCCCCGCGCAACCAGCGCCGGAGCCAGAAACTTGAACTGACCAGGAAAATTCTGATGGATAAATAGTATCTTCATATGCGAAACGACTCAAAGGATCATGGCGCCACGATAAGCGAAATAGATCGGACTGACATGAATGGTACCCCCGATCATGGCGAGCCCAAATTCCCGTTCGTGGTGAGCCCCAAATTCCCGTTCGTGGTGAGCCCAATTCCCGTTCGTGGTGAGCCCCAAATTCCCGATCATGGTGAGCCTAATTCCCGTTCGTGATGAGCCCAATTCCCGTTCGTGGTGAGCCCAATTCCCGTTCGTGGTGAGCCCCAAATTCCCGTTCGTGGTGAGCCTGTCGAACCATGAATGGGCGCGCTGACACGGCCCTTCGACAAGCTCAGGGCGAACGGGGGGTGGGGCCGATCGTGGTGAGCCCCAAATTCCCGTTCGTGGTGAGCCTGTCGAACCACAGGCTCAGGGCGAACGGAGCGCGCGCGCGGTGAGCCCTTATCGCAGCGCCATGAACCTCAAAGGGATGATTCCCCGCGCACCCTCAGCACGCCCAGCTTCACCAGCCACGCCAGCGAGCGGAACACGAAGGCCTGCCGCTCGGCGGAAACCGCCCGCACCAGCTCGGCGGCGGGTCGCGGGCCGGCGGCCACTGCGTCCAGCACGGCGTGCGCCTCGGCATCGGTCGGCAGCACCACCCTGGCGAAACTCACCATCGCCAATTCCCCAAACGCCCGCAGACGCCGCAGAGCCGCACCCGCATCCGCATCCGTCAGTTCCAGAACCGTCTCCCCGGTCAGCACCGCCGTCGGATAGCTCGCGAAAGCCGCAAACGGATCCATCCGCGCCGGCCAGGGATGGGCCAGGAGTTTCGGCTCGACGGCACCGGCCTTGCGGATATCGCCCAGTTGTGCCCACAACGCCTCGTACCGCGGAATGATCGTCGCCCAGTCATACACCGTCCGGGCACGTTCCCGGCCGGCGGCGCCCATCTGCTCGCGCAACTCGGCCGATGCAAACAACCGCGAAAACGCCCGGGCCGTCGCCCCGATATCGACCGCCACCAGGGAACAGGCGTGACCGCAATACATATCATACGTATCCATCGCCAGCGCATGGCGCGCCGCCAGATCGCCCCCCAGGCCCCCGCCCGGCATCAGGGTCGGAACGCGAAAGCCATCCACCCCGTCGCGGACCGTATCCTTGTAACCATCCCAATCGGCCACCACCACCGGAAGACCCGCCGCCATCGCCTCGATCGGCGCGATCCCGAACGTTTCCTGGATATTGTCCGAGAGCGAGCAGAACACATCCGCCCCGGCCCAGGCCGTCGTCCGGTTTTCCGCCGTGCGGCCATCCAGAGTCACCACCCGCACGCTCGGGCAAGCCAGCCGCGCCGCCGCGGCATACGCCTGGGCGATGTGATCGTTCGCGTGCCAGCCGCACTCCACCAAAACGACCCGCTGCGTCTCCGGCAAGTCCCGGCTCGCGATTTCCAGTGCCTGATACATCGCCAGCGGATGCGCCTTGGCATGGAACGACAACCGCCCCATGAACACCACCACCCGCGTGTCCGCGTCGGCGCCGATCGCCGCCCGGGCCGCCGCCCTCTCCATGGCGCCGAACGCGAAATCCGCCGTATGGATACCCAGCGGAATCACCGGCAATTGCGGCAACACCAACCGCTGTGCGCCGAGGCGCCGCGCCAGATAGTCCGCCTGCGCCTGCAGCACCCGCAGCACATTGTCCTTCACCGCGGCGGACGTGCAGATCAGCGCATCCCAGGGCTGAACCGGAGCCGTCATCAACTCCGCGATCGCATCCATCGCCCCCGCCGAAGATGTCGTATGCGTAATGCCGCACAAGCTCCACGCCGCATCGCCCGCCACCACCGCCCGCTGCCACGCATGTTCGCCGATCCCCGGCCCCGGAAAATACACCGTGCCCACGTGCGCCAGCGCCGCCAGGGACGTCTTATCCACCGCCTTCACCGGCTCCACGCGCCCGGCGGCCCCGACCGCCGCCGCAAAGACCCGGGCATGCTCCGGCTGCTGCACCAGCGCCCAGAATTCCGTCGCGCGCGAGTAGGCCAGAAACCCCCGCAAAAACGACTCCCCCGCCGCGTTGCGGCCCATCAGCTTCGGGCCCGCGGTCGAATACGCCTCAGGGTGGAAATAAATCGCCGCGGTCATCGTCGGATCATCATATCCCCCTTCGACAGGCTCAGGGCGAACGGGGTGTGGGGCCGATCATGGCGAGCCCCCAATTCCCCGTTCGTGTGGTTCGACAGGCTCACCATGATCGGCCACGCGCCTGAACCGTTCGTGGTGAGCCTGTCGAACCATGAATGGGCGCGCCGACACGGCCCTTCGACAGGCTCAGGGCGAACGGTGTGTAGGGCCGTTCATCCTGAGCCTGTCGAAGGATGAGATGACCGCGCAAGGCGCGAAACCTCATCCCAATCTCCGCGAATCATCGCTTCTTTCTTCTTGCGACTCCACCCCTTGATTTGCCGCTCGGACGCAAGAGCCTCCTCGCGTGTCGGGAAGTCCTGCGAGAACACGAATTCGAGAGGGCGCCGGCTGAAGGTATGGCAATCCGGAAACGCTCCGGCGACATGCTGAGCAATCCTGCTTTCGAGGCTATCCGTGTGGCCCGTGTAATAGCTCCCGTCCGAGCATCGGAGCATATAAACCCAGAAACTCATCACATCCCCTTCACACCCGCCGCCGATGATCCGACGTAACCGAACGCAACATCTTAACCCGGCCACCGTTCGTGGTGAGCCCCAAAATCCCGTTCGTGGTGAGCCCAAAATCCCGTTCGTGGTGAGCCCAAAATCCCGTTCGTGGTGAGCTTGTCGAACCATGAGCGGGCGCACCGACACGGCCCTTCGACAGGCTCAGGGCGAACGGAGTGTGTGGGGCCGATCGTGGTGAGCCCAAATCCCCGATCGTGGTGAGCCCAAAATCCCCGTTCGTGGTGAGCTTGTCGAACCATGAGCTCCCTTCGACAGGCTCCCTTCGACAGGCTCCCTTCGACAGGCTCAGGGCGAACGGGGGGGGGGGAGGGAGGGCGAACGGGTGGGGAGGGAGGGCGAACGGGGGGAGGGAGGGCGAACGGGGGGGTGGGGAGGGAGGGCGAACGGGGGGTGGGGCGAAAGTTGGCTCACATCAGTGCCCGCAGAATATCCTTCGTCAGGATGTAGAGATGCAGGGGATCGAAGGATGCCGGTTCGAAGCTGAAGCGGAGATAGAAGTTTCGCGCGGGCTCGTCGATGGCATGAACCAGCAGTGCGCGGCTTGCCACCTGTTCTTGCGCGGCAAGGTAGCGCTTGAAGGCGTCTTTCATCAGGGCCTTGCCCAATCCGCGGCCCTGTTCCCTCCGATCCACCGCAAGCCGGGCCAACAGGGTGAGCGGGATGGGATGGCGGCCGGCACCCCTGGCGACGCGCGGTGCTGCCTGTTCGGGTTCAATGGAAGCCGCGGCGAGACTGTAGTAGCCCACGACATGCTGGCCGCGCAGCGCAACGAAAGTCCGTGCAGTGTTTGCGCGCTGGGCCTGCAACGCATGACGGATGAGATAGTTGTCAAGCGCCTGGTGGCCGCAGGAAAACCCCCCGACCTCGAAATCGGAGGCCAGCAGCAAGGGGCCGCGCAGAGGCTCGATCACGGGCTCGTTGCAACGCTACCGTTCAAAAACGCCCGGCTCGGACAGAAGCTTTCTGAGTTCCGGGATGTCGCGCGCCGGTGCGTCAAGCGCGGCGCAGAAAGCATCCATCGCTTCTTGGGACACGACGAAGCGCGTTTCCTCGGCCAGGAGGGTTTCGGCCCGGTCAAGTGCGGCACGCACAATAAAGTAAGAGAGGCTGGCGTGTTCCTTCTCGGCCGCGCGACGCAACACGTCCTTGACCTCCGGCGCGATGCGGATGGCGAGGCGTTCTTCCTTGGAGATGCTGGCCGCAGTCATGAGAACTCCTGTATGTATTCACGTTGTACGCACATATCTTAGCAGGAGTATTGCCGAGGGTAGCGAGTGCGTCTTCCCGTTCGTGGTGAGCTCAAATCCCGTTCGTGGTGAGCTTGTCGAACCACAAGCTCCCTTCGACAAGCTCAGGGCGAACGGGGAGGGGGGGCGTGGTGAGCCCCAAATCCCCGTTCGTGGTGAGCCCCAAATCCCGTTCGTGGTGAGCCAAAATCCCGTTCGTGGTGAGCCCCAAATCCCGTTCGTGGTGAGCCAAAATCCCGTTCGTGGTGAGCCAAAATCCCGTTCGTGGTGAGCTTGTCGAACCACAAGCTCCCTTCGACAAGCTCCCTTCGACAAGCTCAGGGCGAGCGGGGGCGAGCGGGGGCGAGCGGGGGCGAACGGGGGCGAGCGGGGGGGGGTGAGTGGGGCGAACGGGGTCGTCGCCTTCACCCCCCCACCGAAACAGCCGCGTCGTCGTCCGCGATTGTCCGGTAGGCCACGAGGCGGATCGCGCCGTGGGAAAAGCTCCCGCCTTGAGGGGCCGTTATTTCCAGACCGAAGGTTTCGTCCCCCTCGACGAGGCTGTCGCCCACAACCTCCACGGCGATGACGGCGGCGCTTTCGCCCGGATAAATCACCGACCAACCCGCCACCGGCAAAAAATCCTCGCCGGCATGGGCGCTGCCCTCCATCGTGCGATACGCCACGCGGGCGCCATCCGCGCCCGCCGGCGCCGAAAGCTCCAGCAGAAAATACGCGAGCGACGTAGCCGTATCGCCTTCCGCCGCCACCCGCACCACATCCGCGCGTTCGCGCGGTGCGCCCGGCAGATCGGCCCGCGCCGTCGAATCGACCCACTGCCCGAAAACCGAAACCCGCGTCCACGCCCCAAACTCCCCGAAACTCGAATTATTATCCACGCCATCGGCATCGGGCACCGTCAAACCCTGCTCCAGACTGAACACATAGGCCGCCACCCCGGCGATCTGCCCGTTCAGCAACGCCGGCCCGCCGCTATCGCCCGAAGCGATCAAACCCTCCGCCGCGCCCAGGCCCGTATCCGCCAAACCCAGCAAGCGGCCGGCCGCGTCATGGGCCGCCGTGCCATCGTCGAAATCCGCCAGCAACAGCGCGTTCGCCGCCGGCGACCAGGCCAGCGCCCCCGCCGCCCAGTCCGTCAGCGCCCCGACCGTCGCGTCGAAATGGTTTTCCGCCACGCCCGGCGCGGATGTCGCCGCCACGCCGGTCGCGCCGGTCGCCCCCGTCCCGCCCAAGCCCCAGCCCGCCAGAATCGCCGTTTGCCCGACCTCGTCGCTCCCCCGGTAAATCTCGTGGCGATTCGCCGCAAGCGGCGCCGGCTCCGCCAGCGTCACGATCGCCAGGTCGAAATTCCCGTTCGCCGGATCGAACAGCGGATGAACGAACGCCGCCGTCACCGGCACCGCCAGAATGCCCGAAGGAACGGCGAATTCCACCCGCGGCAAAGCCCCGCCCCGCAGCCCGTGCGCCGCCGTCAGCACATGGCGCCCATCGGCAAGCAGCGTCCCCGAAAACAGCTCGACCCCATCCCGCAAGCGAACCACCCCATCCAGATCGCCCCCACCCGTCATCAAACCCGCCTCTGCACGAATCATCCTGAATTCCTTGGTTGGCGGGAGGCGGGGTAGGTGTGTCCCCTTCGTGGTGAGCCCCCCCGTTCGTGTGGTTCGACAAGCTCACCACGAACGGGTGGATGGGAGGGCGAACGGGCAGGAAATTGCGTCAAGCCTGAGCCTTCGCAACCCTCTCAAGGTAGAGCAGTTCGACGAGATACCATGTAGCTGCATTCGAGAATACAGGCATGCCCTCGGCCTTGGTATTCACCCGCCTCAACCAAGTTCTATGCTCACGGTCAAATGACTCGCTCACATAAAGGTTTTCGCATTTCTCGCTATTCCAGTTGCCGATGATGTTGGTGGCAACGTAGAAGGCAAGGCGCACATTCAGGTCTTCCGCAATTTCCGGGTTGCCATACGTTACCGGCTGTGCATGAACAATCATCAATTCCATGAGAGACGCGATCTTGTGTCGATCAGCCCGCGCCTCGCCATTGGGGGTGCCAGATATTATCTTGGGTCTCACAACCTCGTCCATCTGCTCCCAATAGGCGGAGTTGATCAACGACTGGATGCCGGCCTTGAATCCAATACCGATACCGCCTTCTTCCAGACAATACTCGGCAAACCGGGAGAACCAAGTGGTTATCTCGTCAAGTCTTCGGTGCTTCTGGTCTTCCGGGGTGAAATCTCCGGACAGGATATCGTCCGGGTAGGTTGAAGTGTCTGCCGACATGGCGCCGACTACGCCGGCGGGTGTTCGTCGTTACGCTTCACAAAGTAGGAAGGGCGATCCCTGAACACGGCATCAAGCGCACGCCTGGACACTTCCGAATCGGTAAGCGTTTTGGTCATGGCTGGCGCGTCCCCATTAACGAACGCCGGGGGGAGGCCTTCTTTAAGCTCGGTTGTCTTGAACGGTTCCATTATCGATGCGGGTTCCCGAGATTTATCCTCATGATGAAGCAAGGTGCGCACGGGAGTGGCGAAAACAGCGTTGAAAATATACCACAATCCCACGGTCAGGCCGAACGGGGGTATGGGCCGATCATGGTGAGCCTGTCGAACCACAGGCTCACCATGATCGGCCACACACCTGAGCCGTTCGTGGTGAGCCTGTCGAACCACAAGCCCAGCGCGAACGGGGCTTATTGTGCCACCCCCCCAAAAAAACCTGATACCATCCCGCCTGCTACAAGGCAGTTTTTCTGTCTGGAGGTTTTTTGTTGCGCCAACACAACACCGACGGGCACCGGATTAACCATGTGATGGCCATCACAGTCGATGGCTATTGCATTCGCTAGTATTCTGCCGTACGTAGTCTGAAAAGGCGCGTAATCCGGGGCTCGGATTCGGGTCTGGAATGAATGTTATTAACCTGTACAGGAGCTATACCACATGCCTACATTTCTGAGCACCTATAACACCCAGCAGCAGCAGACCGTCAAGCTGTTGGCGGGTGCGTTCAAATCCGGCGTCACCGCCGACCTCGTCAATGCCGGCGGAACCTACCTGGCGGGCGGCGGCACGGCGGCCAACCTGGCCGACCTGCTGCTGGGCTACTACGCTACCCAAACCGGTTTCTCGGGCTACGCCTCCACGGCCACCGACACCGAATTCGTCACCGCGCTGGTGGCCAACCTCGTCGCCGGCACATCCGTTGCCCAAGCCACGCAAGACACCTGGGTTGCCGCCCTCACCCCGCTGGTCTCCACCTTCGCCACTCGCGGCACCTTCGCCGCCGCGCTGAACGACCTGGTTGACTCCATCAACAGCACCAACACCACCGACGCCGACCTGCTCGCCCTGGGCGCCGTGACCGACAACCGCGCCGAAGTCGCCGCCGCCTACGCGGGCACCACTGCCGGCGCCACGTTCGCCTCCGTCGCCGCGCTCGGAACCGCCATCACCGGCGTCACCGACAGCGCCGCCACGGTCAGCACCGCCATCACCACCAACTTTGGCTCCGCGATGCCCGCTCCGACCACCTTCACGGTCACCTCGAGCGCCAGTTCCATCACCGAAGGCGGCGCCGCGACCACCATCACCGTCACGGCCAACACCACCACCTACGCCCCCATCAGTTTCACCTACAACGTCAGCGGCGACACCCTGGGCGGCGTGGCTGGCGCCGGTTCCGCCTCCGATGTGCAAACCGCCACCGGCACCGTCACCATCGCGGCCGGCTCCTCCACCGGCACCTTCACCGTCACCGCCTCCAGCGACACCGCGACGGAAGGCCTGGAAGGCCTGAAAGTCGCCCTGCTCGGCACCGGCAACACGCTGGTCGGCTCGGTTCTGGTCTCCGTGCAAGACGCCCCCGGCGGCACCTTCACCCTCACGACGGGTCAAGACACCGTTTCCGGTTCGACCGGTGATGACTCTGTAAGCGGCACTGTGGTGGCTAACAACACCACCGGCACCACGATTAATGCGGGTGACATCATCAACGGTGGTTCCGGCACGGATACCGTTAGCATTGCTTCTTCTGGTATAAGTGGTAACCCCACCACGGTTTCCGCCGTTGCCTTTAATGGCATTGAGAAGGTTTTGTTGAGCCAATACCAGACTGGCGGCGCGGTTCTGGTTAACATGGCACTGGCTGACAGCAGCCTGACGACGGTGGGTCTGTCCTCTAGCGGTGGTCAAGTAGGTGAATTCACGGGTCTGAGCAAGGTTGTCAATGCCGAGATGAAGAACGGCAACAGCAATCTGACGCTCACCTACTCCTCCGGCAACACCGGCACCGCCGATGCGATGACCCTGTCGGTAGCCAATCAGTCCGCGGGTACGATGACCGCCGACGGAATTGAAACCATTACCGTTGCTTCTGCAACAACGAAGAGTTCAGTGATCTTGGCGGGAAATGCGCTTGCGACAGTCAACGTCACGGGCGATACGGCCGTGACGGTCGATGTGACGGGCCAATCCACGGTCAAGACAATCGACGCCTCCGCCGCGACGGGTGCGGTCACCATTGCCACGGGCGTCCTTGTTCCGACCAACCTGACGGTCAAGGGTGGTGCTGGCACGGCCGACGTATATTCGACCGACTACATTGCCGCAACTATCACCAATACGGTCTTGGCCAATGTTTCGGGCTTTGAGACTATCAAGGCAACTGGCAACAGTGCGGTCGTTAGCCTGACATCTGCTCTGACGGGTGTAACCGCTATTGACCTGACTGACACCGACGCACAGACCGCTACCCTGGGTTCGGGCTACACTGGCGACACGACGGTTAAAGTGGGTATCACCGGTGTCGACACCGTGACCAACAGTGCCAACGTGGCCCTGACTGTTTCCGGTACGGATGCAGCCTTCAATAACGTCGTTGTGACCGGTGGTACGGGTACCGATACGCTGTCGATCAATGCAGCCGCGGGTAGTGCCGCACTTGGTAGCGTAACGGGCGTTGAGGCCATCACAATTACCGCCAATACCTCCACGGCTTCCAGTGGCACAACGCTGACTGCAGTGACCGCGGCTTCTGGCAAGACCGTCACCGTGGATGCATCTGCGCTGACCAATAGCAGCGCGGCGGTCAGCATCACTGCACTGTCTGGCAATGCAGGCTCGCTCAATATTACCGGCGGTGCGGGTAACGATACCCTTGATCTGAACGCGGCCAGCGCCGGCAACACCGTAAGCGGTGGTGCAGGTATCGATGCCATCACGGCGGGTACGGGAGCTGACAGTCTCGCGGGTGGCGATGGTAACGACACCATCGCCATGGGCGCCAACCTGACCTCGGCCGATACCATCGATGGCGGTTCGGGTACCGATACCCTGTCGGTCGATACCATCAGCTCGACTTCTGCCTTCACCAACGTCACCAACGTCGAGAACATCAAGATCACGGGTGCGGCAGCTTCCGCGACGCTGAGCGCCGCCATCGGCGCCTCGGCCTCCTTCGATCTGTCCAGCACGGGCGCGCAAACCCTGACCCTGGCGACCGGCTATACGGGCGACACCACCGTCAAGCTGACCGGTACGGGTGCTTCGGGCGACAAGGTGGTTAACAGCGCCAACGTTAAGTTGACGGTGAATGCCAATCTGTCCGACTTCGATGCGACGACCGTGACGACGGTTACCGGCGGTACGGGTACCGACACGCTGAACATCGGCGCCACCTCCGGCACGGGTTCGCTGGCTCAGGTTACGCTTGTTGACACCATCAACGTGACTGCCAACACGACTACCGCATCGCAGGGCGCCACATTCACGGGCCTGGCAACGGCTTCTGCCCAGTCGGCGACGGTGGATGCTTCCGCGCTGACCAACAGCTCGGCTGTGCTCTCCTTCACCTCCGGCACCAACGCCGGCAAGATGTCGGTGACCGCGGGTAGCGCGGGTGACACGGTCACGATTACCCAATCCGGTGCAAGCTACGCGACCGTTTCCGGTGGTGCGGGCAATGACACCCTGTCTGTGTCGGGCTCCACAACCAGCTACGAAAATGTGAGCGGTGGCGATGGCAACGACTCGATCAGCATGGGTACGGCGTTGGATTTCAACGACACCATCGATGGTGGTTCGGGTACGGACACACTGTCGGTTTCCGGCTACGATGCCGGCGATCTGACCCATGTCACCAATGTTGAAGTACTCAAAATCACAGGCGCCACGACTGCGTCCTTCGGTTCGGATGCGATTGGTTTCAACACATTCGACTTGACCGATGCCGCGGACGAGGTGGTTACATTGGCTGCCGGCTTCACGGGTGATACCTCGGTCAAGATAACGGGTGACTCGACCAACGCCGACAAGCTTGTGAATACCGCGAACGTCACATTGTCGGTGACCGGTAATGCTGCCGACTTCGACTCTGCCACCACCATCACAGGCGGTACGGGTGCCGATACCCTCGTTATCACGGCTGACAACACGTCGGGGGGTGCCGATCTGCGTCTCACGACCTCGATCGACACCATCACGATTGCCGCAAATACGATTGCATCCAACAGCGCCAAAGTGATCCTTGGCGGCGGCACGGTTATTACTGCCACCAAGACCTTGACGGTTAATGGCTCCGCGCTTACAGCCGTTGGTGCTTCTCTCGTGTTTGATGGATCCGCCGAAGCAGACAAAGAAGTCGTTACGGGCGGTTCAAACGGCGACAACCTTAAAACCGGCACGGGTAATGATACGATCGATGGCGGTGCTGGCGATGATTACATCGATGGCAGCACGGGTCTTGATCAGATCACGACAGGCTCCGGTGCCGACTTGGTTTTGATCACTGCCAACACCGGCAGCTCGTTGGCCTTGGCTACTGTCAAGGATATGGCTTCCGGCGATGCACTGACCTGGGCTGACAAGGGCACGGAGACCTTTACCACCACGGCGGTGACCCTGTCGTCGGCTGCCACGTTGTCGGATTACATGAATGCGGCGATCTCGTCAGTGGATAACACCACTAATGGCTTGATTCGCTGGTTCAACTTCGGCACCAACACGTATTTGGTGATGGATAGGACCAACACCTCAACCGTCTTCACGGCGGGCACCGATCTGTCGATCGAACTGACCGGTTCTTTGGATTTGTCGACGGGCTGGACTCTGGATGCAACCGCCAATACCCTGACCTTCGGTTCGGCCGCCACCGCGACGTCATCTTCGTCGGGTACTGCGGTAGTCTTCACCGGAACGTCGGGCGCCGACAACTTTGTTGGTGGCGCGGGCGCGGATATCTTCACCTTCACTGCCGCCAACCTGTCGAACGCAGACACCATCACGGGTGCTGCTGGTACCGATACCTTGAAAGTGACCGACAACACTGCGCTGTCGATCACATTCGATGGCGACTTCACCGGAATCAACACACTCACCCTGTCCAATACCACGACGGATGTATCGATTACCACGGTCGATGCCAACATCGACGCCGGCGACACGCTTGCCATCAACGCCTCATCGATGACAAGCGGCAAGCTGACGGTTGCGGGTGCTGCCGAAACGAACGGTAAGTTCAGTGTTACCGGTGGCGCTGGCGCGGATACCATCACGGGCGGTGCGGGGGCGGATACGATCACGGGCGGTGCGGGTGCTGATTCGATCACCGGCGGCGCGGCTCTGGACGTGATTAGCCTTGGTACTGGGGACGGCGTAGCCGACACAGTGGTTACAACTGCAGGTGCTGCTTATGCAACCGCTACAGCAGATGCCATCACCGGGTTCACTGGTGGTGCTTCAGGTGACATTTTGCAAATCGATATCTCGGATAGCACGGCAATTGCATCCCTTGGTATTGTGACTGCAGGTAATGGCACTACAGCGATTGATGGGAATCTGGTGATCAGGGAAGTGGCGAAGGGTGCTGGTGCAACGACTCTTCTTGCTACTGATGAGATACTCGTCCTTACTACTGGCGTCTTCGCTGACCAAGCAGCACTTATTATCGACCTCGGTGCTGCTGCTGGCACGACTGCTATTTCCAGTAGTGGCGCCCCGACGACCACTAACGGATTCTTGGTTGTCTGGTCAGATGGTACGAATGGCCACGTAACAGCAATTTCTAACTCAGAAGGTACAATCAGCGCTGCATGGAATACAGCAGATCTGGCCGGAACTGAAATTGTCACCTTGACGGGCGTTGCAAGTATCACCGCTGGCCTCTTCAATACGGCAAACTTCCTTGCTGTTGCTTAAAGCAATTAAAGAAAGCAATTAAAGGGGCCAGGCTCGAATTAAATCCAGGCCCCTTACCCTCTTAACACCGAGTGTGCCGCAACTCAAAACCCCGATTCTCACAAGGAGGCGGGGTTTTTCTTGAAAAGCAAAAGGAAAGCAAAAGGGGCCAGGCTCGAGTTAAATCCTGGTGAGCCCCCAATTCCCGTTCGTGTGGTTCGACCGTTCGACAAGC